>JAQBUF010000029.1 GCA_027623995.1 Nitrospirota bacterium
TGATGGAGAAAAGAAAGCCAGGAAGGCCGCCTAGTCACGGCATCCCCAACATTTGACAAAAGCTCCGCTCACGGTTGGGGTGTTCGTCAGTGGGATTACCATCTCACAGGCTCAAATGGAACTTCAGCTCGATCTCCCTCTGGGCTTGGAAAAAGAAAGCCTTGTGATTCCTGAAGACAATCCCTTGACCAGGGAAAAAGTTGAACTGGGCAAACTGTTATTCTTTGACAAACGCCTGTCGGCCAATAACACCATTGCCTGTGCCAGCTGCCATATCCCAGCCTTAGCCTTTACCGATGGACAACCCGTTTCCACAGGCATTCATCGACAACAAGGGGGCGGGGGGCACCAACGGCCATTAACCGGGCCTTCAGCTCAGCTCAATTTTGGGACGGCCGCGCAGCCACGTTGGAAGAACAGTCGGTAGGACCTTTTGCGAATCCTATTGAACATGGATTTGCCAATCATGACGAACTCGTGGCAAAGGTGAAAAGTATCGCCGGGTATCAACCTCTCTTTGAACAGGCGTTTGGTGCAGGGAACACCACAATTGAATTGATCGCCAAGGCCATCGCTAGCTTTCAACGCACGCTGCTCTCAGGCAATAGCGCCTATGACCAGTTTGGGATTGGAGGAAACGAAATGGCTTTATCAGCCAATGCACAAAATGGATTTCGCGTCTTTGTAGGAAAAGGACAATGTCTCCGCTGCCATTTCGGATTCAATTTTACAGACGAACGATTCCATAATTTAGGCGTAGATTGGGACAACGACCATATCGATGTCGGTCGGTACGGTGTCACGAAAAACCCGAAGGACTTAGGCGCCTTTAAAACCCCAACCCTCCGCGAGGTCGCTCGAACAGCGCCCTACATGCACGATGGCCGGTTTGCTACCTTGCGACAGGTGGTTGACTTTTATGATCAGGGAGGAATTCCCAATCCTCACATTGACCCAGTCATCAAGCCACTCAATTTGACGGATCTATAAAAAGACGACCTAGTAAAATTCTTACACGCCTTGAACGGCGAAGGGTGGGAGGTCACACCACCGACGGCATTTCCCCAGTAACGACAAAGTCGAATGAAAATTGCCCTAGTTTATTAAGAGGGGCAAACGTAGCGATGCGGCATTGCATCAGTATCCGTCACGATTGCCTACTTCTTGGCAAGAAGAAACCCAGGATGGAGTTGGCCTTGATACACCTCAGCCACCGGACCTTTCATCGTCAGGTGGTATTGAGAATCGACCGTAATAAGTAGGCTTCCTCCTGGTGCTTTCACGGTCACCGGGCTCTTGATCAACCCTAAACGCACCCCAGCGCTTGCCGCGGCACAAGAAGAGGAACCTGACGCTTGGGTTTCTCCGGCTCCACGCTCCCAAATAAGAATATACAAAGAGTTTGGCCCGGTAGGGACGGCCAGTTGGACATTGGTGCGCTTGGGGAAAATCGGATGATGTTCTAATTCTGGACCCATATGGAGCAAATCCTCACGCGTCCACTTCCCGCCTTTATCCTTAAACAGCACACAATGCGGGTTGCCAACACTCACTCCCGTGAACCGCAACGATTGCCCCACCGCCTTGATCGGCTGAAGAATAAGCTCCGGAGCACGAATCGTGCAGGGTAAGGCACTGGGCTGAAATGACGCCCGTCCCATATCGACCGTGGCCCCGATGACTTGACCGCCTTGATCGAACTCTAAATCCACATGCACAAGTCCGCCCTTGGTTTCGACGCTAAATGATCGTCGCTTCGTCCTCTTCGTCGCGTACAAATAGCAGCCAAAAATTCGCAATCCATTTCCTGACTTCTCGGCTTCACTGCCATCGGGATTGTAAATTCGGAGCCCAAAGTCTGCCTTCTTGGACGAAGTTAACGCCAAAATCCCGTCACTTCCCACGCCCCAATGACGGTCACAAATGGCCCGAATGAATTTTGGTGTCAGCTTAAAATCTAATTCTTTGGGATCGAGGGCAATATAGTCATTCCCCAATCCATGACCCTTAAAAAATGCATTCTTCATGACCGCCCCTGTAAAAATGGTTGATCTAAAATACCCAGATTCAAATACACACACCAACACGTTTGCAAGCCATACAGGCCATAAGTCACGATGAATCACCATGCCGGCATTTATGGTGACTGGGTAAAGATAAATAAAATCGATAGGAAATTACAACGGAGGATAAAAAATTGGAGAAAATTATTAATGGCGGGGGTGATGCAGAGGCCTAACCCTTGTCAGGCCCCCCAGATTATTGGTCAATGGCTTGAGCACGAGTCTGACCATAGGCGTTACGGACTGCGGCATATAAATCTAGGGTACTATCTTCAATTCCTTCAAAAGAATCCACGTTCTGGGCACGAGTGTTCACCGTTTCACAGACTCGTTTCGAGGCCTGGGCGACAAATGGCAGGACATAATTTAAGGGATCCAAGGCTAAGTCGGCCAATGTCCCAACCCCATCCCGAATCGTCGTGGGTGGAAGCAGTGGCAACACTAAATATGGCCCTGTTCCCACACCAAGTTTCGCCAGCGTTTGCCCAGCATCTTCCTCAACAGGTGCCGTGAGACCAAACTGCGCTTCAGCAACATCGAAAAACCCTGCCAGCCCGATAGTGCTGTTGATCAAAAATCGGCTGACCACCACACCAGCTTCCGATACCTTCCCCTGAAGCAAATTGTTGGTCAAGCGAGGCACGATACGAATATTGGAAAACGCCTTTCCCAAGGCTTCTTCTGCCACATCGGGCATAATGGCATGATAGCCTCTGGCTACTGGCCGGATAACTCGCCGATCTAAACCCAGATTAAAATCAAACACGGTAGAATTGAAATTTTCCCATGGGTCCTGCACAACCTTTGACGGATTTTCATCAAAAGGGTCTAGATATATATCCTCCACCATATATTCATCGAGCATAGAGATATCATCATTCTTGTGGCCAATCGGGTCAGAGTGACTTCGGTCTACGGAGCGAGCAACAATTTTGTGTGAGACTTTTGTTGGAGAAGGCCGACCTTGAACCTCGAGAATCATTTTTTCAACTAGGCCAATCTGTTGATCAAGCTGCCCTTGTTGTTGAAGAAGAGCCAGGATGGTCGAACCTTCGGCGTTTGATTCCGCCATAACAGCCGTTGCGCTCAGGTTTAGCCCAAAGACAAGTAGGGAAAGAGAAGCGAATGTGTGAATTTTTGATCTTGCTTGCATCAGACTCTCCTTAAAAAACCATTTGAAACACTATTGGCTATTACCGCTTGCCAACAATATTGCAGAGTTGATGCCAAAGAAGAATACTGCCATCAAAGGTAAATTTTCATTTATTTTTCAATGAGTTTTGATTACACACCTTCAGAGATTAATACATTTTTACATTCACTAGACCACGCTATTTCATGGCTAAACGATATATCGTGGCCTATCACTTCTAGATTTTGGACAAATCGAGGAGGCGTCACACATGAATCCCATCGCAGAGAGGAGTTCTTTCCCCGTCCCTTCAGATTGTGCTACATCCTTGGCACACCTTTTTCATAGAAAATAAAAATGCAGAGCCAACCAATCGGCTCTGCACACACCACGATATGATGATGACCCCAAAAAACCAGGACGCCACTGAGAAGCATCTTTGCCTAGTCGATGGCTCAAGCTTCATATTTCGAGCTTTTCACGCCCTGCCAATCCTCACCCGACCAGACGGAACTCCAGTCAATGCCGTCATGGGCTTTTCTAACATGTTGCTAAAACTACTCGATGACCTCCACGCCACACATTTAGCCGTGATCTTCGATTCAGCCCGGAAAACCTTTCGTAATGACATCTCCGCTGATTACAAAGCGAACCGTCCCGAGCCACCGGACGAATTGATCCCTCAATTTTCTTTAGTGCGGGATGCCACCCGCGCATTCAATGTGGAATGTATTGAGGCACCAGGATTTGAGGCAGATGACCTGATTGCGACCTATGCCAAGCAAGCAGAAGCTGAGGGCGTAGAAGTGATTATTGTGTCGTCGGACAAAGACCTCATGCAATTGGTCACGGATCGCGTGAGCATGTTCGACGCCATTAAAAACAAGAAAATCGGCCCCAAGGAAGTGCAAGAAAAATTTGGCGTCGGACCAGACAAAGTGGTGGATGTCCAAGCCTTGGCAGGGGATGCGACAGACAATGTCCCCGGCGTCCCAGGCATTGGCATAAAAACCGCGGCACAACTCATCCAAGAATATGGAGATCTGGATTCAGTATTGGCGCGAGCCGGTGAAATCAAACAACCGAAACGACGCCAAAGCCTTATCGACTTTGCCGATCAAGCCAGGATGTCTCGAGAACTTGTGCGCCTTCGGAATGACGTGCCGACTGGAATAACAGTAGACCAATTGCAGCGCAAAAACCCTGATCCGCAACAACTACTCAGCTTCCTGAACGAACAAGGCTTCAAAGGTCTCGTCGCCAAAATTCAAAGCCGCCTGAAGGCTTCTGGGGAAAAGGTTCCTGACATTGAAGGAGCACCGCCAACCAAACCAAGGACTTCGGTCACCTCACATTATGAACTGGTGCAATCCACGGCCGTCCTGCAAGATTGGGTCACCCAAGCGCGCTATGCTGGAGCATTCGCCGTCGATACTGAAACCACGTCCTTGGATGAAAGCCGCGCGGAATTGGTGGGCATTTCGCTCTGTGTAAAGCCCGGCCATGCCTGCTACATCCCACTCGCTCACCGACATCCTGAACCATCATCGGAATTAGACTTTTCCGAGACACCGATCCAAAAGGAAGCCTCTCACCAGAATGAACCATTGGTGCAAATTCCCATCGATGAAGCACTTGATATCCTGCGTCCGCTCTTAGCCGACCCGTCCGTACTCAAAATCGGGCATAATTTAAAATACGACATCGTGGTGCTTCAGCGATATGGTGTCACCATCTCACCAGTCGACGACACGATGTTGATGTCCTATATCCTGGACGGCGGCAGTCATGGCCACAGCATGGATGAATTGGCCGGCCTGCATTTTGGGCATACCACGATCAAGTTTAAGGAAGTTGCCGGTGCGGGGAAATCACAAATCACCTTCGATCTCGTTCCCCTCGAGAAAGCCTTAACCTATGCCGCCGAAGATGCAGACGTCACACTCCAATTTCACCAATTGCTCAAACCTCGCTTGTTGGCCGAACGCATGGTCACGCCCTATGAAACTTTAGAACGGCCCCTCATCCCCGTGCTTGTCGACATGGAAACCGAGGGAATCAAAGTGGATCGCGAACAACTCGAAGCCCTCAGCAAGGACTTCGAAGCACGCCAAGCCATATTAGAAAAGAACATTCACGAACTGGCCGGGCATGAATTTAACGTGGGATCGCCCAAGCAACTAGGCACCGTGATGTTTGAGGAAATGCAACTCGGCAGTGGACAAAAAGGTAAATCCGGGGCCTTCTCCACCGGAGCCGATGTATTGGAAGCCTTAGCCGCAGAAGGACATGAGCTACCAGCCAAAATGTTAGCGTGGCGGCAGCTCGACAAATTGAAAAGTACCTATAGTGATGCCTTAGTCGAACAGATCAATCCACGGACCGGCCGCGTCCACACCTCCTATGCCATGGCCGGCGCTTCCACGGGCCGTCTATCCTCAACCAATCCCAATCTTCAAAATATTCCCATCCGTACCGAAGATGGTCGAAAGATTCGCCATGCCTTTGTGGCCAATCCCGGATGGACATTGCTGTCCTTGGATTATTCTCAAATTGAACTTCGTCTACTCGCGCACATTGCCGACATCGAAGTCTTGAAACAGGCATTCCACGAAGGGCAAGACATTCATGCCCTCACCGCCAGCCAAATTTTTGGAGTTGAAGCCAAGGATTTAGATCCGGCCATGCGCCGTAAAGCCAAGGCGATTAACTTTGGCATCATTTACGGCATCAGCGCATTCGGACTCAGTCGGCAACTTAGCATTTCCAACGAAGAAGCCGCCGCCTACATGAAAGCCTATTTCGAACGCTACCCCGGCATTCACGAGTACATGGACAGCATTAAACAATTCTGCCGCGAACATGGATACGTCGAAACACTCTTCGGTCGTCGCGTCCATGTGCCAGGCATTCACGAACGTAACGCCGCCCGGAGAAATTTCTCCGAACGCGCCGCCATCAATGCCCCCATCCAAGGCACCGCTGCTGACATTCTCAAACGCGCCATGATTCGCGTACCAGCAGCATTGGCACAACACAATCTCACCACCAAAGCCAAAATGCTCCTCACCGTCCACGATGAATTGCTCTTTGAAGTTGAAGAAAGTGCGGTTGATCAAACAAGCGAGGTGGTGAAGAAAGTTATGGAATCAGCATCGCTGCCAGTACTCCAACTATCCATACCCCTCACCGTCGATGTCGGGCAAGGCACTTCCTGGGGCGAAGCGCATTAAATATGACCCAGCGGAATCGGAATTCACCTCGATAGTACTTAGCTCGAAACCCTGAGCCTTTCTCTAATTCTCCGTTACCTTTTTCCAAACGTTTCACTGGAGTCAATTTCATAATTCTTTTATAATTACTGAATTATCGAGGTGAAAAGCCCGCAAATGAAATCGAGAAGAATGCATCGTGCCAACTGTTCGTGACATTGAAGGTCCCTATCGAGTTTTCTTCTATAGTTTTGACTGTAACGAACCTAAGCATGTACATGTACAACGCGAGCGAAAGATTTGTAAGTTTTGGCTAAACCCATTGACCTTAGCTGGCAATGATGGATTTCGGCCACGAGAATTGAACCAAATTCGCCAATTGATTCACCAACACCTGGGGAAAATTGTAGAAGCTTGGGAGGAACATTGTGGATAAACACGAACCAAAAATTACTTCAATAGAAGTTTCCGATGAATCCATCACCGCGCAATTGACAGATGGACGCGCCATCTCCGTACCTCTGGTCTGGTCATGGCGTCTGGCCAATGCGACACCTGAGCAACGTAACCATTTCGAAATCATTGGTAGTGGACAAGGCGTCCACTGGCCAGATATTGATGAAGACCTCAGTGCAAGAGGCATGCTTGAAGGCATTCCCGCACACCCAGCGAAACAACCAGCCTGATTTCCCATTAAAGATTTTTTGATTTGTCCAGCTTGCAGATCAAGCAGCCCTCCTTGCGGCAATAGTTTGTCACAACCCAATCGAACCCTTTAGAATCTCTGTTATGAAAATCGCGACCTGGAATGTGAACTCCATTAAATCACGGCTCCCGCATGTCATGGATTACCTGAAAGAGGTGAGCCCTGATGTGTTGTTGCTCCAAGAGTTGAAATGTCTGGAAGAAAATTTCCCGGGAAGCGAGATTGAAGACCTGGGGTATAATTTCGCCGTCGTGGGACAAAAAACCTATAACGGCGTAGCCATCATTGCGAAACAACCTATCGAGGTCGAACAGCGAGCGTTGCCAGGCGATTCAACTGACGAGCAAGCGCGGTATGTCGAAGCTATTATTGGAAAAGTCCGCGTGGCGTCGATTTACCTTCCCAATGGCAACCCCATCGACACGGAAAAGTTTCCGTACAAATTGGCTTGGATGGATCGGCTCATTGCCCATGTCCGAACTCTCCTTACCTACGAGGAAACGTTGGTTTTGGGTGGCGATTACAATGTCTGTCCTACGGATGATGATGTGTATGACCCCGATGGATTCGCTGGTGATGCTCTCTGCCACCCGGAAACCCGTGCCCGGTTTCGAACATTGTGTTTTCTGGGACTGACTGATGCGCTTCGAGCGCAACACCCACAATTAGGCTTGTACACCTTTTGGGATTACCAGGCTGGATGCTGGAATAAGGATCAGGGGTTACGCATTGACCATTTGTTACTGTCTCCCCAAGCTACGGATCGACTCATAGCCACTGGTGTCGACAAAGATCCACGTGGGAAAGAGAAGCCATCCGACCATACGCCGGTGTGGTGTGAGTTAGCTGCTAGTTAATTCCGAACTGAGCCCTTTGGCTATGCTCAGGCCAGGCTTGTCGACAAGTGGAGTAGATCTATTAGCCC
The DNA here is from genome assembly GCA_027623995.1 of Nitrospirota bacterium. Taxonomy (GTDB): domain Bacteria; phylum Nitrospirota; class Nitrospiria; order Nitrospirales; family UBA8639; genus Nitronereus. Next base: position 8,039 of record JAQBUF010000029.1, read on the forward strand.
AATCTCTTCCGATCTAAAATTCCTAGAGCTCCCGTAAAGATCAATAGGACCAACGGAACCGGCACTGCCGCCATCTCACCAGCCTGAAAATGAGTCAAGGCTGCGACAACCATCGTCACACCTAGCACCATTACGCCAACCAGCCTCAAGCGTCGGACAAGCAACAGCCCAGCTCCAGCCACCTCTATCACTCCCGTGAAATACACAAACCACGAGGGATAGCCCCACCGAACGAAATTTTCCATTTGGATTTCTGGCTGTAAGAGTTTTGAAAATCCAGCCGCAAAAAAGAATACCGCCAGCAGCAGAGCAAAACCGAGGATGCCCCATTCTTTCCATGTATTGCGCATCACAACAATAGACCTCTCCCCAACTTACTTTCGCGACTTAAACTCTTCAGGGAATGTTGAAAAAAGCCGCCAGCGGCGTTCTCGCCATTTTGCCGTGCTCACGTACTGAAAGTACACTCCGCGCGTCAAAATGGCTGCGGCCTTGCTGGACGAACTTTTTTGAACATTCCCTCTCACTGCTGTTAGCCGTCTGTCCTGGAGCATTTACGGCTCCTCGACATGAAATATTCAACAGGCCCCTTCACAAAAACGACCTCTATGAACCGTATGATTAAAAAACTCGTGTTCCAAGATTCCTGGGCAAAGAGGTGGGGACCTAACGTGGTTGATGGGTCAGAGGATTATTCATCCCATAAGACATGTGCCGTGGCTGATTTCCAGATATATTTTTCTGAGATAGATCAAGATCAAAAGATTGGAACTCACGAATACCAATGCCCTCGACAGTCCCCTCTGGAGAAAAACTAATGGCAAAGGAATCTCGGGGGATTTCCTTGGAAAGGGCCAACACCCCAAATCCCAGGAAATATTGCCATGGATTAATTTTCGGATGGGTGCTCGCATACGCCCAAGACTCGCGTGTCAATCCGCCAGCCGAAGAGACCTGTAAATCGGTAGGAGCACCAAAAAGGTGACGAACATCTTCTTTGGTTGTCACCCCTATCTGTACAGTCTCTAGTTGCTCAGGATAGGCGATGCCCGGACTCTTATGCGTTGCTCCAGCCACCCAATCACCAAATGCCGTACACCCCGTCAAAAACCATAAAAGAATAAAGACACCTAGATGACTCCTGCTTGATATAGATCGAAAAAAACTTTGCATACATGCCTCATGGTCAAATCTACGTTGAGCTCCATGTTTTAAGCTCCATTCAAATCAATATTGAAATTCTTTGAAGTTGACCCTGAAAAATAATGAATATAGCACCGGCACGACACCCAAGGTTAAGAGAGTGGCAAAAAACAGACCCGACATGATCGCGATGGCCATGGGTTCCCACATGGGACCACCTCCTGTGTACAGCGGAAGAAGTCCACCCACTGTCGTTATCGTCGTCAAGAGAATTGGTCGAAGACGATGTTGGGCTGAGACAATAATCGCTCGGGCGGGCTCAAGCCCATTGTCTTGGATTTCTGTATTGATTCGATCAATCAACACAATCGCATTGTTAATGATAATGCCAGCCAACGACAGAATACCCAGCATGGTCATAAACCCAAAGTACAAGTTGGTCGCATGAAGCCCAATAACGACACCAATGAGCCCTAAGGGAATGGTCAGGAGAATAATCACCGGTTTTCGAATAGAGTTGAATTGGGCCACCAACAGTAAAAGAATAATCAACCCTGCCACCGGTAACTTTTCGCCGATAGAACTGTTCCCTTTCCCAGACGCTTCCGCTTCACCCCCAAACTCCCAAAAGTACCCCAACCCCCACGTTTCACTCTCTTGCTTCAGCCAGGGCCCTAACAGCGCATTCACCTCCGTCGCCGTTGTACCTTCATGCAACGCCGCTTCGATCGACACTGATCGTAACCGATCCCGTCGATGGACAGTAGAAGGCTGCCATTCAATTTCAATATCCGCCACTTGTTTAAGGGGTACGGATTGTCCCGTAGCTTGGGCATACACATTAATACTTTCCAATTTGGCGATATCATCACGGACGGCACCAACGGACCGAAGGGTCACAGGAATTAATTTATCTTCCTCACGATATTGCGTAATATCCAATCCCGTCAGATAGGCTTGGAGTGAGGTGGCAACATCCTGGCTGGTCACCCCAGCACGAAGGGCTCGCGGCTGATTCACTTGTACGATCAATTTTTTTGATCGACTCCCCCAATCATCGTCGATAAGTTTGGTCCCAGGTATGGATCGAAGTTGAGCTTTCACTTGATCCATAATTTCAAACAGCTTATCGGTTTCACGACCACTGACTCTCACCACTATAGGGGGATACGTCGGCGGGCCCGTTTCCAATGGTCGAATAATTGCCTTAAGGTCAGGATATCGTTCCTGACAGAACAGCTCTAGACGCGAAATCACGAAAGGGAAATCTTCTCGAGAGGTTGTGTTGACGAGCAGGTACGCGAAGTTAGGGCTCGCTTGCACAGGATTAAACGGGAGGTCAAATCGCGGCGCACTTTCTCCAACAAACGCCCCCCAATTGACGATACCCCCTTTTCGTTCGTCATTCACCATCAGGTGCTGTCGAATAAAGGTTTCAACATCAGCTACCATCGCATCAGTTTTTTCGATGGGTGTACCATTTGGAAATTCCAGTTTTGCTGTGAATGTGGGTTTATCATTGGCCGGAAAAAAATACACGGGCAACTTCCCGAATCCAATCATGGCCAGAAAAAAAATGAATCCTGTAGCTGCCAGGCTCAGCCAGGGATGCCGAACGCCCAACAACAGAACGCCTCTGTACCGGCGATAAAATGGGCTACTAAAAGGCTCTTCCTCACCAGAAGGCTTCACTCGTAAAAAGAGCACACAAAACAAAGGAATCATGGTAATAGCCAGAACCCACGAACACAGGAGAGTCAGGGCCACGATGGTAAAGATGGGCGCGGTATATTCTCCAACATTCGACTCGGCCAGATAAATTGGTAAGAATGCCGCAGCGGTCGTTAAGGAAGAAGTCAGAAGTGGAATTTTCAGTTCATTGGCGGATTCAATCGCCGCATCCAAGGCACGCTCCCCCGCACTCATTCGCACCATCGCGGCTTCGGCCATGACAATGGCATTGTCCACCAGAAGACCCAGAGAGATGATCAAGGCCGCCAGAGACATCTGATCAAGCCCAATCCCAAGTACCGACATACACAAGATGCTCATCACAATCGCCATGGGAATGAGGCTCGCCACAATCAAGCCGGTGCGCAAACCCAAAAAAGCCAGCATGACGGCAGTCACAATAATGACGGCCTGAAACAAGCTACTGGTAAAATTTTTGATTTTTTTATCCACGACCTGTGGCTGAAATTGAATCTCATCAAATTCAATACCAATGGGAAACTCCTGTTGAGCCTGAGCAATGACACGACGAACTTGTTGCCCCAGCTTGGTAATGTTGCCTCCCTTTTGCATGGAAATGCCCAACCCTAAGGCTGGCTCAGCATTGGACCGCATGAGTGTATCCGGAGGATCAATGTATCCTCGATACACGTCGACCAGATCCTCGAGAAACAGCACCTCTCGACTACCCGGCAAACTCACCACCGTCCGGCGAATTTCTTCCACCGATTCAAAATTACCAGAAGGCTCCAAGCCAATTTTTTCATCTGCGGTTTGGATATCGCCACCAGGCAACACGATATTTTGTGCTTCCAACAATTGTTGCAGCTGCCCAGGAGAAATCCCCAGCTCCGATAACCGTGAGTTGTTATAGTCCAAAAAAATTCGTTCTTCTTGGTCCCCGTATATATCGACTTTAGCCACTTCACTCTGGCGCAGCAGTTCATCACGCACATCATCAGCGACATTTTTAATGTCGCGATAGTTAAATCCATCGCCCGTCACCGTCAGGACAATGCCAAACACATCACCAAACTCATCATTCACAAAAGGGCCTCGAACTCCGTCAGGCAAATCTTGCGCGGCCTTATCAACTTTGCGCCGCAAATTATCCCAAATCGGGCGCATGTTCCGGTGGCTTTCAAGGATGTTCACGTAGATCATCGAAACTCCGGTCTTGGACTCACTCCGCACAAAGTCTAGCTCCGTGATTTCCTGAATAGCTTTTTCGAGCTTATCCGTCACTAATTGTTCCACCCGCTCGGGACTGGCCCCCGGAAAATACGTCATCACCAAGGCCACACGAATAATAAAACCAGGATCTTCGTTTCGAGGAAGTTTTTGGTAGGAGGAAATACCCGCAAGGAAAATGATTAATAGTGCAATCGCTGTAATCCGATTGTTATCAATCGCGAACTTTGTGATATTCATAATTTGTTCGCCACGTCATCCATCAACCGCACCTGTTGCCCGTCATGAATACGCCGGACCCCAGCCGTCACAATGCGCGTCCCATCTGGCAGACCATCAATAATTTCTAACCCTTCCGCACTTAATTCTCCGATCTCAACCGCCCTCCGCTTGACCCTGGCCCGTCCATCCACGATGTCTTCAATCACGAAGACATAGCGACCGTCACGATCTTCCCCCACCGCCACTGACGGAACAAGAATTCGTGCCTCCCCTTTCCGACCCTCAAATCGAAAAGTTACTTCAGCGGCCAGACCTGATCGAAACCCTGGCACTAATTGTTGTAATTGTACCGTGACTGGAAAGGTCGTCCCGGTTTGACCAGACGCGACGCCCACCTTGGTCACCAAGGCCGGAAATTGAAGACCAGGAATAGCATCAAACGTCGCGGTCACGGGACTGCCATTTTTAACCCGCGCAATGAACACTTCCGGGATCCCCACCTCGACTTCCAAGCGAGACCCACACACAACTTCTAAGATTATTTTTCCCGCCTGGACATTTTCATTTACCTCCACCGGAACTGACGCCACATAACACGCCGCCGGGGCAGCCAACCGGGTATAGCCGAGTTGAAATTTGGCCAGCTCTAAATCCTTTGAACTCGATGACACTTCCGCCCGTGAAGATTCAGCCGCAGCCCGAGCTTGATCCAAATCGTTCCGGGAGGCATTACGATTTTCATACAATGCCCGGACCCGCGAATAATCTGCCGACGTACTTCGAGCCGAGGCTTTTGCGCGTGCCAGGGCTGCTTCTGATCGTTGCACTTGCAATTGGTAATCCTGTGGATCCAAGGCTGCCAATACTTGGCCTTGACTCACTTTATCCCCCACGTTCACAAACACCCGCTGGATGGTCCCCGCCACCTTAAAACTTAATTTGGCTTCCAAGCCCGCTTGGGCTTTCCCAGAAAATGTTCGCACTTGGTCGCTTCCCGACAGAAACACCTGCTCCGACCGAACAAGCCGAAGCGTCACTTCGTTCTCTGTTGGTAGTTGCTCGCTACAAGCGCCAAGCAGCGCGGCCAGGACCAATAATCCAAGGGGCACCATACCGCGATAAGAATTTTTCATTCCTAACATCTCAGAAACCTTCTTCATCAAAGATTAGGGATCACAAAAGCACAAACCATGGAGCCTTGGCTTTTGGCCCATTACTCGGTTTTTTTTAAAATGGGCTATTCGTCATGGCATGTGACGGTGTCACTCCAGCCTGTTCAAAAAATTCCGTCAGTCGCGTAAACCACATCCCACGTTCTTCTTCATACAAAAAATAATCGAATCGTCCGACGGCTCGTTCAATATTCATGAAATCAATCAGGAAATCGTAGACCGCATTCGCGGCGGCTTCATTGGCATTCAATGCCGCATTTTGACTATTGAGTAATTTAATAATATCGACAGCGCCTCGCGAGTATTGGTCCACAACTAATTCCAAATTCTTTCCAGACGCATCCGAGGCTTCGCGTGAAAGACGAATCCCAGGAAACGAGGCCGAAGCCTGAAACATCGCAGACCGAATACGTTCTTCGACGCGCCCTATGGTCGCTTCACGTTCCAACCGAAGTCGTCGTAAATCCTCTAACGCTTTACTCTCAGTGGCTTCCTTACTTCCACCACTAAAGAGAGGAAAGGTTAACCCCAGACCCACCGACCATTGCGTGTTGTCCTGCCCTGACCCCAAAGCTGGAGGAGGGCCAGCTTGTCCTACCCCATCGGTTGCAAAGCGTTGATCCACATCAGCCTGCAGTGACAGATCCGGCGCCCAATACGCGCGTTGAGTATTGAGCACGATGCGTTCCTGTCCAGCGATCACGGCATTGAACCGTTGGATTTCTGGTGAAATGTTGAGACCTTCCTGCACCTGAAAATTTCGGAACAGCCCAAAGTGCATGGGATTACCAATGAAGGTAAACAAACGATTGAGATCGCCGAACAACAGTGGATCATGCAAACTCGCTTCATCCGTCAAAAACGGTTCTTCAAGAGGACGATGCAAGGTCCGATTTAAGGCTACATTCGCTTGCTTTAATTGGGCTTGGGCCTCAAGGACGGCGATCCGGCCATTCGCAATTTCACTTTCCCATCGATAGACTTCATCTCGCCCAGCAGAACCCACGGACTCTCGAACGCGTGCGAGTTCAAGGTTGGATCGAGTCAATTTCAGGTTGTCCTTTTGAACCCGCAGGGACGTTTTGGCTCGCAGCACATTCAAATACCCGATTGCAGCCTCCAGGAGAATATCCAATCGTAATTCGCCACGTTCGGCTTCCCGAGACAACTGAGTCTTTTCCTGAACCGTGAAATCACTCCAGGCTTTGTCAGAGTACAACAATTGGGAGAGCGAGCCTGTGGCCCGCATGGTGCGTTCCGGGTTCGCGCCAAAGCCTGAACTGGCTCGATCCTGATCAATCATCGTCGCCCGGCTCCCCATGGCGATTTGCGGCAACAGCGCTGATCGTGCATTTCGAATATCCGCTTGTCCGGCCGATACCCGTCGATCCGCAGCAGCCAGATCAAGATTCACCGATACGGCTTCTCTTACGACGGCATACAACGACAGTCGTCGTTTCACAAATTCCACATCTTCATTAATGAGATCTGCTTCCGTCAGGACTCGAAAGGTGGGCCAGGCTTCCACCGCTCGGGCCGTCGCCATGTTGATGGTCAAACGCTCGGCTTCTGGCAGAGACACTAAAAAACTTCCCGCATCTTCCCCAAGTAAAATCCGATGAACATTGAGCGCCACTCGACGAGCCAGGCGAAGAGTATTCGTCTCCGGCGCAATCGACGCCAGCAATCCATACTCGACTTCCTCTCGTCCAAACAACGAAAAACTCGGAAGTTTTCTGTCCACCAATCCTTGGGTCAGCGCTTTAAATTCAGGCAACGGCAGACGTAGGAGGGGTGTGACCAATACCGCTTCGGTATCATCGGGAATGGATGCCATGGTCGGCTGAATGTATCTCCCCACTGGCACCGGCGTGATCTCTAATTGACTGGCCTTTGCCGCTCGTTGGATTTTCACCCCCAATTGTGGCAAGGCTTCGATCACCGCTTGGTCCACAAAGAGTGCCATTTTGGTAAAGGGAAATATTTCTCGATAGGCCTTGACCGCTCGTTCAAAGGAATGAGGTAAGGACAGATAACTGAGATTTCGGACACCTGATGTGCCTCGACGAAACGGGAGTTCTTGCAACTCAACATCTATCACAAAGGGTGCCACTGCGGGTTTGGGTAAAAACGGACGGCGCGCGATATCATGAGACGCCAGCACACCCAAGGCTAACACGAGATCGATACTTGGATCGGCCAATAAATAATCAACGGCTTTCTTGATGCCTTTGACCGACCAATTCCCGTGGACGAACCTATCTTTTGGAAAGGTCACGTCATACTCGCCTCGTGTCAGCTCAAGAATTTATTTCAGAAATAATTTGCTTTTCACGACCTTGCCCCACCCATAATCTTGGTAGGGTCCATCGGCTACGATCCCGATTCGGACTTTGGGTAATCCAGATTTGGCAAAGGACGGCGGCGAACTACAGAGGCCCACTAACAAGACCAGAAAAAGCAGGTAAACCCAAGGACGGTTTAACATGTGGTTGGTATCATGGCGTGAAAAAAGAACAATGGAGCCCCCATGGCAACACAACATTTGGTAGAGGTTCACCGAGGAGGATACTACAAATTGGTGGTCACCATACCATGAGGGTATAAATCCAGCAAACGGATTCTGGCCACAATACTGACATTAATAAATAATTTCTTGGAGAAGAACATGGTGGAACCCAGTCCCCTGGAATCATGAAAATGATACTTGCTCGCCTGCCTGGGTTCGACTCCTAACACGCACATCAAAAATAAGTGCTTTCAAGTAATATCGCTCACCGAATGAAATAGATTCCCCCACCATCCAAGACTGACCATCCCTTTCTTGCAAAAATTGTTGAACAGGTTACACTTCAACTGTGGAGCAAAAAGGGAAATCTGCTTGCCATCCACTTTCACGTTTTACACATGTATGCTCCCAAACAATTAACGGACCAATCGCAATTTTTGTGGAGCAAGGGTACCATCCTGCATATTCTTAGCCGTAAATTTTCGCGAGGCGGTAGAGGAAAAAGGACCAGTCGCAAATTTGGTGGAGGTAGCACCTCTTGTGGGCTTTCTTGTGTAGCTGCACGATCTCATCGTGCCTCTTTCTACGTACCATGGGCCGCTGACGTCTGGAAGAGGCAGCATAAGATGCTGCAGCTACAGGAAAGCCTTGACGACGCGATGGGTGCGAACGAGGAGGAGTGGTGCCATGATCTGGAGGACCCCGTCACAGGAATAACCAAGCAAAGGGTTCACCTCATTCCACCAAAATTGCGATTGATCCCAATTAACCAGCCAACCCTTCCACGCATGTGTTGATTATGACCGAACTCAGAGTAACCCGACCCCTTGAACATACGATACTTGTCGAGTTGATCGGACATTGGCGGCTGCAAGAACATCCTCCATTGATGCAAGACCTTGTTCGGGAATTTCGCTCCAATCCACCTGCACAATTTTTTCGATTCAATGCCCAGGCCTTGGAAAGCTGGGACACGGGGCTCATTACGTTTCTCCTGAGATTGCAACGTATTTGTCACCGAAAACACATGACCATCGACTTTTCGGGTTTGCCCCAGGGTGCACAACGACTCATTCATCTGGCCACAGTCATCCCTGAACGCCAAGAGAACATGAGATTGCGTGCCAAGGAGGGACGAGTGTTCCGCCTAGTGACCAAGGCGATCAGCACAACCGACGGAGCCCAGGATATGGTGGCCTTTGTTGGTGAGACGTTTATAACATTTTTCAGATTCCTTCGAGGCAGAGCCCAATATCGCCAATCTGATTTAGCCTTAGCCATTCAGGAATGTGGAGCCAAGGCATTGCCAATTGTCACACTAATCAGCGTCCTCGTCGGTCTGATTTTGGCCTTTGTCGGGGCCGTGCAATTGAAGCAATTCGGGGCTCAGATTTATGTGGCCAATTTGGTTGGTCTCGGCATGGCCAGAGAAATGGGCGCCATGATGACGGCCGTGATCATGGCCGGACGTACTGGAGCCGCCTTCGCGGCTCAGCTGGGAACGATGCGAGTGAATCAGGAGATTGATGCGTTCATCACCATGGGCATTTCTCCCATGGAGTTTCTTGTGCTCCCTCGGATGCTGGCCCTCATGCTCATGATGCCGCTGCTCTGCATCTATTCCGACATTCTAGGAATTCTGGGAGGAGCCATCGTCGGGGTCACGATGCTGGACTTGGGGGCAGCTCAATATTTTTATCAAACACAAGAGGCCTTAACATTCACGGACTTTTCGGTTGGGATAGTAAAAAGTGTGGTGTTTGGAGTACTCGTCGCTATTGCAGGATGCTTACGCGGCATGCAATGTGGATCCAGTTCCGCCGCTGTTGGATTGGCCACGACTTCAGCTGTCGTCACAGGCATTGTGTTTATTGTGGTATCAGATGCTATTCTCACTGTGATGTACGATATTCTGGGAGTATAAATTCGTGAAGCGTATCTCGTATTTCGTATCTCGTGAAAGAGTTTTCGGAGGGTCCTCGATGGGATGTTTGCCTTTCTTTGCACGAAATACGCTTCACGAGATACGAGATACGTTTTTCAAGATACGCATCAGGGACGAAGGAATGTTTCATGACTGAGCCTGACATCACCGTTCGCGATCTGACAATGGCCTACGGGGACGTGGTGATCCAACGCGACCTCACCTTTACCGTGAACCAGGGTGATATTTTCATTATTATGGGCGGGAGTGGATGCGGCAAAAGCACGTTGCTTCGACATATGATCGGGCTGAAAGAGCCTGCGCACGGGGATATCCACTTTTCAGGGGAAAGTTTTTGGCAAGCCGATGACGAGACTCGTGTCCGTTTGATGCGACGCTGTGGAGTGCTCTTCCAAAGTGGCGCATTGTGGAGTTCGATGTCCTTAGCAGAAAATGTCGGCCTCCCCCTCCATGAATATACGGAACTGAACGATAAGCAAATTCAAGAAGTAGTCTCCTTCAAACTTGCGCTCGTAGGGTTGGCTGGCTTTGGAGACTATTACCCCAGTGAACTAAGTGGCGGGATGCAGAAGCGTGCAGGCTTGGCCAGGGCCATGGCCCTCGATCCTGACATCTTATTTTTTGATGAACCCTCCGCCGGGCTAGACCCGATTAGTTCTCGTCATCTTGATGATTTGATTCTCGAACTGCGCGATAGTTTAGGGGCAACGATTGTCGTCGTCACTCACGAATTAGCCAGTATTTTTGCGATTGGGAACAATTCAGTGTTCCTGGACGCCGACACCAAAACCATGCTGGCCTCAGGCCCTCCGCATGCAATGCTGGCTGATTGTGGCATTCCTGTTATCCAACAATTTCTCAGACGTGGTGAAGTGGCCTCCGTCGCCCCTTAACGAACCGATATGAGTCGAAAAGCTAACCCCACAACTATTGGTGTGTTCGTCATTGGAGCCCTTTTACTGCTCATCATTGGCGTCATGATTTTTGGCTCCGGGAAACTGCTCTCAAGAAAAATACCATGGGTGTTGCACTTCGATGAATCCATTAAAGGATTGAAAATTGGCGCGGCCGTTAATTTTCGTGGTGTCAAAATCGGATCGGTGAACGACATCAAAGTCACATTTGACATCAAGGACAATTCGATTCGAACCCCGGTCCATATTGAAATCGAACCAGACCGCATTACCGAGATAGGAACCTTGCCGGTCAAAGAAAAACTCACCGACCGAATTCTCGATACTATTTTTGAAATGGAACTCACGACCGGAGATGATCGACGTCACGCCATGGATCTCATCCAGCGTGGGTTGCGGGCAAGACTAGAGATGCAAAGTTTTGTGACAGGGCAACTGGCCATTGGTCTGGATTTTCACCCAGACACCCCCATCACCTTGCACCATTATGACGACCCCTATCCCGAATTTCCCACCATTCCCACAAGCTTTGAAGAAATTACCGCAAGGCTCGAAGATATTCCTTTAGAGGACTTAGTCAATGGAGTCCTCCGTGCCGTTCAAGGTATCGAACGCTTAGTCAACGCACCGGAATTACTTGAAACGATTCGAACATTGAAGGGAACCATGGAACATGTTCAAGGGCTCAGCAAAACCTTGGACACGAGGGTCGCCTCATTAGCCGATAGCCTAGAGAAAACATTAGAGGCCGCTCAGGGGGCGTTGAATCAAGCAGAAACGACCCTCGCGATGAAGGAAGGGCCATCGGGAGAGTTGGCTGAGGAGCTTCGCGATACCCTAAAAGCCACTCAAGCCGCCATGGATCAAGCCAACGCGACCCTTACCTTACAAGAAGGGCCAGCAGCCCAATTGGTGAAAGATTTACGCACCACGGCCAAAACCATTGACCAAACTTTTGAGCAAACGAAAGAGGCAATCTCTACGGCCAAAGGCATCGTTGATGAAAATTCTGACTTGCGATATGAGTTAGGCAATACCCTGGATGAACTGTCAGCGGCGGCACGCTCCATCCGAAATATGGCGGAATACTTGGAACGACACCCGGAAGCATTAATCCATGGCAAAGGGGAATCCAAGGAGAAGTGATATGAGAACACTTACGAATCTTTTGACCTGGCTGACCGCGCTTCTTTGCTGTCTCAGTCTTGCCGGCTGTGGAGCCACCTCTCAGCCTGCCAAGTTTTATTTACTCAATTCAATTCCGTCAACGGAATCAGCTGAGACCAAAGTCCCATCGGGTCTAGCCCTTGGCATCGGGCCTATCACTATTCCTGAATATGTGGATCGACCACAAATCGTTACCAGAATCAGCACCAATGAACTCAGCTTGGCCGAGTTCCATAAATGGGCCGAGCCTCTCAAAGATAATATTCCTCAAGTCCTGGCTGACAATATGTCGGTCTTGCTGAACACCGAACATGTGGCGACGTACCCATGGAAACGTCACACACCCATTGATTATCAAGTCACTATCAATATTACCAGACTTGACACCATCGCTGAAAAGGAAGCTCATCTCGTGGCGCGGTGGCATATTTTCGGAGAGGACACGCAGACTATCCTCGACACACAGACGTCTCACTTCAAAACCACGCTTCCAAGCTCAGATTACGCAGCCATCGTCTCTGCCTTAAATCACACCATCAACGACCTCAGCCGGGAAATCGCCAAATCACTGGTTCGTGTTCATTCAAACACAACAAAAACGAAATAGAGATGTAGCAATGAGGCCTCAACCGTGTTCCTTGGGAACGACATGAGCGAGGCAGTATCCGTGAAGCGTAGAGAAAAAAGAGCCTTACGGCTTCTCCCGCCTTCCAAGTATGACGCTTCATGAACCAGATCTTTGCTCACGTACCCCGCTTGCCAAAACACCACAAATACTCCCTCTATTTCATGGCCATCCCTAACATCTCATACTATGTAATTCTTCCACGTTATGGTACATTTACATAGATGATTGAGCGAAATATCCAATCCAGAATCCAGGGCTTGCTAAAACGAAACCCGGCGGTGGCTCTCATAGGCCCACGACAAGTCGGGAAAACAACAGTGGCCCTGAGTATCGCAGGCCATTGCCCATCGACCTACCTGGATCTGGAAAATCCTCGAGATTTGGCCAAAGTCAGCGATATTGAAGCCTTTCATGTAGAGAACAGGGAAAAGCTTATCATTATCGATGAGATTCAACGTCTCCCTGAAATTTTTGCCACCCTTCGTGGAATCATTGATAAGGAACGCAGACGTGGTGCCAAAGTCGGGCAATTCCTGTTTCTCGGATCGGCCTCACTTGAGCTGCTCAAACAAACGAGTGAATCGCTTGCTGGAAGACTCGCATATGTTGAATTGTGTCCCGTCGATAGCCTTGAATGGCTCGAATACCAAAAGGGAACAACGCTGCAATCCCAGCTCAACCGACTATGGCTCCGTGGGGGCTTTCCTGAAAGTCTACTCACCAAATCCGATGAGGACAGTCTTGCCTGGCGAGAAGATTTTCTCCGAACCTACCTTGAACGTGACATTCCACAACTCGGCCCACGTATTCCCACTGAAACCTTACGCCGCTTTTGGACGATGCTGGCACACCATCAAGGCGCCATGATCAATGCCGCACACCTTGCGAGAAATCTTGGAGTGAGCGGACAGTCTGTGACCCGGTACTTGGATCTCTTCGTGGATCTGTTGTTAATTCGCCGTCTCCAACCGTGGACGAGCAATATCGGTAAACGTCTGATCCGAGCTCCTAAAATCTATGTGCGAGATAGTGGGATCACTCATGCCTTGCTCAATATTCAGACTTTCAACGATTTGATGGGACATCCTGTCATTGGCGGAAGTTGGGAAGGCTTTGTCATTGAAAATATTCTTGCTGTCACCTCCTCACGAATAAAGGCCTACTTTTATCGAACTTCAGGTGGAGCAGAAATTGATTTATTGCTTGAGCTGACGAGTAGAGAAAAATGGGCGATTGAGATTAAGCGTAGCAGTGCGCCAGCACTATCTAGAGGATTTTATACGGCATGTGAAGATGTGCAGGCTACCAAGCGTTTTGTGGTCTATGCGGGAGAAGACACCTTTCCGCTCAGTCAAAAAACCCGTGCCATTTCGCTCACCGATCTTATGAAGGAACTCAACCAATAAATTCTAGGCAGGTGAAAAGAAATGGGTAACGATTGCAAAAAATACTTCCTGGCTCTTGTTGTCACGATCCCACCTTCCACCTGCCTCGGGGACCCACCCACAACACTGACCGTGTGAAATATTTTTGATAGTTGGTTTAAAAAAATAGACGGAAACGATGTGAGAAATAAAGAAGCCTAGGCCGGAATTCCAAGATCTACTGAATTCGCCACCAACGCTCCAGCTGCTTGCATCTCTTGAAAAGCCTTTTGAGAGTCCCCTGGCTGAGCTTCGATTCCACGAACACCATCTTCGAGAACCACCACTCGAAACCCTCGTTGACACGCCTCTAAGACCGTGTGTTTGACAAAACGATCTGTCGCAAGCCCAAGAACAAACACCGTCTGCGCTTCAAGATCTTCCAACCGGTCCTCTAGCGAGGTACCATCGAAACCCGACATGGCGACCTTTCGAGGGTTCGTGGCACCCGAGACGATCAACGTTCCTGGAGGCATTTTCAAATCTGGATGGAATTGGGAACCTCGTGACCCTTGCACGCAATGCGCAGGAGAATCCCCACCTTGCTCTTTGAAGGAACCGTGATTTTCTGGATGCCATGCCCGAGTCGCCACAATCGAAAATCCCTCACGGGCAAAGAACCGAATACAAGCATTGGCAACAGGAATGATTTGGTCCCCCTCGATTACTGGTAGGGCTCCGCCAGGGAAAAAGTCATTTTGAAAATGTACCAATAAAAGAACCGACTTACGATCTGGCTGAGGAATAGCCGAACGGTTCTTACTTTCAACCCCGGTTGGTGTTTTTGCGAATTTCATTTGTTTGATTTCGTGATGGGTAATCCGTGATGGGTCGTGCGTGGAAGAAAATTTCTTAATATCCGATTTGTTCGCATCACGCCTTACGGATCACGCATGACGTCCTAAGCCACAATTTCCGTACCAATTCCCTTGTCCGTGAAAATCTCCAAGAGAATGGCGTGGGGAACTCGCCCATCAATGATATGCGCTTTATGCACACCTGCCGCAATGCCCGTTAAACACGCGCGCACTTTAGGCAACATCCCTTCGGTGATCGTGCCTTTTTTCACCATGCGTTCAACATCTTTTTTCGAGAGGGTAGAGACATGTCGATTCGCGGCATCGCGAATACCTTTCACATCGGTCAGGACCAACAATTTCTCAGCTTTTAATGCCCCAGCCACCGCACCAGCCACGATATCGGCATTAATATTATAGGGCTTCCATTTTCGATCCACCCCTATGGGGGCAATCACCGGAATAAAATTATCCTGTTGAAGTTTGATCAAAATCTCTGGATCAATCTTATCCACTTCACCGACAAACCCATATTCATCATCGGAATGACTGTCTGCCTCCTGACTGAGCCCTTGAGCCCAGGCTTTCGCTGAAAAAGGTTTACACAGAATAAGACCAGCATCTTTTCCGGTGATTCCGACGGCCTTCCCTCCATGTTGATTGAGCATGGCCACGATTTCTTTATTGATCTTTCCACCTAAGACCATTTCAACCACATCCATCGTCGCTTGATCTGTGACTCGCACCCCGCGCTTAAAGGTGGATTTGATGCCAAGACGAGACAACATGTCATTAATTTGTGGCCCGCCTCCATGCACGATCACCGGATTGAGCCCAACATACTTCATTAACATGACATCTTCAGCAAAACCATCTTTGAGATCTTCCTGAATCATGGCGTTCCCACCGTACTTAATCACGATGGTCTTTCCGGCAAACGTCCGAATATATGGCAATGCCTCAATGAGGACATCGGCTTTTTTAATTAATTTTTCCATAGTTTTTACAATCGTGAAGCCTTATTCGTGAAGCGTGAAGCGCAAAAACATTTTTTTGACTTACGTTTCACGCTTCACGAAACACGTCCCCTTAAAGGATATACCGACTCAGATCCTGATCCTTGACGATGTCTTTTAAATGATCGTTGACATAGGCTGCATCAACCACGACTTTTTTCTCGGCCAGTTCTTGCGCTTGAAAGGATACGTCTTCCAATAGTCGCTCAACAATGGTAAATAACCGTCGCGCGCCGATATTTTCCGTTCGATCATTCACTTCAACCGCCGTGGCGGCAATTTCCTCAATCCCATCTTTGGTAAACTCAAGCGTGATGCCTTCCGTGCCCAGCAACGCCTGATACTGTTTGACCAATGCGCTTCTAGGTTCAGTTAAAATCCGAACGAGATCTTCTTTGGTCAGCGCATTCAATTCCACTCGAATAGGAAACCGGCCTTGCAACTCTGGAATCAAATCCGACGGCTTCGCCACATGAAACGCACCCGCTGCCACAAAAAGAATATGATCGGTCTTCACCGGGCCATACTTCGTATTCACCGTCGATCCTTCGACAATAGGCAGAAGGTCTCGTTGTACTCCTTCACGCGACACATCCGGTCCCGTATTTTTTTCTCTGCCCGCGATCTTGTCGATTTCATCGAGAAAGACAATGCCTGACTCTTCGACACGATGGACGGCCTCACGATTGATTTCCTCCATATCCAAAAGTTTTTGAGCTTCTTCTTGGGTAAAGTATTTTAGGGCTTCTGGAATCTTCATGACCCGGTTTTTCCTTTTCCCCGGCATCATGCCACCCAACATTTCCCGAAGATTGTTTTCGATGTCTTCCATTCCCCCTACATTGGAAATAATGCCAACCGGAAGCGTGCGCTCCTTCACTTCGATTTCGACCGTCCGTTTATCCAACGTTCCTTCGCGTAGTTGCTTGCGAAGTTTTTGCCGCGTGGAATCGGGTGGCTCCACCGAGGCTTTGCCATTGGATTCTTCATCGTCATCATGACTCGTGGGTTTCCGCGAGGGAGTCGGGGGAAGCAACAAATCCAACACGCGATCTTCGGCCCGATCTTCCGCTTTTCGATTAACTCGTTCCAGCGAAGAACTCTTCACCATGTTGACCGACTGTTCAGTGAGATCCCGGATAATGGATTCGACATCTCGACCCACATAGCCGACTTCGGTGAATTTGGACGCCTCGACCTTAATGAATGGCGCATCCGCGAGCTTCGCAATGCGTCGAGAGATTTCCGTTTTCCCAACACCTGTGGGCCCAATCATAATAATATTTTTGGGAAAGATTTCTTCTCGAAGCTCAGGACCTAATTGTTGCCGACGCCAGCGGCTTCGCAGAGCAATCGCCACCATGCGCTTCGCGTCGCTCTGGCCAATCACATAGCGATCTAACTCTTCGACGATTTGTCGCGGAGTCATCGCATCAAGTTTGATAGGTGGGGATGGGGTCTCTGATTTCATATTCATAGGTGCAACTCTTCGATGATAATTTCCTTGTTCGTGTAAATATCGATGCCGCCAGCAATACCCATGGCTTCTTGAACAATGGCCCTTGGCTCTAACGCGGTATTCGCGATTAACGCTCTCGCTGCTGCCAACGCATAGGGTCCACCTGAGCCAATCGCCAAAATACCATCCTCCGGCTCAATCACATCCCCGGTACCGGAAAGAATAAACGACTGCGTGTCATCCGCCACCGCCAGCAACGCTTCCAAACGACGCAGAGCCCGATCGGTGCGCCAATCTTTGGCCAACTCCACGGCAGCTCTCGTGAGGTTGCCATGATATTCTTCCAGCTTCGCATCGAACTTTTCAAATAAGGTAAAGGCATCAGCGGTGGATCCCGCAAATCCAGCAAGAATTTTGTCATGATACAAACGCCGAACTTTGCGAGCATTCGCTTTCATAATGGTGGTGCCCACGGTGACTTGCCCATCGGAAGCCATCGCCACGGTGCCATTTCGTCGAACAGAGAGGATCGTCGTTGATCGTATTTTCATGCGTGCTTTCCTTTGTAACCCTTTGGAACCGTAGGCGCATTGCCCGCTCGCGGATGCGCCTGGTCATACACTTCCATCAAACGATCGGTCGCCAGGTGCGTATATTTTTGCGTAGTCCCTAATGAGACATGCCCTAACAACTCTTGAATCACTCGAAGGTCCGCCCCCTCATCAAGCAAATGCGTGGCAAACGAATGTCGCAAGGTATGGGGAGTCACGGACCCAACCTGGAGCTGCCCTGCGTATTGTTGCACCACTCGTTCTACTGTTCTGACCGACAATCGGCCCTTACGATTGTTTTGAAACACCGGATGGTTTTCAGGAAATACCTGAGATCCCGTCACGGTAGCTTCATCCGCCACCTTGTCAGCCGAAAGTTTAGCCGAACCGACGGCCACATAATCGTGAATCGCATCGATCGCCACTTGACCTATGGGGACCAGACGCTCCTTCTTCCCTTTTCCTCGAAGCCGGACCATGCCATCGTCTAGATTGACATCGCCCCAATTCATGCCAACCAATTCACTCACCCGCGCCCCGGTAGAATACAGCGTCTCAAGAATCGCTCGATCTCTCGCGGTTTTCGCCCCTGTGTTTTCGTCGGGTGATTCCATCAACCGCTCAGCGTCGTCTTTGGACAACACGCGCGGTAAATGCTGGCCAAGTCGCGGCGCTCGGATATGTGCGGTTGGATTCGTCGTGACCAGTTCTCGTAGATTCAAAAACCTATAAAAACTTTTCAGGCATGCCAACTTTCGGGCTTGTGAAGTTTTTTTCTCCTGCTTGTCCGTTAACCAAATTAAAAATTGACGTATCATCGTAGGGTCAATGTCGCCTGGACCCAGCACCGTATCTCCACCGCCACTTTTTAAAAACCCGACAAATTGCCGAAGGTCCGACTGGTAACTACGCAGGGTTTCGCGGGAGGCACCCCGCTCAAGATCTAGATGGGTTAGGAAAGCGCGGATTGCGTCTTCCATGCCTGAAACTCTTCCATCGCTCGTTGCTGGATCATTCGCCGCTTCTGTTCTTTGTCACGAATCTTTGTGGGCAGTGGCGGAAACAATCCAAAGTTGGTATTCATCGGCTGAAAATGCTTGGCCTCACTCGTCGTAATATAATTGATCAACGCCCCATGCGCTGTAGCCACTGGTGGAGTGATTAAGGGCAAATCCGCGAGCGCACGGGCCGCATTGATGCCGGCTAATCCCCCACTCGCAGCGGATTCAGTATATCCCTCAACCCCGATAATGCATCCTGCCAAAAATGTCGTCCCTCGCATCTTCACCTGCAACGTATTTCGCAAGATTTCTGGTGAATTCACAAAGGTATTTCGATGAATACTCCCGAGTCGCAAAAACTCCGCCTTTTCCAACCCGGGGATCATACGAAACACGCGCTGCTGATCAGGATACTTTAACTTCGTTTGAAACCCCACCATGTTATAACACGAACCGTACTGATTTTCTGCCCGCAATTGGAGGACGGCATGCGGACGCCGTCCCGTCTTCGGATCCGTCAACCCTACGGGTTTCATTGGTCCAAAGGTTAACGTCTGTTTCCCACGTTCCGCCATCACTTCGATGGGAATACATCCTTCAAAATATGGGACTTGTTCAAAATCCTTGGCTTGGACTTTTTCTCCGGCCATCAAGGCATCATAAAACGCCGTATAGGTTTCCTCATCCATCGGACAATTCAAATAATCGGCGCCACCTTTATCATAGCGTGACGCGCGGAACACTTTGTCCATATCAATGGACTCGGCATCAATGATCGGGGAAATCGCATCAAAAAATGCCAAGTTATTTTTACTCGTGAGGGTCGCCAAGGCCTTGGATAAACTCTCTGAAGTCAATGGCCCCGTGGCCACAATGCAGAGGGCATCACTCGGAATCTCTTGAATCTCTTCCCGAATGATCTTGATATTCGGATGCGCTTCCAACGTTCGGGTAATTTCTTGTGCGAAAATATCGCGATCCACCGCTAGCGCCGACCCAGCCGGCACCCGAGCCAACTCAGCGGCACGAATCACGAGCGAGTTCAACAGCCGCATCTCTTCTTTCAAGATACCAGGCGCGCTCATGGGATCGGCAGAGCCTAGAGAGTTTGAACACACAATCTCAGCCAAATTGCTAGTCTTATGCGCCGCCGTCTCCTTCTTAGGCCGCATCTCGTACAGCGTAACCTTCGCCCCCCGCTCCGCCGCCTGCCAAGCCGCCTCGGACCCCGCTAAACCGCCCCCAATTATAACCACATCATCACGCATGAATTCGTCGCTCGTTTCTAGTCGCTCGTCGCTCGAAAAAAACTTAGGGCAGATGGCCCGGTCAGAACCAATTCCACAATGAGTTCAATAGGTTACCCATTGAAAAATGGCAAGAGAGGCATTCTAGGGAGTGGGGGAAAATAGTGTCAAGGAAAGGGGGAGGGATTACAAATGCGTTTGTATTCTAGGTTCTAATTCTGGGTTCACTTCTGGAAGTTAATTATGCAGGGTTTCGCCCCTGCATCTTGAACTCCTACGTCCCCTTTTCCCGCCAGTCGAATTCGGCACCGCAGCTCCGCCGCGTCCAACGCATAAGACAAACTGAACACCTAACTTAGTAGCAGGTGTAGGAATTTGGGAATTGGAGCGCCCTATTATTTACGCAAAAATGTAGTTTTGCTTCATCAAAGATGGAAAAGTGTAATATAATCCAGCATAAAGAGATCTTTACCAAGAAAGGCCATTTTGCCGATGCCGGATACTCAAGAGATTTCTGTAGAAACCTGGGAACAGTTCCTGGACCAACTTAAAGAACTAGACCATAAACGACAGGCACTCAAAGATAGGAAAGGGCTTTATGCATCCCCTTTTATTTTCCGCGGCCAGGCGAGTTCTGAGTGGAAGTTAACAACGACTTTAGATCGCTATTTTCAAAAACGATTTAGCCTAGAGGACTATTTCGGATTAATTCTGAAGGTAGAACCGGAAATATATTCTTTTACTCAAAGGACTTTGGATGTTCCTGAATATGAAAGATTCCTACAGTGGTTAAAAGATTGGAAACCACTGCGATTGGCGAATTTTTTGGGCATGGAATACATGATTTATTTGCGGCATCACGGTTTTCCTTCACCGCTACTCGATTGGACGAGGTCCGCATCACTCGCAGCTTGGTTTGCATTTGCCACAATTTCCTCTGGCAACGCAGCGGTTTCTGTGTATGCTTACATTGAATATGCCGGAAACGCCAAAAGCCATTATGGAAGTGACCCGTGTATCACCAATCTTCCCTCAAATGTTCATGCCCATAAGAGACACTTCCTTCAACAGAGCGAATATACAATCTGCACCAAACACGAGGATGA
Source organism: Nitrospirota bacterium (assembly GCA_027623995.1). Taxonomy (GTDB): domain Bacteria; phylum Nitrospirota; class Nitrospiria; order Nitrospirales; family UBA8639; genus Nitronereus. The sequence goes on from JAQBUF010000029.1 coordinate 29,262, forward strand.
CACATACTATTATGCCTGTCATCAAGATTTACTTTTCCAATCAAGGAAAGAGGCAGGGCAAGATCTGCTGTGGAAGATCAACATCCCAGTGAACGAAAGGCTTAAAGCCTTGAAATATCTAAACACAGTTAATATCAATTCCTTCTCACTCTTCGGTTCAGAGGAAAGTCTCCTGGCAACTTTAGCCCTACGTGAACTTCATGAGAAATACTGGGACCGCTTACCGGACATTCCAATCTGAGCATTTGAGGTTATAAAAGGGAGATTTTAGTGAACCTCTAATATGTGACTTTCCTTAGCGTTGTTTACATCTTTCTTGGAACCGTAACAGGAACTTACAGAGGTTTGTCGTACTCAAACCAACGCAAAGGACGAACGAATCATCAAGCCACTCTTGGAGTATTGAATTTTTCGGCCATGTTCACTCCAGGCCATGGAAGAAAGTTTGGTCTGGTCAGAATTGTAAACAACGCTGCTAATTCTCACATCTAATACTAATAAGAGAACGTTACCCTTTTTTATTATCTGGATTTATGCCTTTTGTGTTTTCCCGCGTTGGGTGCGGCGGAACTGGAGCCCCGAATCGACTTCTTTGGTGAAGACTGTTTGAGTCCTTCGGGAAGGACCCAGGATAAACTTCGCGAGTTTCTGAGCCCTCTTATTCGGGGCGGAAGCGGAGGGACCCTGGAGAACCTGTTCTTACAGGATCGGAGGGGCCGCGCACGGGCGGAAATGGTTTTGGTCACTTTTGCCGAAACAAAAGTGACTCGCCTGCAGGGGCGAAACCCTGCATAAAAAAATTAACCCGGACTCCACTCGGATAAACGAGTAATACCCGGGAAGGCATCAAAGCCTGTATCGAAACTGAGGATTCGCTTGATCCCATGATGTTCCATGACCGCAAGATGGAGCGCGTCTCTCGCAGATAATCGTTCGGTTGAGAGCACTATATCCTTGGCACGTTCCACATCTCGTCGATCGACCGGGAACACTTCGTCCACAATTCCAAGCAGGGCTTCAAAGGCTGGTGGAATCGCCTCGCGTCTGGCGATGGCTACATACCGGTGGAGAATTTCTTGCAGCACCTCCACGTCGGTGACGAGTCGCTCATCATGAGCAATGCAGGCTTCCAGCACCTGTTGAGCAAGGACTTTATTTGGATGGGCCGCTCCAACCACATACATCGGAATGTTGGAGTCAATGAAAATCATGAAGGGATCTTGACCTGATATCCTTGGTCAATCTCATGAAGCATTTGATCAATGTCGCCGGTCGGGAAGGCATGCTGCGCCGCAGCACGAACGACTCCAAGTTTCTTTTTCGTATCAGTCACCGGAACTTGCCGTCGAGCACCACGCAAGGCTTGCCGAACCCATTCGGCCACAGTCATCTGCTGCCGTTGAGCCGTCCGTTGAATCTCCCGCATTTCCTTATCATCGAGGATGACTTGCAATCTTTTACTCATAGCTATGAGTATAATTAGCTTCTTATATTGAGTCAATAAAAATTAGGGCGCAGAGAATTTCTTAGCTTATGGTTCTTCAACGTTTCTCTGCCTTCGGACGCGGCGGAGCCGCGGTGCCGAATTCGACTCTTCGGTGAGGACTGTTTGAGCGGAGCGAGTTTCCGAGCCATATAATTCGGTACCGTGGCGGAGTTTACCCGTAGGGACGCGAACGGGCGGAAATGGTTTTGGGTCCTTTTGCCGAAACAAAAGGACCTCGTCGGCGGGGGCGAAACCCCGCTTTAAATTTTCTATATTATTTTGGATTAAGAAAACAAAACGGCCTGAGTGAAAAACATTCGTTTCACTCAGGCCGATTGCATTTTAGGACTTGCTGTTATGCAAGCTGCGGCGTCAACCCCAATTCTTTTGCGACAGGCTCCAATGCTTCAATAACTTTTTTATGATAGGTGCCATTGGTGGCAACCAACCCATGGGTATTTTTCAATTGCGTAAGCCCATAGTGCAACTGTTCCCCAAGGATATTCGTAAACTGTCCGCCAGCGGCTCGAAGAATGGCTTCGGGTCCACACCCATCCCAAAGCTTGGTATACGGTCCTGGTTCCATATAGACATCGGCGATACCTCGGGCAATCAACCCAATTTTCAAACCCACGCTACCGGAAGGTACTTCTTTTCCTACTCCAATATCTTTTCCAATTTGTTCCAGCATAGGATTCCTATGCGAGCGCGACACTGCCAACGTAATAGAAGCCGAGGGCTCTGGCGCGGTGACAGCTATTGGTGTTCGTTCACCATTCGTTTCCATCCAAGCTTCCTGATCCACCACTCCGGCGTACAACACATCCCCATCGGGCTTGAACACCACACCGACTTTGGCTTGGCCATTGACGGCCAGTCCAATCATCACGGAGAACTCCCCATTCTTGTTAATAAACTCCTTGGTTCCATCCACCGGATCGACGTACCAAATCCGATTGCCTGTTTGCGTATCGTCGGGCTTTTCGCTTTCTTCGGCGACAATGATATCGTCGGGAAAGGCTTGGCGAAGGCCATCCACTATAAGCTCGTTTCCCCGTTTGTCCGCGTCAGTCACTGGATCGTTTTTCCCTTTATAAGCCACAGAAAAATCCGTGGCATACACTTCCATGATGGCCACTCCAGCTTTTCTCGCTAATTCCACCGCCACAGTCAGTTCTCGTGCAAAATCTGTCATTCTCAAACCTCTATTCTGTTAATGAATGTTATGTAGATATTTTCGGTTGGAAACGGAAGGAAATTAAGCAAACCCAATGAATTAAAAGAGTAAATGACTAATGAATGCCACTGAAAATAAAGGGGTTGTTGAAAAAGGTTGTCCAGCAAGGCCGCAGGGAATTTGGCGCCCGCAGCGTACAGCAGTACGTGATAGCGAACGGCGCGAGTAGCGCCAAGTCTATGAACGCGAAGCTAGGTAAAGGCCCGACTACCTGCCTGGGCAAGACGCTTCGGCAAAGCCAGGGAACGCAGCTGGCGACATTTTCCAACAACCCTTATGCTGATTTGGGAATGGTCCTGATGGAAACCCCCTCAAGGGTTTCCTCAAACCATCGGCTGACATGGGGATGGCAGGTAAACACCAGCACTTGATGAGTCACGGCAATTTGTCCCAACACCGCAATCGTAGCTTTGGCTCGCTCTGGATCAAAGTTCACCAAAATATCATCGATGACTAACGGCAAGGGACCAGCATGTTTGGCATACTCACAGATGAAGGCCAGTCGCATCGCTAAATACAGTTGCTCGGCGGTCCCTCGGCTTAAAATATCCGTGGGCGAGGACTTGCCATCTTCGGCTTCAACTTCTAGGCGCATTTCTCCCAAGGGCACTTTGACTCGCACATACCGACCACTGGTCATGGAGGCAAAGAATTTCGACGCTTCACGCAGGACCGCAGGCTGTCGCTCTCGTTCATACACTTGCCGGGCTTGGTCTAACAGATTTTGGCAGACTGCCCGAATAGCCCAGCGATTGGCATATTGTTTCAACTGAGCCAATAACGCTTGGCGTTCCAACATCACGAACGACAATTGTTCATTGCGTTCGAGATCCTGCAGTCGCTGCTCCACACGCCCTTTCTCTTGCAATTTTTTTGTCAGCACTTCGACTAATCGTTGTTGGCCTTCTCGTTTGGCTTCACTCCATTCCCGTTCCAGCTCAGCACGCGATTTGTTGGCTAAGCTGCTTTCCATTTCCTGATACCGTTCCGCTGTGCCCGCATGAACTTTGAGGGAAAATTCCAATTGCCGTTGCTGCCGCTCCAGTTCCACCTGTCGAGTGTACAGGTCCGCTCGCTGTCGAAATGTCTCGTTGTCCGATGCCCCTCCGGCTTGTAATAAGGTGTGAAGTTGGTCGGCATATCGAACTTTTTCGGATTCCGTGGCCTCAAGTTCCACTTGCCGCTCGCCTATGAGCTCCGTTAATCGTGCCAACTCTTGATGACTCGCCACGCTCTGTTGAAGAGCTTTTCCTAACGTCGTCAATGCACTGGGGGAATGCTCTACGGCTACAGGTTCCCAACCGCATTGCTCTAGAACCTGATTGAGTTGGGTGGCTGTTTCTTCGACAAATTGTCCCACATGTTGACATTCCCTTGTGAGTTCACGCCATTCCCGTAATTGCCCTTGTGCTCGTTCGGCCCCAGCAATCACTTCAAGGGCACCATCCGGGGTCAGATCATTGGCTAGCCCAAGGCTTGTTAAAAATTCTTGCCATGCCTGCTTCGCGGTATCCTGAGTCGCTTCAATTTCCTGACGAATCTTGGAAGCCGCTTCCTCTTGTTCAAGAAAATTCACCAGAGCTTCTTCTGCGTCCTGGACGCGAACATTAATATCATCGCGACGCTCGGCTAATCGCCCCTCCGCTTCAAGTGCGCGTCTGGCGGATTCGGCATCGTCCAGAGAGTTCCAGGCTAATCCCAAGACCTCTTGGCTCAAACGAGTCATCTCTTCTATGAGAGCGTGCTCTTCTGTCTCTGCTCGCCCAGCTTCGCCTTGAAATTCTTCCCACTGTTGCGTGACCGCCTGAAGGTGGCCTTGCAACTCACGGATTCTCGCTCGACGTTGCTCGCGAATTTCATTCCGCCACCAAGTTAACATTCCCACGGCGAGGATTCCGGCGGTTCCCAGAACCACGGCTAAAGAAAACTCTTGGAGCACCCCTGCGTACACCCCCAACCCCACAAACATGGCACTGACACCGATCAACGCCCACCACGATCGGTCTCGACGTGCCTCAACGGTAGTCAATTCATTGGTGACAACTTGGACCTGATCCTCAATGGCGGTGATTTGCACTTGCAGATCCTGTCGATGCTGTTGGGTCAACGCGCGCTGATGATGCAGTTGGACCCATTGCCGGATCCCACGTTCTCGTTCCTCCAGCGAGACGCCGGTCTGACTCTCTGGAGCGGCCAGTTGCTCCAATTTTTCCTGAAGCCGTTCTAGCTCTCCATCCTTTTCCTTTTTGAGTCGTTGGGCATCTTGCTGCGTACGATGCGCTTCAATGACATCCTGGCGACAGGCTTCGAGCCGATCTCGTAAGCCACGCACTCGTTCACGGATCGGAATTGAGGCTTCAAAATGTTCGAGTCTTGAATCATCCCATGCCGGGCCGAGGCGTCCCAACATTTCATCTAAGACTTTTCGCCTCACCGCTTCACGTGACCGCAAGTCCCCTAATGCTTCAAGGGAACCCTTATACTGACCTCGCAAGTCTTCCAGGGTCTCAATCTCATTTTGATGTTTGAGAATTCGTGGGTCAGGACGTAAATTCACTCGTCGTTCGAGCGCCTTGCGAATAGTCGATCGAATTTCATCCAAACGCGTTTCCACAATTCCCATGGCCCGCTCGACTTGCTCAAGGCGCTCGATTCCACCAGCTGGGAAACTTTCAATCGTGGGCAGTTCTTGTAATTCTTGTCGCACCACTTGCAATTGCTCCCAATCTGTTCTGGCTTTCACTAGCGATTCCAACCAATCACAACGACCCTTGGTCTCTTCCAGCTCATTCTGATCTTCAAGGATTTCTTGGTCCAAGACAGACAATCGATTTCGTAAGGTGTCGTATTCATCAGGAAGGGTTTGCAAGTCACGAATGGTGCCCTGGGCTTCTTCTAAGCCTTGTAACAATTGATTGATCAGAGGCTTTCGGCCTCCCGGCCTGAAGAGTAGCGCCTGCTCCGCCTCCAAACCACTTTGCACCATCGTGAGTGGCATTAACCCAGTTCCCATCCCGACGGTATAAATGTGATGACTGACTTCCTCGGCTTGCAGCGTATCTAACCGTTCCAATTCTCCAATGCCAAAGGCAAACACATTTTGATACAACAACTTTGATGTGCCGTAGAGCAATTGGTGCAGGACGACTTCATCAGACCGAGCAGTGTCTGGTTCTGCCACGGTTTGTTGAAAGGGAAACGTGGCGGAAACTTTTACTCGACCTCTCGCTCCTGAATCAAAACGTTCAATGCGGAATCGTCGACCATCATCGGTATCCACCACCAACGCACCGCCGTGCCGGCCTCCTCGCGCGGGTTCGTAACGATTGGCGCCATTTCGTCTGCCCTCGAACCCAAACAGGATCGCACGGATATACGACATGAGTGTTGTTTTGCCTGCTTCATTATGTCCCTCAAACAGGGTCACCTTGGGATCGATATCACGCACCACGACTTCACGGAATACCCCAAACCCATCGATACCCATTTCAGCGATGCGCATGACGTTATTCGTCCCCCGTCAACAACCGGTCAATTCCTAGGTGCTGAGCCGCATGGGCCCACTCTTTCAACTGTTCATCAGAGGGGGAACCCAGGTGGCGATACACTCTCGGGTCATCAAAGAGTGGCTCAACCATGCGACGTAATTCCTGCAAGCGATCTTCATCTCCCACTTCCGCCAATCGCAGAAAATCGCCAAGGAGATTTTCTTCCTGCCGGATGGTTTCAATATCAACCTCTCGCCCCGTTCGATCCTGAATAGATTCGGACCAGACGAATTGAGTGCCCAGCCCCCATTTTTCCCGCAGGGTGACCAGAAGGTCTTCCAAGCGCCCTGGTCGAATGATTTCTCGATGTAACACCCCTCGTCCAACAAATTTCCACCGGATGATGACCCCTCGGCCTTCGCTCTTTTGACGCATGGCGTTGATGCGGTCATCGAGGCGAGTCAATAATTCATCAAAATCTACGAGATTTTCAATGGAAATATGTTCTTCGTACCAACGAACCACATCAACGGGAACAAACTCTGGATTCGCACCACCATGCGAATCAACCTCAACGAGATAGCACCCCCGTGGTCCGGGTTCCCGAACATGTCGTCCTTGTGGATTGCCAGGATAGATAATTAGCGGATCCTGGGCTCGAAGAATGCGATGGGTGTGAACATGGCCTAGAGCCCAGTAATTCATCTTCGCTCGAAGGAGGTCATCAAGATGACAGGGAGCATAATTTCCATGATTGAGATCATTCCCAACATTGGTGTGCAAAAGACCAATTGACCACGGAACATCGAGTTCTGCATGAAATTGCTGCGCAAGATTGTCTGTGACTTTTTCCATGCCGAAACTTAACCCATAAATTCTGGCAATTTCGGTACCCTGAACCACGACCGGCCTCGCGGTCACTTCCTTGGTATCAAATACCCACACATTGTCGGGCCATGAGAATTTCTCGCTCCACCCCGTCAATGGGTCATGATTCCCATGACACATAAAAACCGGAATGTGATGTTCCGCCAGCCGATCGAATCCTTGCCGCAAACGGGTAAGCGCTCGCAGGCTTCGATCGGCTTCATCATGAATATCCCCTGCAATAAGGAGGAAATTTACTTGCCGATCGATGCAGAGATTGATGATGTTTTCGAAGGCTTGAAATGTGGCTTCTCGTAACACCGACTGAAGCGTTGGAGCTACTTCAGACAATCCGTGGAACGGGCTATCTAAATGCAGGTCTGCCGTATGAACGAATTGAAATGGAGACATGATCGTAGCCTATGATTAGGAATCTAATAGAAGAACATGTGGGAAATATTTTTTGAACAATCGCATTAACGACTTCCCTCATCCTTGAAGGAAAAATGCCGCATGGACTTAGAAGAGGAAATTCCCCATCGACGAATCCTTGTCTTAGGAAATACCGTTTAGAAGCTTGCGACCCGCTATGATGAGTTCTTGTAACCGTTCTTGTGAAGGGGCCTCCCCATAGCACCGAACCAACGGTTCCGTTCCAGAGGGCCTTAATAAAAACCAACTGCCATCAGCCATCTGAAGTTTGCAGCCATCAAGTCTGTTAACGGATTGAACCGGTTGCCCAGCAAAATTTTCCGGGGGATTCGCTTGGACCTGGGCCAAATTTTCCTGCATCGCTTCTGTTAACGTGACATCTTCTCGCTGAAAATATAGCGGCTCGATCCGTTCAAGAAGGTTGGCAACTAACTCCTTGATACTCTTTCCCGTCCTTGCCACCATTTCTGCCACCAATAGGCAGGCAAGGATGCCATCTTTCTCAGGCACATGGCCGGTTATGGACATTCCTGCACTTTCCTCGCCACCCATCATGACTTTTCCTTTGGCGAGAAGGTCCCCAATATATTTAAATCCCACTGGAGTTTCTTCAGTCGCCAACCCATGTAACGCCGCAACCCGATCAATTTGGTGGGTCGTGGCCACTGACCGGGCCACACTTCCATGCCACTGTCGTGTGGTGGCTAGATAGTCCACCAAAAGCGGAAGGACTTGATTCGCTTCCAGGAAATCCCCATCCTGATCAATGATTCCAAAACGATCGGCATCACCATCCGTTGCCAAACCCAAATGAGCTTTTTCCTGTCTCACCGTTTCTTGTAATTCCATGGTAGTTACTTGAGTAGGCTCCGGACGAAGGCCTCCAAAATAAGGATCTCGCCAGTAATGTAAGACCGCCACCTTTGCCCCCGCTTTCCTCAGAAAATCATCAAGGTACCCTCGAGATGTCCCATAAAGTGGGTCAACGACAATTCTAATGCCACCCTGACGAATGGCTTCAACGTCCACATGTTTTTCTAAAATTGCCAAGTAATCAGGTTTGGGGTCAAAAATTATTATCAAACCATCTTTTTGAGCTTTTTCAAATTTGAGCCATTTGACATGTTCCCCGTGCATCAGTGGAAGGATTCGCTGTTCAATCGCTTGGGTGGTTTCTGGAAGAGCAGTGCCGCCCCAGGCAGCAGTAAATTTTATTCCATTCCATTCCGGCGGGTTGTGACTGGCAGAGATATTAATTCCACCAGCCAACTTGTGATGCAGGATATGATAAGAAATTGCAGGGGTTGGCGTCTCACGATCACACAATAAAACAGGAATCCCATGAGCGGCAAAGACTTCAGCAGCGGCTCTAGCAAATTGCTCGCCCATAAATCTTGCATCATACCCAACAATGACTCCATGTTGAGCAATTTTTTCATTCCGCAAAAACTGGGCAATGCCTTGACACACAATCCGAACATGACGAAAGTTAAATTCCTCGCCCAATATAGCTCGCCAACCTGATGTCCCAAATTTTATTGTCGCCATGTTAGTACAATGAATTTTTTAAATTAGAAAATTACGAAAAGCTTGTTAAGGGTAACAAACATTACAAAAGAAGGCTACACCTATTCCCTTAAATAGGAACCACAAAGGCTAAGGTTAAAACTAATAAATGAGGAAATAAAAAAAAAGCCCATCGACCTTTCGATCGATGGGCTGTAAGGAACCCGGCAACGTCCTACTTTCCCACAGCCTCACAGCTGCAGTATCATCGGCCCTGGAGGACTTAACTTCCGTGTTCGGGATGGGAACGGGTGTGGCCCCTCCGGCTTGGTCACCGGGAATTCGTTCGTGAGTGGTAATGTGCGTGTGCAAAATGAATGGTTTCTCTTTTCCATTCGATTCACCATTCACGCATTACGCTTCACGGTATTTCGTTAGATCATGTCTATCAGAAGTAAAATGATGTTAAGTCGCACGGCCGATTAGTACTGGTTAGCTTCAAGCCTTACAGCTCTTCCACACCCAGCCTATCAAACTCCTGGTCTAGAAGTGGCCTTTAGGGAGGTTACCCTCCGTGAGATCTTATCTTGAGGCTGGCTTCCCGCTTAGATGCTTTCAGCGGTTATCCAAACCGGACATAGCTACCCGGCACTGCCGCTGGCGCGACAACCGGCACACTAGAGGTCCGTCCATCTCAATCCTCTCGTACTAGAGACAGACCCTCTCAAATCTCCTCCGCCCACAACAGATAGGGACCGAACTGTCTCACGACGTTCTGAACCCAGCTCGCGTACCGCTTTAACGGGCGAACAGCCCGACCCTTGGGACCAGCTTCAGCCCCA
>JAQBUF010000091.1 GCA_027623995.1 Nitrospirota bacterium
CTTTGTAGCTGCGCCATCTCCTGGCGCCTCTGGTACGCGTGGGGAGGCAGCATGAGATGCTGCAGCTACAATTTTCAATTAGGCAATTTATTTCAGAGATCGCCTTTCAAACTATTTAGCTCTCGATATTTGTTTCGCCCTAAGGCGTCGCTTGAGAATTGGTTCGACAAGTGTTTGAATTTGCCTAGAAATCGCCTCTTCCGAACGACTGGCATTAATAATATGTATCCGCCGGGACTGTTGACTCGCCAGGGCTAAAAATCCTTTCCGCACACGAGAGTGAAACGCCAGGGCTTCCTTATCTATACGATTTTGATTGGGGTTGCGTCTGCGGCGTGCCAGTCCCTTCGGCACGGGTAGATCAAACAAAAAGGTCATGTCCGGAGTCAAGCCTTGAGTCGCGAACCGATTAAATCCTTGGAGTTTCGATACATTCAAACCTCGACCATAACCTTGATACGCCAGGGTTGAGTCGGAAAAACGGTCGCAAAGTACCACCGCGCCCTTCGCCAAAGCAGGGCGGATCAACGATGCCACATGCTGGCTTCGAGCAGCCAAAACTAAGGACGTTTCAGTTTCGGGGACAAGGGAATCTACGGTGTTCTTGGGAGTTTGAAGAAAGATATCCCGAATGCGTTCAGCGACTGGGGTTCCCCCCGGTTCTCGGGTTTCCACCACCACAAATCCAGAGATTTTCAAAAACTCCGTTAACAGCCGGGCTTGCGTGGATTTTCCGCTGCCTTCAATTCCTTCAAACGTAATAAACAGACCACGGTGTGGTGTGGGTGATTTCCTGGCTGCTGCTCCCTGATTCACCCGTATAGCCACGGGCGGCATCGTAATCTAAGTGATTGAAAATCGCAAGAAAAGGGCTTGCTGCAATTACGGGTTGCTTGTAACATGCCCCAATAGTCAAAGGTCTTTTCTCCTATGTCGATTGTCGCATTTAAACGATACTTTTTAACCGGGCTGCTAGTGATTACCCCGATTTGGGGAACGATCTTGGTACTGAAGACTCTCTTTGTCACCGTCGACAGCATCTTAGGCAATATGCTGGCCGATATCGTGACTGAGGATTATTACGTGCCGGGATTAGGCATTCTCACCTTAGTCCTGTTGATTTTCATTGCGGGCATGATGGCCACCAATTTTTTAGGAGGACGTTTGGTCAAACGATGGGAAGAAATTCTCGATCGTGTCCCCATAGTCCGAGGAATCTACGCGACCCTCAAATCGATGATGGACATTCTGTCCTTTAAGCAACGCGATAAGTACAATAAAGTGGTCATGATTCAATTTCCCAAGGATGGCAACTATGTTCTGGCCTTTGTCACCGGAGAAACTCGTGATGAAGTGCAGCAATTGGCCCCTGAACCCCTCGTACATGTGTATGTGCCGACCTCGCCAAATCCCACATCCGGATACTTTCTCCTCGTGCCTGAGACGGGAGTTCAATCCGTGGATATGAGTGTGGAAGAAGCCATGAAACTCATTGTTTCAGGAGGACTCTATTCCTCAGGAAAAGCCATGGGCGTACCGACATTTGATCCAGAAGAAGGAAAACCATTCCCAGAAGGAAGGGTAGAGGTTAAGACCGGGTAGCCAGCAACCGATCTGTTCTTCACTACCTTTTGACCCAAATAATCCTCATGAAACAAATTTCTGCCATTGTCATGGCCGCAGGCTTGGGTAAGCGTATGCGGTCCAAAAAAGCCAAAGTCTTACATCCTGTGGCTGGCCGCCCGATGGTGTGGTATATGACCTCACTGGCACGTCGTGTTGCCGATGGACATGTCGTGGTGGTCGTGGGGCACCAAGGCGAACAGGTCAAAGCCTTTCTTGATCAAGAAAAGAAAGCGCTCGAACCGCTTGATATTGCTGTCCAAGTCAAACAGCTAGGCACTGGTCATGCGGTGCAACAAGCCAAATCCGTCCTTATGCCAAAAGGCAAGCCGGTGTCGGAATTATGCCTCATCCTCAATGGCGATACGCCTTTGCTCACTCAAGCCACGGTGCAACGATTGATGACCCAACATCAAGCCACGCAGGCTGCGGTGACCATCCTCACTACGGAACTGGAAAATCCCCAAGGATATGGGCGAGTCCTGCGTCGGCCCAATGGGCAAGTCATCAAAGTGGTGGAAGATAAAGATGCCACGGCCGAGGAAAAATCAAACCACGAAGTCAATGTCGGCACGTATCTTGTGAATAGCGCGTTTCTGTTCAAAGCCTTAGATTCCCTGAAACCCAACAACGCCCAAGGCGAATACTATCTTACGGATATTATTGGCCTCGCCGTGGCGCAAGGGTTACGTGTGGGGGGAATGAAAACAGACGATGCCGACGAATGTTTTGGCGTCAACAGTCGAGAACATTTGGCGTTTGTGGAGCACGTGATGCGCGGGCGGATTCGATCGCGTTGGCTGGCCGAAGGGGTCACCATGCTTGACCCAAACACGACTTTCATCGATGACAATGTTGAAATCGGCCAAGACACCGTGCTCTATCCCTGTGTGACGATTGAAGGGACGACGAAAATTGGGTGTGCAACCACGATCAGGTCACATTCACGCCTGACGAATAGTGTCGTCGGAGATGGTGTCATCATTGAAGACAGTTCGATCTTGGATGGAGCAGTGGTAGAAGAAGGCGCAAGCATTGGTCCATTTGCGCGACTTCGGCCAGGGTCGATCGTGAGAACCAAGGCGAAGGTTGGCAACTTTGTTGAATTGAAAAACGTGGAATTAGGCGAAGGCTCCAAGGCAAACCATCTCACCTATTTGGGTGACGCAACCATTGGCAAACAGGTTAATATTGGGGCTGGTACTATCACGTGTAACTATGATGGTTTCCGAAAAGAGCGAACCGTGATTGAAGATGGAGTCTTTATTGGCAGCGATTCTCAGTTGGTGGCTCCGGTCACCATTGGAAAAGGCGCGGTGGTGGCTGCCGGATCAACGGTGACTCAAAACGTGCCCGCCGATGGACTGACTCTTTCAAGAACCGAACAAGTGAATCGTGAAGGCTGGGCCGCACGACGTCGGGCCATGTATGCCAAGGACGGGGCAAAGGCCAAAAAAAATGACGCACCAAAAGGCGCAGGGCGAAAGTCCAAGGCCTTGAAAAAGAAAACCCTTTAAATTTCAGCCATGGGCCCATGGCCTTGCAGATCTCTCATGCGGAATAAAAATAACTGGCCCGAGAGTTTTTTGTTGTAGCTGCGCCATCTTCCTGTCCTGAGCAGCGTCGAAGGAATGGCGCCTCTGTCACGCGTGGGAGGCAGCATGAGATGCCACAGCTATACAGGAAGAGGCCATTTTCCGATCATGCAGAATTTAGGGTTCTGGCCGCACAATACGATCAGGTGCAAATAATTGTGTGGCAGCCCTCGTGGGTTATGTCGCCTCTCTTTTTGAGGGAATCGGATGGTCAAGTCGTTTTTGTAGCTGCAGCATCTCATGCTGCCTCTTCCAAACGTCAGTGGCCCATGATGTGTGGGAAGAGGCACGACCCTTCGGTAGGACTCAGGACAGGTAAGATCGTGCAGCTACACAAGAATGGATTCTCACAGGCAGGTAAGGCAGGGATAAGAAGTTCCCTGCCATCCAGAATGAATGCGGTAGGGGGAGGACCATGTTTTCGGTATGATCCCAATTTTCTAAGCCGTGATTGTATGTCGTTCCTTTAGATTTTTGATCAATCTTCCGAGATAATCGGGGAGTAGGAAGCCAAAACGATTATGTGTGGAATCATCGGATACATTGGGGATCAGAACGCCACCTCAGTCCTTGTCGAAGGGCTGAAGCGTCTGGAGTATCGCGGGTATGACTCCGCCGGAGTCGCGGTCCTGCAACATGGCCAAATCGAGGTTCGTCGCAGTGTGGGCAAACTCGTGAATCTCGAGCAAGCCCTGCAAGGGGAGCACCTGATTGGCAACGTGGGCATCGGACACACCCGATGGGCGACCCATGGCAAACCGTCCGAACAAAATGCCCACCCGCATCGATCTGGGAATGTGGTCATTGTCCACAACGGCATTATCGAAAATTATCTCAATCTCAGACAAAAGTTACAGCTTGAAGGCTATCAATTTGAATCCGAAACCGATACCGAAGTGATTGCGCATCTCCTGGCTTTTCACATGAGGGACGGGCGCTCTTTACACAGTGCCTTCAGAGCAACCATTCGTGAATTGCATGGGAGCTACGCGATTGCCGGCATGTGTATGAGCGAACCAGAAACAGTAGTGGCTGCCAGGTCCGGTTGTCCCTTGGTTCTTGGGAAAAGTGAAAAGGCCTCCTATATAGCCTCTGATGTCACACCATTGTTGATTCACACGAGACAAGTCATTTATTTAGACGATGGTGATATCGCGGTGCTTACGCCTTTGGGGATCACCATCACTGGGGTCGAGGGAGACCAAGTCGACCGTGAAGTGGTCGAAATCGATTGGAATGCCGATGCCGCAGAAAAGGGCGGGTATCCCCATTTCATGCTCAAAGAAATTCATGAACAGCCCCAAGCCATTCTCGATACCTTGCGCGGACGATATAGCTATGAATCTGGGGAAGCCGATCTGCCGGACTTGGCGATGACGGCTGAGGAGCTGATCAATGCCAAACGAATTTGGATCGTGGCCTGTGGCACGTCCTGGCATGCCGGGCTTGTCGGAAAATATTTGTTTGAAGAACTCATTCGCAAACCAGTTCAGGTGGATATTGGCTCCGAGTTCCGCTATCGGGAACCCATGGTGCAAGAAGGCGATTTATTCATTGCCATCTCGCAGTCAGGGGAAACCGCAGATACTCTGGCCGCCGCGCGAGAAGCCAAACGCCTCGGCGCGCGCGTCCTCTCGATTGTGAATGTCGTCGGCAGCACGTTAGCCCGTGAGTCAGATGGCGTGATTTACACCAGATGTGGACCAGAAATTAGTGTGGCTTCGACCAAAGCGTTTACTGGTCAAGTCATTGCCTTGTATCTTTTGGCCTTGCATATGGGACGAGTTCGGCAAGTCTTAAGCGCGGAAGACGGTCGATGGTGGCTCGATCAGTTCATGGGCTTGCCTGCTCAGGTTGAACATATCATCAGGCGAGAAGCGGAAATACTCTCGATAGCCAAACGATTTTATCAACATCGCAATTTTCTCTACCTAGGCCGAGGCATCAATTTCCCCATCGCGCTCGAAGGCGCCTTGAAACTCAAAGAAATTTCCTACATCCATGCCGAAGGCTACGCCGCCGGAGAAATGAAGCACGGTCCCATTGCCCTGATCGATGAAGAAATGCCCGTCGTCGTTTTAGCTCCCCGTGATCGATTATATGATAAGACCGTCAATAATCTCATGGAAGTCAAAGCCCGAAGCGCTCCCGTCATTGCCTTTGTCAGCGAAGGCGAACGAGAACTTGGTGCCTTAGCAGATTTCGTCTTCACCATTCCTAGTACCCATGCACTGCTTTCCCCAATCCCCTTCACCGTGGCCCTGCAACTCCTGGCCTATCACATCGCTGTCCTCAAAGACATCGACGTCGACAAACCCCGCAACCTCGCCAAAAGCGTCACTGTCGAATAAGCGGTTCTTCATTTTTTTTTGATTGAGTTCTTTGTTGCGTTCCTGTGTGGGCCACTTTACACTTGTCCGTAGTGAAAACGACATCGTACTTTGACTTCGTCCGCACACGTGCGGATAGAAGCGTGATCAAAGATGAATGGATTGACCAGGTGAGACAAAATCCGATACATGAAGAAATTCAGCATGATGGTCGCATTCGCCGACGGGGGACTGTTGATGAGGCTGGAGGAAAGTATTTGAGGATTATTCTTCTTGAGGATGGTGAAACCATTCACAATGCATTTTTCGATCGATCATTTCGAGGCGCACCATGAAAGTTAAGTATTTCCCTGATACTGATACAGCGTACATTGAATTTAGTGATCATTCCGTGGCGCAAACCAAGGATATCAATGAAAATATTTTGATTGATCTGGATGGAGATGGAAAACTTGTGGGCATGACGATTGAACATGCAGAAGCCCAAGCGAAGATTTCAGAAATTTCCTACCAGCACGTGGCAAAACCAGCATAAATCCTTTCCGTGTTTCCCAAGCCGTTAAAATCAAAAACCGTTCCCATGGCATTCCTAGATCTTCGGATTGGCACAATGATTCAAGGGGAGTTTGAGCCAAGCCAGCTCAATGTGGTCCTCGCCTTCCAGGTCAACTGCCCTGGGTGTTTGAGCCACGCCATTCCTCTCGCGGTAGAGCTCTATCAACGCTATCAAGACCAGGGGGTGCAGGTACTCGGACTGTCAACGGCATTTGAGGACTTTAACTTCAATACGGAAGAGAACACGCGAAAGCTCATCGAGGAAGGGCATTTGGTGGGAGAAACGGCAAAATATTTTCAACGAATGGGCATGGAGCGATATCATCAATCGATTCCATTTCCTGTGGCGATGGATAGCATTGGCCTTGGCGGGGTCGGCGAGACGTTTGAGAATAATCGATTCCGTGGAACCCCAACATGGGTGCTATGGGATGCGGCCTTACAAATCAAAGCCACCTGGTTCGGACACAAAGAAAAGCACGAAGTGATACAGATGATTGACGCCCTCGTCCCTCATCCGCCAAGCCACCCTTTCTAATCAGAAAAGAGGTAAAATCTTTGGTTGAGAGGTTCAGGTGTTTGCTGTCTTGAAGAAGAATTGGGGGTCAAATTGGGGGTCAGAATTGGGGGTCAGGTCTTGACTTCATACCTTAAAATCTTTAGCGTTGTCCGATGGCCCGTCCGCTTCG
>JAQBUF010000030.1 GCA_027623995.1 Nitrospirota bacterium
TTGATCCTGATGGGTGACTGGTGCGTCTCAGTGAAGGAGACGACATCGATACCGATGAAAACCCAGGTGCGAGTTGGTTCCCCCACGGGGAGGAGGAAGAAAATATGCTTTGTACAGTAGAAAAACAGAGCGGAGACGTGCGCCCACTTGACAGGTTCCTGCTAATAGGTGACCCCTTTATAATATAATAATAATATAAATTCTTCTTTCACCTCTTCTCGAAATTGTTGAACCTCAGTGAGGATATTCTGATGACCTTCCGCGACATGCTGGAGATCATGCCGAAGGCCTTCTGCGACAACACCAAAATGGCGTTTCACTTCTTCCATTTCTTCAGAATTCATACGAGCTCCACTTCAAGGGGGAAGGTTGTCCAGTATTAGACTCAAATCATCTGCTCTTGTCAAAAGCCACACCACATAAAACCGTTCTGCCGAATTCCTCTAACTATCTTTAGGAGTGGCAAGTATAGCAGGGCCGCAATGTGGTATTGCAAGACCTGACCCCATACATTTTAGAAGGTGGCGGTTTCTTTTAAAACACAAAAGGTGTTTCAAAAGAAATCTTATTAATCATATTTACATCGTCAACCAAGTTGTAGACGAAGGTCATACTTTGACTTGGTGTATTGAAGTAAAAGGAATATTCAACTACAAAAGATTGGGATTCCCCAGGATTTACTGTAATGCTTTCAATAGGCTTACTAAGAGCAAAACTGGGAATACTTTTATGTGGGCGTAGTCGAAATGAAGCCTCGGGGACTGGTTGACCATCTACCTTTATCCACAAGTTTGATTGATCAAATCTGATTGGATCGCTTCTTACATTCATAATTCTTATTGAAAACTTTCCCGAAGTGCTGCCGTAATAACGAGTTTGATTCCCTTTAAGATCAACGGTGATTCCTTGTTTTGAGATCCTTAGATTATATCCCTCGTCAGGCACCCCAAGATTGCTGAAATCCGGTCGAAGCTGAAAAGTAGCCGGGTCACACGCCACGATTAAGGCGGTAATGAATAGACAATAAAAGCCTTTTTTTCTCATTGTTCACCAGACAAACATATTTTATTACTTTTCAAATAATCCTGAATTCCTAATAGTCGTTAGGTCACTACCGGTTGGAGCATCCCCTAAACCGTAGGTTTCTAGAGGACTCAGGTCATGAGCGAGGGTTGAAAAATCTGAATATCGATCTGGAAGTCCCCAATTATAAATTGTCACAGCTAGAGCGCCAAAAGTACCAACAGCTAAAGATGCAGCATGGCCGGGGATATAGGCCGGACCTAATAATTTTCCCTGTGGACTTACATGGCCACCCTCATGACCAAAAAATAGTATTTTCTGCATTGGCGACATATTTTTTGTAGAAGGTCCAAAAATTACATTTCCAAAAGTGATTCCTCCCTCTGGATTGCCATCATAAATGAATGTCCCTCCATCATAAAATGACCAATCAGGTCCTTTGAGACAACCACATGATATAGATTGTCCGGTAAATCCGACTGCATGACCCACTGCATTATTAAATTGCCGACCACCAGCATATGCAATAATTCCCCCTAGGATACCCTCTCCAATATCTTGGCCTTGAATTGCCGCTGATGCTGCACCAATCGCTGTCCCTCGCAAGGTATCGTTGAACGCCTGGTTCGCATAATTTACGAACCAGTTTTGGGTGCTATCGCCAAATGGCTGAAATTTTGATGAATCAACATATGCGGCTAACCCACCCAATGCGCCTCCAAATAATGCACCCTTTAAGGGGTCCCCTCTTGTTGCAGCCGCTGAGGCTGCCCCAGCAATTGCACCTTGAACAATTCCCGGGCCACCAACATAAAATACTGCCCCACCAATAGCGCCGGAGATAGCTGCATTTCCTAAATCGCCACCTGTAACAGCTGCTATCGCCACATTTGTGGCAGCACCAATTGCCGCGCCGATTATGGCCTTTACAGCAATTGCTGCTACAAAAGAAAAGAACCGACCTGAGGGATCAGTATAAATAATTGGGTTATTAACAACATAGGTATATCGATTCAGCGTTTGTGGAGTTTGTGGGTCTGGGATGACTGTATCCGGCGAAATAAATCTTCCGAGCACCGGATCATAGTAGCGCGCTTCATAGAAATAGAGGCTCGTGGTGGTATCGCGTTCTTTGCCCGTGAATTTGTACGCCACATCCGAGGTGCCGGTGTGGGTGTGGGTGTCGCCATATGGGAGATACGCATTGTGTTCTTCGGCCACGCCGGTGGCGTCGGTGAGGACGCTGGTGGAGCCGAGGTGGTCGGCGTGGAAGTAGCTGGTGGAGCCACTGCCCACTTGTTTCATGGCGATGCGTTGATCGCCGGCGAAGATGAATTTGACGCACGACAGTGGAGGTGTGGTGCCTTCGCAGACGTAGAGTTTGCCGATGTACGTTGTCGTGGTCGTCCCATCACTCTTCTTCACCCGTCCTCCATCACCGTCGTAGACGAAGGTGGTAGTCACGCCACCTTTGATGACGCTATCCGGTCGGTTCTCGAAGTCGTAGGTGATGATCCGGCCGGCACCGATATTCATATTCCCATTGGCATCGTAGGTGTAGGTGTTCGTGCCATCGGAACTCACGGCATGCGGCCGTACGCTGGAGCTGCCACTGGCGGGATACGAATACGTCCCCACATTGGACTTGGTCAGCATGTTCCCGATTTCGTTGTAGCTGTAGGTCACGGTGCCATAGCCGCCCGTGGCACTGGTGAGTCGGTCGAGGTCGTCGTAGTTGAACGTTTTGGTGCCGTGCACGGCATCGGTGAGTGAGGTAACGTTCCCGCCATCGTCAAACGTGTAGCCCAAGTCTTGTAGCACGGTGGTGCCTTTTTCGGTCTTCAAGGTTTTGAGGCGGAAGTTTTGGGCGTCGTAGGTGTAATCCGTCGTCACGCCATTGCCGAGCGTGAGTTGGCTGGGTTGGCCTAGGGCATTGAACCCACTATAGCTTGCGTATGTGGTACTGCCTTCTTGCACACTTTGCAGCTGCGGTCCGTTGTAGGTTTGGGTAACGGTGCTGCTGTTGGGATAGGTGAGGCTGGTGACTCGTCCTAACCCATCATAGGCGCTTTGTGTGGTGTAGGTGGTGCTATCCACGACCTTGTCGGTCTTGGTCACTCGTCCGGTGATGTCGTAGTAGAAGGTCGTGGTGCCGCTTGCATCGTCTACTTCTTGGAGGCGGCCTTTGCGGTTGTTCGTGGTCCCATCATACGTATAGACCACATCGCCCGAACCTAATGTTTTCTGCGTGCCGTAATCTTTTTGCACTCTTCGATTGAGCGCATCGTATTGAAAATGGATCTGTTGGAGTTTGGCATCTGTCTGCAGGGTGAGGTTGCCGTTGGCATCGTAGACATAGCTCCAATCTCCCATGTCCGGATCATGCATGCTGGTTTTTCGTGAGAGCGGTTATGGGGTCAGGTCTTGCAATAACACATTGCCTTCAATTCCCGTCTTCCGCTTTCCGTACCGCCCGACTGACCGTGCTGTAATGGACGCCAAATTGCTGGGCGATGGCCTTCAGGGTATACCCTCCAGAAGCATAAGCGCGGGCCATGGCCTGTAGAGGATCTCGACCGCCTTGCCTCATATACCAAGCCAGGGATTTTGCAGGGGCTCGTCGCTGGGCACGTGGCACCTCGGAAAGATCCTGAGTGGCCTCCAAGTGCCTTTGAGCCTTTCGAATAAAGGTCTCAGAGCCCAAATATACTTGATGCTGCAACTCTTCCCAAATGGGAGGCTGCTTTCGCCCCTCGGAGACAAACGCGCGATAGGCAGCCTCCGCCTTGGCGCGAGTTCGGCCAAAATGCCCTAAGACCCAATCCGTCGCCAGCCAAGAAGAGGCGGTGGCTTGGCCTGCAGTCGCCCGGTAACTACTCCATGGCCATTCTCTGGCACTCCGAACAAGCCCGGCCCGTACCGGATTGAGCACCACATAGCGACAGAGCTCCAGAAGATAGGATTCTCGCTCAACAAGGATTCCCTTGAAGCGGCCCTGAAACACATGTCCCGTTCGTCCATGCACGCGATTGAAATGTTGGGTATAGACGCCATTGAGTTGGCGCATCCCTTGAGACAAATTCGCATCCGGGGTTTCGATGACAAAATGATAATGATTGGCCATCAAGCAATAGGCATGACATCGCCAATTGAAGCGAGAGCTGACGTGGGCATACACCTCCAACAATCGGACTCGATCGGCATCCTCAAGAAAAATATCGGCGCGGGCATTGCCACGAGCCGTGACATGATAGAGAGCCCCAGGATATTCAATGCGAAGAGGACGTGCCATGGGAGAAGGGTAGACGATTAGAATATGTTATTGCAAGACCTGACCCCAAATCTGTAAAAGTCGAGGAAAGATATACCAAATTTGACAACTTCTAGCGAGCGATCCCTTGACCCATGGGAATTGTGTTCATATTTTAAATCCACTAGTAGTCATAATGAAAACCTGAACTTACATCTTTAATGTGTGGCAGTACAAGACCTGACCCCCAATCTGCCGTTGCCCAGGGTCAGTGTGCTGGGCTGGCCTAAGGCATTGAACCCGCTATAGGCGGCATACGTGGTGCTGCCTTCTTCGACGGTTTCCAGTTGCGGGCCGTTGTATGTTTGGGTGACCGTGCTGCTGTTGGGATAGGTAATGCTCGTGACCCGGCCTAAGCCATCATACGCACTTTGCGTGGTGTAGGTGGTGGAATCCACCACTTTATCCGTCTTGGTCACTCTTCCGGTGACGTCGTAATAAAACGTGGTGGTGCCGGAGGTATCGTCCACCTGTTGGAGCCGGCCTTTACGATAATTGGTGGTCCCATCATAGGTATAGACCACATCGCCATAGCCCAGGCTCTTCTGCGTGTCGTAATCTTTTTGCACTCTTCTGTTTAAGGCATCGTATTGGAAATGGATGTCCTGATCCTTGGCATCGGTCTGGAGGGTGAGATTGCCATTGGCATCGTATTGATAGGTCCAGTCGCCCATGTCCGGATCGTGCATGCTGGTTTTGCGGGAGAGCGTGTCATAGGCCATGGTGGATTGATTGCCGAGATCATCCGTCAAGAGCACCAGATTGCCCAGGACATCGTAGTCATACGTGGTGGTGGCATAGGGGGTGCCCACGGCCGTGGAACAGGTGGTAAACGTGCCGGTGTATTCTTCGACCTTGGCTACGCGGCCATAGGCATCGCGCGTGGTGCGTTTTTTATGATCGTTGGCATCGATGGTCACGGCGACCCAGTCATCATGACAGCTAAGTCCCCGGGTCCCATCCGGAGGATTCGGGGTCAGGTCTTGCAGTGACGTATTCCCCTTAAGTCAATTCTTGTGGATTTCTTCCCAATCTTATAAGGGAGAGAGTTGAATGTCGAGATTTAGAAAAGATTGGTAGGTGAGATATGGCATTGCAAGACCTGACCCCACACCCCAGGCCTCCCGCTGCACCCACACCAATAGCTAGTCCAATATTCGTATTATACCCTGCAGCTCGATACAAAATCGCACTGGTCCCTCCAACAGCAGCACCTGCTGCTGCTCCACCAGCTATAGCCCCAAAGGCACCTCCTCCCACAGCACCACTCACATAACTTCCCACTCCAAAGCCAACGGCTCCTGATGCCCCCCCAATTGCTGCCCCGGTTAAGGTGGCCCCAATGTCCCAATCGCTTTGAATGCCACTGGACACTGTACCAACAATTGCGCCAATAAGAATTGCGGTAAAAAACCGCTTCGGGGTCAGGTCTTGCAGTGACGTATTTCCCTTGAGTCAATTCTTGTGGATTTCTTCCCAATCTTATAAGCGCGAGAGTTGAATGTCGAGATTTAGAAAAGATTGGTGGGTGAAATGTGGCATTGCAAGACCTGACCCCACACCCGTGACATGATAGAGAGCCCCAGGATATTCAATGCGAAGAGGACGAGCCATGGGAGAAGGGTAGCCGATTAGAATATGTTATTGCAAGACCTGACCCCAAATCCGGGCCTTTATGTTCAATGTTCATGTTTCATGTGAAATCTAAACCTGTTCCACTTGTACGAACTAGATAATCCACATACTCTTCCCAAACTTCATCAACGCTCGCAACTATTCTAGGGTTAACTTTAATATTTCGTTCTTGATAGTAAACTTCTAAGCCATTCGATACAGTCAATACATATAACCCATCACGATTCCCAGGCTGACAGGGAACTACATCTTTCAATGAAAAGTTATCTTTTAAAAATTGAAGAATTTCATGTTTTTTGATGGTAAACACTCGTTGATAAGACTCACCATCAGATAGTTCCGGCGGTGTTAGCCTTTCAACAAGTCGGCAAGCTTGGTGATTCATTAACGCTCTAATTTGCTCTTCATGAGTTGCTAGCATTTTTCACCTTAAGATTTTTATGGTTTCTTTTAATTCACGAAGGTTCCCAAAATCGGATGGATCAATGACTATTTGAAAGGCATTTTTCCCGCCACCTTCAATAAACCCAACCTTAGCTCTTGTAGTCCTCGTTACCTCCAAAGAAGTCAATCTATTGGGTCTTGCCCCTGTAATTGCGAGTTGTCTTATCGCTGCTTCCGTTGAAGTGAGTGTAGATGATGTAACCCCGCGAGTCGTAAATGATCCAATAGGATTGTTAACTCCTTCTTCGAAAACTCTATCAAGACGCGTGCCAGGGTTTAAGGTAATTTCTTTGAACCTCCCATTCCTAAAGGTATTTTCAAAAGCCTCTCCCCCGACCTTGACGGTTGCCCCAAAATTAGGCAGGAACGGAAAAACCGCATTGGCTCCGAGACTTACCCCAGCTGCGACTCTTTCGAACGTTGATGAACCTGGAGAAAACAAGACAGCTGCATCCAAAAATTCCCCAACCCCTGGAATTGTACTTGCCAAAAGTGTCCCACCGAATAAAGCCGCATCCCTTATTCCAAATCCAGAACCTCTCGATTGACTGGAAACAAAAGGTGTATTTGAAATACCCAGACGTTGCGACTGTAAGCCCGCAACATTTGGATTCGCAAACGTAGTGGGAGCGTTGAGTGTGGAACTCGGAATCTGTTGCTGTGCTACTGGAATTCCACCTCCACCGGATGGAACTGTTGGTGTATCGCTCCCCCAGCCAAACAAGGAAAAGGGGTCAAGCCTATTTTCTAATGTATTAAAGTTTGTGGGAGAATTTACCTTCCAGGTGTATTTCTCGTTAACCGAATGCTACCTAAATTGCTAGTTAAAATGAAAGAGGAAACTGAATTCCGAATGGGGTTTTTAGAGGTGCCCAAATGCAATTCGATGGGTTAATGCGTGTAGATGACACGCAGGGCGGAGAGCTTCAGGGTGCTGCTTTGCAACCGATTTTCCAGATCGGAAATTTTCGTGCGCAGAGCTTGCACTTCTTCATCGCGAATGGTTGGGTTGCGCTTTTGCAGGGTCAGCAGACGCTGTAACTCGCCATCTAACTCCGCGTGCATTGATGCGATGGCCGTGTTGCGAAACTCTGGGATTTGTTGTGTGGCAATTTCCTCAATTTGTTGCACCTGGTTTTTTAATGTCGCACGTGTTCTACCGATCAATTTCCGTGCAACTTCCTGATCGATCTTTTCCAGGAGAGGTTCATAGGTGTCAGGTGGTAATTGTCGTGTCTTGTTTTCCCCCTCCTGGTTGACCAGTACGCGCAAGGCGTTGCAAGGAAGGTAGCGACCGATGTCTAACCAGGCGGGTGCCGGACAGTTCGGTTCGAATAAAGCTTCGAGTAAAATGCTGCGACGGGGAAGTTGCGGCATGTGTAACGCGCAGACGCTGACCCGGCCTTTTTCTCCGTTCACAAGCATGTCGATTGTTGCGCGCACCAATGGGTGCTCCCAGCTCAGAAACTGCATGTCTTCTCGCGCAAGCGCGGTCTCGCGATTGGTCGTCACGGTGATGCCGTCTTCGGGTAACTCAGGAAATTGTTCAACCTGTAAGTGCGCACCCGGGCGTACGATCCAACTGTTGAGCGAATGATCTTCTATTCCAACTCCAAGACAATCAAAGGCCTTTTCAAGGTATGGTGTTAACACGCTCGCCTGTTCATTTTGAATGATTGTTTCAATCAACGGGTCGGCGATTTCTTTACGGCAACCACTGAGTTCAAATAACCGGTTTCGACCGAGGTTGAGTTGCCGGGTCTTTTGTTCGTGCAGATGCTTGCACTCGCTGATAAACCTGTCTTCATCGAGGTGTTCGCCAATCAGGTAGGTGGCAAATTGTTCGTTCATCTCAGCTTTGATGTGTTGGCCGGTTACGCAACTCTGCTCAAATGCATGGAGTGCATGATGGTACCAGTGGCTCAACCGTGCGTCTCTTGACCCTGCCGCGACAGGCACGTGAATGTTGATATCGTGCTCTTGCCCGATTCTATCTAGGCGGCCAATGCGTTGCTCTAGTAAATCGGGGTTGTCGGGTAAGTCGAACAGCACGATATGGTGTAGAAATTGAAAATTTCGGCCTTCACTGCCAATCTCCGAGCTAATCAATATTTGCGCACCGTCTTCGGCATCGGCAAACCAGGCGGCAGCGCGGTCTCGTTCCAGGAGACTCATGTCTTCATGAAACACACTGGCTTGGACCCCATGCTTTTGCAGCAATGTTTTTGACGTGAACACCGCGCTCTCGGCGGTTGCGCAAATCAGTAGTACTTTGTGCGGCGATAGTTCTCGTAGTGTGTCGGAAAGCCATCTCATACGGGTCTCGTCTCGGTCATCGTCGAGTACAGCAGGAATACAATGACGCTGGGGAAAACCGCCAATGGTCGCACGGGTGTTCCTGAACAACATTCGGCCCGTGCCGTGTTGATCTATTAAATTGTCGATGATGTGTCGTCGAATGGTCTGTGCCTCGTCGTTCACCGCATTGATGGCATGTATGTCGATTGAGTCGCCATCATCAATGAGCGAACGTAATCGCGCCAGATCATCTTCAGCCATTGTCTGATTATCGAGTAGTAGATTGACTAGCTCGACCGTCTCGGCATGTTGTTTCTCCTCGGATAGATAGCTTTCGAGCGAGTGGAAACGCGCCGGGTCGAGGAGTCGCAAGCGGGCAAAGTGCCCTGCCGTGCCGAATTGCTCCGGTGTGGCGGTTAATAACAACACGGATTCTGACTGATGAGCCAATGTCTCGATGTGTCGATACTCGCGGCTGCTCTCGCTCGGTGTCCACTCAAGACGGTGCGCTTCATCGACGACCAATATATCCCAATCGCACGCGGCAATGAACGGGGCGATCTCATCGCGGCAGGCAAAGGGTAATCCGCATAACACGAGAGGGTATTGATCGAAATAGTTTTCAATCGGGACCGATTCTTCAGGATCGTCAATGGCCTGGTGGTCATTTGAAAAATACTGTTCATCAATGATGGTGAAGCGTAAATTAAAGCGCCGTAGCAATTCCACCAGCCACTGATGCAGGAGTGGTTCGGGTACGATAATGAGTGCACGGTGTATTTTTCCGGTCAGTATCAGACGGTGCAGAATTAACCCGGCTTCAATGGTTTTACCGAGGCCGACTTCATCGGCGAGCAGCACACGTGGGGCTGTTCTCTTTGATACTTCATGGGCAATATACATTTGATGGGGAATCAGGCTGACACGTGGCCCCTGTAAGCCAAAGCTTGCTGATGTGTGTTGTGTGGCAAGGTGTTGCAGCGTGGCCGCGCGCAGCTCAAACCATGTGTTGTCGTCAACGTGTCCGGCAAACAGCTTGTCTTGCGGTAAATTAAACGTGATTTCATCGGAGAGTTCACATTCGTGTATGGTGGTCGTGTCGCCATTGTCCCGAATGCCGTGGTAGCGTACGGTGCCGCTGGCATGTTCTATTTTGATAATCGATAGAGACCAACCATCCCTACTTGTAATTGATGCACCGATATCAAATGTCACACGCGTCAGCGGGGCATTATCTTTTGCATAGGTGCGCGTTTCATCGGCGGCGGGAAATTCTATTTGAACCGTGCGAAACTCGACAGATTGGACGATGCCCAACCCGAGGGCGGCATCGTTGTCACTCACCCAGCGTTGGCCGGTCGTAAATTTATCCATGGTGTTCGTTCATCTTCTTTTAAGAGGTCAGAAATTGTTTCTCTACGAAGTACTATCAGCAGTTTCGTCGAGGTGGTAGTCAGTTTTATGCATGCCCAGCGACTAGGGGGTCGGGTCTTTCATACTTTAAAGTTCTTCTAGTCTCAGGCAAAGGGGAGCAAGGTTCGACCCCTTATTCTAAATTGCTTCGCTTTGCCCGTGGGACCTATGATCTCTTTTGGTTAGGTCACCAGGTTGTAGGTATCGACAACAACAGGTGCCCTTGAATTGGGACAAATCGTGTCGCCGAATTGATCAATGCAGTGGCGGTGAGGTCTGGGACTCCGTAGATTTCTACCTCCACTTTGGACTCTTGTTTGACCTTGTCCACGACGGCGGTGAAGTCTCCATCCCCTGATGCGAGGACGATCGTGTCCACCTGTTTGGCGTAGTCGATCATATCTAGGGCTATCCCTACGTCCCAGTCACCTTTGGCTGAGCCATCACGTCGTTGGAGAAATGGCGTGAGTTTTATTTCAAATCCCATTCTCTCTAGGATCTTCTGAAACTCAATCTGCCTTCGGTCCCCTTTGTCGGTCGCGTAGGCGATGGCTTTGATCACACTCCGGCCAACAGTCGCCTGCTCCCAAAATGCCCCGTAATTAAAATGGCACTGATACTGTTGCTTCACCGTGTAATACAGGTTCTGGACGTCTGCGAATATGGCGACTTCGTTCATGCGTTCTTCCATGTAATTTTTTCTGGCCTACTGAATCAAGCCAGAGGAACCTCAATGATCGCCCCTGGTTGAATTGTGGCGATGGTTTCTCGGATGGCCGGAAGCAAGGTTGTCACCAATGGCACTTGATTGGTTGGAAGAACAATGATTGAGAGTTGCCTGCCTGTAAGATTTTGTTGATACCGTAGTTGTTGGTCTGCGGTGATAAAGGTCGTGAACTGCTGCTCTGCGGCCGCAAGCAACTCTCCATTTTTCATACCAGACCATCCCATCTATTGGACGGTGGATATGGAAAACTCGGGAAGCTGGGTTTTAATCAGACGTGGAACGGATTCGTCGAGAAGGATGGTCAAGAGGTGTGGCCGAGTTTCAGAATGGTGGCTTTCGAAAATTCAAGGACTTCCAGCGCTTGTTGGCGAGTGACTGAGGGGAAATTTTGGAGAAACGCATCGAGAGTGAGCCCAGCTTCCAGGTTAGAAATGAAGGCATCCACCGGGACGCGGGTTCCTCGAAACACGGGAGCGCCACTACATACCTCGGGGTCAATCGAGACAGGCAAACGGTTGAGTTCTTGTTCGTCAATAACGAGAGTCATGGAAATTTCCTTTGAAAGAACTTAGCGCCAATTATACTCTAAGGTAGAGCGGGCGTCTATTCGCGAGGTTCATTGGTATGTCGACAGTACATTCCTGAGCATCTTATCGTGGAACGTCCCCCACATGATATAAAGATGGATTCCCGATTAATAATGTCGGGAATGACGAATTTGAAGAGGGGATAGCTGAGGAAAACCCTGAATCATATGATTTCGATCCTCTAGGTATTGATAAGATACATATCAAAACGATGTTTTTTTGTTTTGATTGAGGTGTTGGGTTTGAGTTTGGCGAGGAAGTCTGCATAGGTGGGGCGTTTCACGATGACACGGTTGGTGGCAATCGTGAGGGCGAGTTTCAGTAATTCATCGGCGTCGTCGTCTTGCCCTACGACTTCTTGAAGTATCCGCATTTCTTTTTTTACCAACGCCGATTTATCTTTGTGGGGAAACATGGGGTCAAGATAAATGACTTCAGGTTCGAATGGGACGTTGCCTAGTTCTTGGCGACTCTCCCCACAGGCAAGCGAAAGTTTGTCTTTGATCAACGCGCCAATTTTTTCATCTTGCGCTGCACGGTGCAAGCCATCTTCTAAAAGTTTGGCGATGACTTCTGATCGTTCGATCATATGGACGCGACAGCCTAGAGTCGCGAGCACAAAGGCATCTCGCCCCCAACCAGCGGTGGCATCTACCACATTCGGGCGGTTGCCTTTTTTGATGCCCACGGCCTTACTGATCGCTTCACCCCCGGCATGCCCATACTTTCTGCGATACGCGGTTTTCCCTGAAAGGAAGTCAATGAATACTGGGGTAATGGCTGGTTCATCTTCGTCCACCAATTGCCATTGGTGTTCAGTCTGCTGAAGGCTGTATCTCATTCGCTCAACGTTGGGCTGCTTGTCAGTGCGTAGTCTTCAGTACCCTCGCCCGGTGCTGCCACGTCCCATCCGTGCAAACGGAAGTGCCTCATGCCGTTCCTTGAGTGTTGGATGTTGATTGAGATAGTCCTTCACGACTGCGTCATTGGCGAACACCTCTGGGCTGCGTTGGCGATATTCATCGATGGTCAGGTTATGCGTGGCTAAGAGTGTGCTGAGCTTGGCGTTGATGTCCTCTCCCATTTTCTTCATTTGTTCGGGGTCTGGTCGTTGTCCCTTCTTCAACTGGTTTTCACCAGAAAAGTAGTTAGTCATCATTTCACCGATCTCAATGCGTGCGTTCACGAAATTATCGACATCTGCTGGGTCGGCGGCAAGGCCGGTTCCAGCAAGCAGGACGAGTCCCAAAAATATTCCAATCATGATGTGTGTCAGCTTTGTGGTCATAATTTCCTCTTCCTGTTTTTACGTTGAGTTCGTGGTAGAAATTATCCAAATAATGTTCCGGTCGTATCCTGGTCTTTGACTTTTGGTGCTTCGAGCGCTTGGAGTTCCAATCCTTCGATTTCTTGCAGTGATTTGCCCGCGATGCCTTGGAGGTCACCGTACATGCCGACGGTGGCCTGCATGACTCGTTCGATTTGTTCATCTCGTTTGGCCCATTGTTTCAGAATCACTTTTCGTTCTTTGTCCAGGTCTTCCTGCATGGTAGAGAAGCCTTCGACGATCGCCTGTACTCGTTGCCGAAATCGTGGGCCCATTAAATATTGATAGACCATTTCCATCTTGGTTTGCTGCCCTTCTGACGATTGCCGTGCCAACCCTACTTCAATGAGTGTGTGTCGGAGCATGAACGCCACTGGGAGGGTGACTTTTGGATGGATGATCCACACGCCCTCGATGAAGGCAAAGCTCTCCACATCTTTCGGGAGCGTTTGACTGACGATGACCGAGATTTCTGCTTTGGCGGCGCGTTGATCTTCTCGTAGTTTGATGAGCCAGCCATCGCTCCAGTTTTTGGTGCGTTTCGATTCCCACAGAATGGTTCCGCTCGATTGGCCCACAGGGCTAACAACCCGCTGGATGACATCGCCTCCGAATTCGCCTTTGGGAACGGGTACGATTTGGTCGAACGGGAACTTGGCGGTGAGCAGGGCTTCGAGTTCGAGTTCTTGTACTTCACCTTGGAGTTGCTGCGAACCCTGTTCGGCTCTGCGATTGAGTTCCTCAATCTTTTTCTGCATAGCCAGGATGGTTTGTTCTTTTTCCATGACCTTGAATTTTAAGGCTTCCTCGGCTTCTTTCTTGGCCTGATCTCGCGTGGCGGTGAGGCCTTCTTGCACCCGTTTCTCCACGGTGAGTTCCAGCTCGCGTTTGGCGTCATCCAGCTCGCGTTGTTTGCGAATCAGGTCGGCTTGGGCCTTTTGGGCTTCGGCAAGTTTTTCGTTGCGCTGTTTGAGGATCTCCTGTAATTCAATGAGTTCTTTGGCTTGTTGATCGAAATCATTCGCCATGGTCAGCTTCGCCTTCTTGGCTTCTTCCTCGGCGATTTTGGTGCGTTCGACTTTTAACTTTTCAGCAATCTGGCTGTCCTGATGTTCTTTGGCTTTGGCTAGGGCCTCTTCTTGTGCGCGTAAGGTTGTTTCGCGATTGGCAAAATCCGCGTCTTTTTGTGCAAGGCGTTTTTCGAAATCTTTCTTGGTCGCTTCGATGAGGGGCCCAGCGAGGGATTCGTTGAGTTTGATTTCGGTCTTGCAACTTGGACAGGTGATGGTTGGTTCAGTCATTGGAATAGTTTTCTGGTGTGAGAAGTTTTCATGCATTAATCCAATCGAAGCTTTTCGGTGGAATTTTTTAACGATTTGTCAGTGGTCCAAAGAGTACATCCAGTGAGTTGTGCGGAGGCCAGGAGATTCACATCCACCCATCCCAATCCTTTTCCAAACAGTTTGTATGTTTCAATAAAGGAAAACACTTCATGATCATCAGCTATCTGAGCCTGGGGAAGATCTTGCAGTAGGGTGAGTATTTCGTTTCGATTCCTTAACATGCCACAGGCCAGTTCCCCAATGATCCACGGATGGGTGAGGACTTGCTTTTCCTGGAGTAGCCTTCCGAGGGTCGGAGTTCCCTTTCGGAGATGATCAACCCAGATAGAGGTGTCCACCAAGGTCATGACTTTGGAGCCGATTGACGGCGTGGTGGGAGCTTGAGGCGTTTTTCTGTTCCACCTAGTTGAGCGAGTCGTAAGGCGGCTTGCTCAGCAATGAGTGCTTCAAGCCCAAGACGCACCAAAGAGGTTTTTTCCTGAATGCCTGTGAGTGTGGAGGCTTTTTTTAACAGCTGCTCGTCGATATTTAGTGTTGTTCTCATATGCATGAATATGCCTTATCCATGCATATGAGTCAACATGTGCTGTGGAGCATTTTACCAGCCGCACGTGCGAATCACGGCCTTGGCGATGCCTTCGGGTAAGTTGCCGTCGTCGCCATGGGTGAGCAGGACCACTCCTGCTTTTTGGGCCGGGTAGCCGTAGAGCGTACATTTAAAGCCATGATTGGAACCGCCATGGTTGTATCGTCGTTTGGTCCCACTTCCGCTAAAGAAGCAGCCTAATCCCACGGTGTTGCCCAGCGAGCATCGTGTTAACGAGTGTGGTCTGAAGAAACCGCGTTCGGCCAACGAGTCCACCATCGTTGAGCATGATGATGACCTTGGCAAACGCGCCTATTTTTTTAAAGCATTCGTCAGGGATGTTCCGCGCGAAGTAGGTTCGATTGGTAACGATGTCCCATCTCCGCCGGGAAAGGGAAAGGCAATGCAGCGAATGGTGTGTCCTGCCTGCAAATAGACGAGGAGCTTTTGATAACATTCTTCGGGAATATTTCTCGCTAAAATTCGTCGATTTTTGGTGACGATCACTCAGCCATTGCTTGAGGTAAAGGCGAAAAACCTGAATAAGGTTTTTCGCCATGGAGCCCATTTTGATATGCGCTTCAGCGGGAATATTTCGGTTGAATAATGTGGGCATGCCAGACCTCCATTTCCAGGAATAGACATGGTGTGCGTGGGGCTCCTCTCATCTGAGAAATGAGTGAGAGGATACCCCCTAACCGTTCGGTTATTCGCGCATTCAATTAGCCTTTTTTCTTAGCCTGTTTTTCCGCGCGTTTTTCCTTGGTGGATTTGGCAGGTTGTTTCTTGGTTTCTTTGCGTGAGTCTTGGCTTTTGGCCATGGGTCGTGCTCCTTTTTGGTGAATGTGGTCCTGTGTTGGTGATGTGGTATCAAGGGCCAGGCGGTTTTGCAAGCCTTTTGTCAGTTCTCCCGATAGAGTCCAGACAAGGTGCGACATGTGATGTCCGTCGTTGGCGGATTTAGGCACGACGCTGAAGGCTGGGAACCCTTCTTTTACCTCTGAATGCTCCACGAACATTTTCTGAGACTCTCCACTGACATTTCTGTGGTGGATGGGTCTCGTGTAGCCACAACTGTCTATAGGAGTACCTTTGTGATGAATCGGGAATGGACTATTGAGTTACGTCGCCGGCTCCACGGAATAGGCCAGGTGTGGTATCACA
This sequence comes from Nitrospirota bacterium, assembly GCA_027623995.1. Classification (GTDB taxonomy): domain Bacteria; phylum Nitrospirota; class Nitrospiria; order Nitrospirales; family UBA8639; genus Nitronereus. The sequence continues at coordinate 15,858 of JAQBUF010000030.1, forward strand.
TTGGACTGGTGAGTGTGAGTGCGACGATTGCGATGTTGCTACCGTATTCGGCCCAAACGTTTTTGACGTATTGGGAATTGGTCAAAAACGAAAAGGTCTATGTGGTGTCGGCCGAAATCGCCGTCGCGGTGGTATTGATTGTGGTGTTAAATTTCCTTGGGCGTAGCATTCGGGATGCTAAACTTGCGAAGTCGGCCCGTGGCGCAGGGTTGGTGCATGTGTTTCCAGGTGGCCGGCGGGCCTCGCCGACTCGCATTACGTCGTTGATTCAGGATCATGGTTTTCCCAGGCATCTGATGATTATCGGTTCGACCGGCGGGACATTTGTGGACCCGAAAGGTGATTTGCATCAGGTGTTAAAGCATTGCCTGGAGGCGAAGATCTTGTTGCTGAATCCCATCAGTGAGAATGCTCGGGTGCGGGCCCAGTCAATATTACATCCAGACATTACCTTGGAAAGTTTAATGGCACACACTAAGGCGAGTATTGATTTCCTGAAGATCCTTCGTGCGGCACAAAAGAAGGTGACGGTGAAGTTTTATTCGGACGATCCGAATGTGAAACTGGCGATTCTCGGAGATCATATTTGGTTGCAGCACTACCACACGAATTTGGATATTCAAGATATGCCGATGTATGCCTTTCAATACAACCCCAAGGAGCATGTGTTGTACACGATTTTTTACCAGCATTTCGTGGAGAAGTGGGAGCATCTCGACACGCCCGAGTATGATTTGGAAACCGATGCGTTGGTGTATCGTTGGGAAGATGGCACGGAAAAGCGACGTGTGCCTTTTTCTTGGGATGGAGTCCCGCCGTTAGCTCACCCACAAGTATTGCATAATTTCGTTCCTGCGCCTAATGATGTAGAGATGAGGGGAGTGCCTGTGCCGTCGACCTAGGGGATCTATTGTCGGTACATTTCGAAAGTGGCAATTTGCTCAAGAAGCGTGATACAAATGATTGTGGCTCTGGAGTATAGGAGCGGGTTGTTATTTGAGTCTTGATATGGATACGGGGGGACGAACAATTCATGGCTGATCAATGGATGCTTCGGGGTGTGGAGTTTACGAACTGCAACTGTTCCTATGGCTGTGGCTGTCAATTTAATGCCCCCTCGACGAAAGGGTTTTGTGAGGCGATTGGTTCGGGCCATATTGAAGAGGGGTATTTTAACGAGATACGATTGGATGGGCTCAACTTTGTGATGTTGCTTCAATGGCCAGGTGAGATTCCTGCCGGAAACGGAAAGCAACAAATCTTGATCGATGAGCGGGCCGATGAGGATCAGCGCGAAGCCATGAGGAAGATTTTACATGGGGAGTCTACTAAACCAGGTTCCACGCATTTCTTTGTGTTCAACAGTACGATGTCCACGGTGTTGGATCCTCAGTATGTCCCCATTGAATTGGAGATTGATGTGAATGCGCGGCAGGCGAAGGTCACAGTGCCTGGACTGGTGGAGTCAACGGGTGTGCCGATTACGAATCCTTTCACAGGTGGTCCGTATCAAGCGCGTATCAATTTGCCTGAGGGGTTTGAGTACACTGTCGCTGAAATAGGCAATGGCACAACGAAAGCTCAAGCTGGAGTGACGTTAAATCTCACCGACAGCTATGGGCAGTTTAATATTCTGCATATGAATCAGGATGGGGTGATACGGGCCTGATCTTTTCTCTTGCCGTATTCCTCTATCCCCTTGTCCTTTCCCATGTTTGCCTCTTCTCCTCTCTCTCTACCTACACGTGATCGGATTGCCATTGTTTCAGCGCTTGTTGGCGTGACGGTATTGGCTTGGGCGTACATTTTGTATGTGTGGGCCATGATGCCCGCCATGAATATGGACGCGCCGGATTCGATGATGGAAATCCTTCCGTGGATGCCGGCAGATTTCGTGTTCATGTTTTTTATGTGGGCGATCATGATGGTGGGGATGATGCTTCCGAGCGCGGCACCGATGACGATGCTGTATGCGGGCATGGTGCGGAAGGCCGAACGCCATGGAACGCCAATGCCCTCGACGGCAGCCTTTGTTTCCGGGTACTTGGCGATGTGGTGTGTGTTTAGTGTTGGTGCGACGTTGTTGCAATGGGGCCTACATCAAGCGGCCTTGCTTTCGTCAATGATGATAACGAAGAGTCAAGTGCTTGGCGGAGGGTTGTTGCTGATGGCCGGGCTGTATCAACTCACGCCGTGGAAAAATGTGTGTCTAGATCATTGCCGTTCGCCTGCGCATTTCTTTTCCCACCATTGGCGGCCTGGTGTCAGTGGAGCCTTTCGTTTGGGATTAGAGCATGGTGCGTTTTGTCTTGGCTGCTGCTGGGCATTGATGGGGCTGCTTTTTTTTGGCGGCGTGATGAACTTGCTGTGGATCGCAGGGATTGCCATTTTTGTGTTTCTTGAAAAAGTGTTGCCGTTTGGTGTGTGGGGCGGTCGCTTGGCTGGTGGCGGATTGATCGCTCTTGGGCTTCTTGTTCTTCTATTATAGGTGCTGCCATCATTTACTCTTTGGCTTCGTTGTGTTTCTCTGCGGTGTTCTTTTTCCCTTCCGACATCTGGTAGTTTTCAAATTCTTCTCCGGTCACTTCGTGAGGATTATCCATCCCTGAGACTATCCTGTGGAGGGTCACCATGGTTCGAGAATAGGTCTCTTCCTCCTGCCTGACCGTAAAGGTCTCTCCTTTTGTGTAGATATATTCTTTGGGGGCGAACCCAAATCTCACCAAAAGATAATAGTCTCCAGGAGCCAGTCGGATTCTCTTTTTTTGATCGAGAGGAATTTTTGCGACGGCTTTCGTCGGGCCGACTGTTTTGACTAAGACGAATTGGCCTGAATCGTTTTGGATGGTGAGGAGATTCCCTGCCTTTTGAGCTTGGCTGATGGCGATAGGCGCAAGGAGGCTATATGTGAGCAGAAGCACCATCGTGACCCATCGGTGGGGGAATGTTTTTGTCGAAGTCTGTTGGCTGAGTCGATACACGGTCAATGTGATTTCTCCTTAACTCGGTGGAAGTAGTGGCCCGGCCCATTGTCCTTTGACGCGTTGCACATCAACTAAATTGTTGGGTGGCCCAAGGTCGGCCATGAGTTTGGTGTCAATCCGGCCGTGACTCACGAGCAAAAGCTGCGGTTCGCTAATGCCTGGTGGTTTAAACCAGTACCATCCAGGACAATCGGGAATGGCCTCACTCCAGTTTGGGACCACATGGCGCAGTTCTCGTTCGAGTTTTGTTTGCACTTGAGATGCATCATGGTCACCTAAGATTGGACGAAGGACATCGTAGAGTGCTTCAGCATGGGCTCGTAAGGTCATGGTGTTACTTTCGCTTCTTTCCCTTAGAAATGGCAACCCACTTCAATTCTCGTACTCTCCTTGTTTGCGTCAAGGACTCAAGGGTGGGGTGGCTCAGTTATAAATTGACCCAGGTCATGCCTACTTCGGGATAGCGGTCGCCTGCGGCCACTCCAAGAGGCGCGATGTGATTGATGTGTGTTAAATCCTCTGGAGAAAGACAAATATCGAGAGCTGTAATATTACTTTCAAGATGAGTCCGTTTCGTCGTGCCAGGGATAGGAATAATGTCTTTGCCTTGCGTGAGGACCCAGGCGAGGGCAAGTTGAGCTGGAGTGCATCGTTTCTTATTGGCTAGGCCTTCAATGGCTTCCACGAGTTGTAAGTTCTTCTGAAAGTTCTCTGGTCGAAAACGTGGATTCTTTCGACGCGAATCTTTGTCATCCAAGTCTTCGGGTTTAGCGATGTTGTGTGCCAGGAACCCTCGCCCCAGTGGACTATAGGGTACGAAGCCAATGCCCAGTTCACGGCAGGTTGGAAGTATTTCTTCTTCAGGATCGCGAGTCCACAATGAGTATTCCGATTGTAGGGCAGCAATAGGATGGACCGCATGGGCTTTTCGTAGAGTCTGGGCGCTGGCTTCAGAAAGCCCCAGGTATCGGACCTTTCCAGCATGAACGAGGTCTGCCATGGCACCCACGGTGTCTTCAATTGGCGTGTCTGGATCAACGCGGTGCTGGTAGTAGAGGTCGATCACCTCAACCCCGAGCCGTTTGAGACTCGCTTCGCAGGCTGATCGGACATAGTCCGGTCGACTATTGACGCCAACAAATTCACCATGGTCGTTCCTGACGATACCAAACTTTGTTGCTAGAATAATTTTCGAACGATGTTCTTTGAGAGCGGCTCCCACAAATTCTTCATTTCGACCTTGGCCATAAATATCTGCGGTGTCAAAAAAGTTCAGGCCGCGCTCGATGGCCAGATGCAATGTGGCAAGTGCTTCCTGTTGGTTGGCTTGTCCATAAAACTCGGACATGCTCATGCATCCGAGTCCCAAGGCTGAGACCGTCAATTCACTCGTTCCTAGTTGTCGTTGTTTCATGAGTTATTCCGCATAGCGTTGTCGCAGTTTAACCGGTGGCTTTCGATGACGACGAATCTTGGTGTTCAACATTTCGACAAAGACTGAGAACGCCATCGCAAAGTAAATATACCCTTTTGGGATATGGAAGTGCAGCCCTTCGCCTATGAGCATCACCCCCACCAACAGTAGAAAGCTCAACGCGAGCATTTTGATCGTCGGATGTTGGTCGATAAATTCGCTAATGGCTCCTGAGGCTGCCATCATCACGAGGACCGCAATGACAATCGCTGTGGCCATGACGCTCACCTGATCGACCATACCAACTGCTGTGATCACGGAGTCCAAAGAGAACACGATATCGAGAAGAGCGATTTGTACAATGATCGCTCCAAAGGTGGCGGCTCCACGTGTTGTCCCGTGATCTTCTTCCCCTTCCAACTTGTCATGAATTTCTAGAGTACTTTTCCCCAAAAGGAAGAGGCCACCCACGATGAGAATGATGTCACGCCCGGAGATTTCATATGCAAAGACCGTTAAGAGGGGAGCAGTGAGGCCCATTAACCATGCCAAGGAAAATAGGAGCAATAATCGTGTGCCCATTGCGACCCCTAATCCCCAGAACCGTGCACGAGGCTGTTCGGGTTTTGGCAGTTTTGAGGCCAAGATGGAAATGAAGATAATGTTGTCGATTCCTAATACGATTTCGAGGGCTGTTAGGGTGCCTAAGGCAAGCCAGGCTTGAGGGTCGGCTAACCAACTGATCATGGATGCTCTCCTTTTCTCTGTAATCGTTCTGCGTCAACAGCAGGACGGATAAGTCTTGAACGTTGGGGCAGGTACCGTATGGGCATGAATATTTTATTCTTGGTTAGGTGCGGGGGCTGTACATCAATATAGCGACGCCGCTTAGGCACAGTATCCCGCCGATCACATCAAATCGGTCAGGCCGGGTTCCATCAAGTGCCCATCCCCAAAGTAACGACAGGATAATAAACATTCCGCCATACGCCGCATAGACTCGTCCAAAGTGTGCATGTTGTAATGTGGGAATGACGCCGTAGGTCATCAAGAAGATTCCGCCGAGAATCCCCACGCCCATTGGTTTTCCTTCGCGAAGCCATTGCCACACCAAATAGCCTCCGCCGATCTCGCACAGTCCAGCCAACACAAATAGTCCAAGGGAAACGGGGATTGTCATGTTTGATCCCTCCTAATAGATGTTCAACGTGGGTATTATGAAGTTGGTTCTTGCTCGTGTCTATGTGTATGATCGATCATCTACATTTCCCCTTGGGATAAAACAAAGCCCTAACACCGATTCGTATGACTCAATTGTCTGAAGGAGCGAAGCCAATGAATCAGTCTGCATCGTCGAGAATTGGGATAATGAGTGTCGGGTTATTGTTGGTCATGGTGTGTACTGGCTGCCAAACGGCTTATTACGGGGCCATGGAAAAACTGGGATATCACAAACGAGATATTTTGGTGTCTGACGTGCAAAAGGCGCGTGATTCTCAGGAGGATGCCAAGGAACAATTTAAATCGGCGTTGGAACAATTTTCCACTGTGTTAAATTTTAAAGGGGGAGCGTTACAGGAAAAATATGAGACATTGAATGCCGAGTATGAGCGTAGCGACAGCAAAGCCCAGGCCGTTCATGACCGTATCGCTTCAGTGGAAAATGTCTCCGAGGCGTTGTTCGATGAATGGGTAATTGAGTTGGGACAGTATTCGAAAGCGAGCCTGAAACGTGCGAGCCAACAAACGTTAGACCAAACACGCAAACAATATTCTCAATTGATTAAAGCCATGAAGCAGGCGGAAAAGAAGATGGGGCCTGTTATCGCGGCCTTCAAAGATCAAGTCCTGTTTCTCAAGCATAATTTGAATGCGCAAGCCATTGTGTCCCTAAAACAAGAACTGGTTTCTGTGGAAGGCGACATTTCGTCGTTGATCAAAGAGATGGAAGCTTCGATCAAAGAGGCGGATTCATTTATTGTCTCGATGCAAGAAAAGGGCTAGATGTTCGGAGCGATTGAGCTTCCAACAAGGAGAATCTCATGGGAATTATCGCGTGGGTTGATTTCTGGGATTGCGGTCAAGCTCATTATGCCAGGGAAAGACCTAGGCGGAATGGTGTTTACGATCTTCATTGGCATCGCCGGAGCATTGCTTGGTGGTACGATTAGTTCTCTGTTTGGTTTTGGGGTTGTAACTGGTTTTATCTTGGCAGTTTGGCTTTCGCGATTGGGGGCGCATTGTTGCTCCAAATTGCATACAGAAAGTGGAAGGGATAGAGGGCCGAGGCCAATTTTTCTGACCTGAAGGGTTATTTGGTATACGTCGAATAGGAATCGATGGTAATTGACAGTAGGGAACTTCTACTGTACTTTGAATGAATTGTTGGCTGAGACGGTCCGGCGGCTTTCAATGGTAGGATGAATCTCGGACCCGCGATCGTATCGCGACCAGATCCTGCTCGGAGCGGACTCCCACCTAAGTTCTGCCTCGTTTGGTTTTCTGACTACGTCCACATACGATCCCACTAACAGAGTGTCAGCACCTCTTTTCCTTGTATAACAGGGACAGTCTTGCATGGGCATCATTTAAATGATGCTCCGGGGCTTCCGTGCGCAATACGGAGTGGTGTGCCAAGTATGTCCTTTTCCCAAGGGACCGCAAGAGGCATTCTGTTGGTTTAACTTTTACTTGGGATAAGGAATATCTTTTATGACCGAATCAGTTGCAGTGTCGTTCGAATCTCTTGGGGTGTCTGCTCCTTTATTGCAGGCTCTCAAAAACGTGGGCTTGATTGAGCCTACTCCTATTCAAATTAAATCCATCCCCGCTGCTCTTGAAGGGCGTGATGTGTTGGGTTGTGCCCAAACGGGAACCGGGAAAACCGCCGCGTTTGTCATTCCAATGATTGAGCGTTTAATGGCTGGACCCAAAGGTCCGCCGCGTGCGCTTATTTTGACTCCCACTCGTGAGCTGGCCTTTCAAATTCAAGAGACGATTGAAAAAATTGGACGCTCGCGTCGAATATTTGCCACCCCAATCGTGGGGGGAGCTGATATGAATGCTCAGATTCGTGGCCTTCGGCAACGGCCTGATATTTTGGTGGCTACCCCTGGGCGGCTGTTAGACCACATGTGGCAAGGAACCATTTCATTAAACCAATTGCAGATTGTGGTCTTGGACGAGGCCGATCGAATGTTGGATATGGGCTTTGCCCCGCAGCTCAATCAAATCCTTGATGCCATCCCAGAAGAGCGACAGACGTTGCTTTTCTCCGCGACCATGCCTACTAATCTTGGTGATTTAGCTCGGATGTCGTTGAAGGACCCTGTACGTGCGATGGTTTCCAAATCCGCAACGCCTGCAGAAGGTGTCAATCACGTGCTGCATCACACGACTTCCTCAGATAAGACTCAGTTGTTGTTGATGATCCTTCAAGAAAAGCAGGAATCGGTGTTGGTGTTCACCAGGACCAAACATCGGGCTGATCGTTTAGGGGAAACCTTGGAGCGTGGAGGCCATCGTGTGGCCGTGTTGCATGGAGGACGACGTCTTCCTCAGCGACGAGCTGCGCTTGAAGGATTTCGTCAAGGACGTTTTCAAATATTGGTGGCCACCGATATTGCGGCTCGAGGACTCGATGTCGCGAATATCGGTCATGTCGTTAACTATGACTTGCCTAATGTTCCAGAAGACTATGTACATCGCATTGGCCGAACCGCGCGAATGAATGCGATTGGGTCTGCGACGAGTTTTGTCACGGTCGAAGATTACCGATCCTTGCAAGCTATTGAGCGGTTACTTGGATGTGCAGTGCCTTGTGCGCCAGGGAGTCGTCCAGTTGCTCGACAACGCCCGAACGGAGACACGTCTCGACCGCCAGCCGCGGGTGCACGCTCTGGTCAAAAGCCAGGAGGCGCCTCTGCCAGACCACGTTCCTCTAATGGGCCTTCACGGCCAAGGTCGGTAGACGGTCAGAATGGCGATCGTCCAGAAAGGCCGAGAAACTTTAACTCGGCTCGACCACATCGACCTTCGAGTCCTGCTCCTTCTATCCGATAAGATGTAGATTCTTGAGAGGCCCACCCGCTTTTATAAGAGCGGGTGGGCCTTGAATCTTGAGCAACACTGCGTAAAGTCACTAACCTTCTCGCTGCTTCCCACACCTGCTTGGGCTCCATTCCCCAAATTCAATTGACTATCAAATATTTCGGTGTGCCAAGTTATTATTGAAACAGCGGTGTAAACTGTGAAGGGGGACTTGTGTGCCCTAGGGAGTTGAGGTTGTCGAAGAATGTTTTAGGGATGAGGACTTCGAAGGAATTGGCTAGCTTGCAAGTTGTTGATTGGTCTCGACTCGAGCGTCTGCCCATTGTTGAGCCAGCATGTTGAGTTGGTCCATGACTGTGGTTAATTCTTGCCCTTCTTTAGTAAGTCCGTAGGTGACCTGTGGGGGCACGGTAGGTTTGTGTTGGCGGTAGATGATCTCGGCCTTTTCGAGGGTTCGTAACCGTTCAGTCAACATTTTTGATGAAATCCCAATAAGTTGTCGCTTGAGTTGGCCAAATCGGGTAGGTCCGTTTTGATGCAGCCGACAAAGGATATAGATGGTCCACGGACCAGATAAGACACGAAGCAATGCGTCGAGGGGGCAGCCAGCTGGACTAATTGGTAAATTCATGGTTACTTTTTAGTACCTACTTTACTTTTGTAATCAGATACTTATAGTAACTAGAAACAACGATAAAAAACAAGAGGTCGAGGTGAACAGAATTGAAATTAAATTTTATGAATGTGCCCAAGCCTACTTGAATAAAGCGAAATATTGATTATCAGAGAGAGGTAAGCATATTTCTGGCGAAAAGGAAATGTTTGAGGGACACGATATTTCTAATTTCCCTCGAGTATAAAAGCAGCCACATGCTGCGAGGAGATATATCATGAAATGTTCAAGGTGTCAGGGGTTGGTAGTAGAGGATCAGTTGTATGATCCAGATGGGCCATACTTACACATTGCGATTTTGCGTTGTTTGAATTGCGGGGAGACGACCTATATTAAGGACGATAAAGGCAAGGGCCAAATACAACCACAGCCCAATCGTACAGTATCTAAAGCTGCGTAATGTTGGGTGTACAATAAAGACAACTATCTATGAATAAAACATTTGACATAATGACTCAAGACGTTGAAACGCTCTCTGACTTTGCAGCCATGCCGACTGGTATGGGCGAACCTTCGATGTCTGCATCACGCCAGAACCCATTGCAGGGTCATATGGGCGAAGAAAATACTGCGGAATCCAGAGGCCCCGTTCATGCGTTTTTAAAGGAAATGGGGCAAGTTCCCTTGCTTAAGCAAGAAGGCGAAGTCCGACTGGCCAAGCAAATTGAACAGGGCAAAGCGGATGTGTTTCATGCCTTATTTACGCTTCCCACCACACTCGATTATTTGTGGAACGTGCATGAGCTCTTGCGTCGAGAGGAAATTTCGCTTCGAGAGGTGGTGACAATTGAGAGTGCGACTGAAGGTGAAGATGGCAAAGACGAAAGTAGTGCTCAAAGCCAAGAAGCGTTATTAGCTCAGACCCTGGAGGGCCTTTGCTTTCTGCGCAGACAAACCAAAACTCTTAAGGGCATACTTGAAGAGCGCCTTGGGCAAAACTCGACGAAACCGCTGATGGCCAATAGTGAAAAACGCCAAGAGCAAATTCAACAAAATATTATAGAACAGATTCAACAACTCAATCTGTCAATGGCCTTCCAGCGTCAATGTTTGGAGCGGGTCAAGGCCGAAGGTGGGAAAGTCCGTTCGTATCTTTTTGGATTACAGGAGGGTGCTCGACAATTTGGTCTGTCAAAGGCTGAAGCCAACGCGAATGCGGCCAAACAACGTCCGAATTGGATCGCCTTGCTTTCCAAAAAACGAAACCCCCAATTATCAAAAGATCAGGCTGAATCTCTGATGGCCAGTATGATTGATGCGCAAGCGAAATTGAATGACCTTGAAAGTGATGTGCTCTTCATGTCTGTGGTCCAGTTTCTCAAGGTGTTAGACCGTCTTGAACAGGCTGAGGCTCGCATTGAGCAAGGGAAGTCGGATCTGATCAGTGCAAACCTCCGTTTGGTCGTGAGTATTGCCAAACGATATATGGGGCGGGGTTTACAGTTTCTGGATCTCGTTCAAGAGGGGAACCTGGGGCTGATGAAGTCCGTGGACAAATTTGAATATCAACGTGGGTTTAAATTCAGCACCTATGCCACGTGGTGGATTCGGCAGCGCATTACGCGAGCACTCGCGGATCAAGCCAATACCATTCGTGTTCCTGTGCATATGCATGAAGCCATGCAAAAGGTGAAGCGAGTGAAGGGGCAATTAGTCCAACGTTTAGGCCGAGAACCCAAACTCGAAGAGGTGGCCTTGGAGTTGGATCTGTCCTATGAAAAAGTTCTCGAAATCACGAACTGCATTAAAGAGCCTATGTCGCTTGATATGCCTATTGGTGATAGTGAGGATATGCGATTCGGTGATTTCATTGAAGATGTGAATGTTCATCAACCTTATGCGGCGGCTGAACGGTTTGATGTGCAACAGAAGGTTTCCACGGCCTTAGGCGTGTTGACGGACCGTGAAGCCTATATCATCAAGAAGCGATTCGGTATCGGGTTTGAAAAAGATCACACGCTGGAAGAAATCAGCGAGGATTTTGGTGTGACCCGAGAACGTATTCGCCAAATCGAAGCCGTGGCCTTGCGCAAGCTGCGACAACCGCATTGTGTGGAAGTACTCCAAGACCTTTCATAATCCTAACGGATTCCCCTTCGGGGGAATCCACTGTCCTTTCGAGTCGTCTCCTTCCTAAAAAGAAGCGTTTTTTTGTGGACGCTGAGTTTTCTTTTGCGCGTACCTTCGAACGGAATTTTCGTGAAAAATCGTGTACTTCCCAAAAGGTTTCTTAGAACGCTGCTAGTTGGCTTGTGGGCCGTGTCCATTATTTTTGGTTTTCCCGTCCAAGCTCAACAGCCCATTGTGTATGTCGTTCCCGTAGAGGGGATGATTGATTTGGGTTTAGCTCCCTTTATTCAGCGAGTGTTAGATGAAGCAGAACAAGAGAATGCCAAGGCCGTGGTCCTTGAAATTAATACGTTTGGAGGCCGGGTAGATGCGGCGGTCGTGATTCGCGACGCATTGCTTGAATCCAAAGTGCCTACCGTGGCCTTCGTCAATAAGCGAGCGATTTCCGCTGGAGCTCTCATCAGTCTCGCGACCGAAACCATCGTTATGGCTGATGGCAGTACGATCGGTGCGGCCACACCAGTTCAAATAGGCGCCCCAGGTACCCCGGCCCAACCGGTGTCTGAAAAGACCGTGTCGTACATGCGAAAGGAATTTCGCGCAACGGCTGAAGCTCGCAAGCGTCCAACAGTAATTGCGGAGGCCATGGTAGATGCGGATGTTGAAATTAAAGATGTGATTGACAAAGGAAAGTTACTCACCCTCACCACGGAAGAAGCGCTCAAGCTGAAGGTGGCTGATTTTCGGACCAATTCCCTTGAACTTGTGCTAGAGTCCCTGGAGCTCGCCAATGCGGACGTTCGTCATGCTTCAGAGTCATGGGCCGAATCGCTCGTCCGGTTCCTCACAGATCCGGCAGTCAGTTCGTTGCTGATGACCCTCGGGATTTTTGGCATTATTGCTGAAATTCGAATGCCAGGGTTTGGCGTTCCAGGTGTGCTGGGGCTCACGAGTCTGGCGTTGTTTTTCTGGGGACATGGGCTGGTTCGTTTGGCGGGGCTTGAAGAAATTTTAATCGTTGGGCTTGGCTTGATTCTGATTGGAATCGAAGTCTTTGTCATTCCTGGGTTTGGGATTTTCGGGGTCTTGGGAATTTCAGCCTTACTTGGTGGTCTAGGATTGAGTCTGGTTGGTGCCGGAGCCACGTCGGAGGTGATGTTGGAAGCGATAGGTCAGGTGGCCATCTCCTTGCTCGTGGCCATTGTCATTGGGCTGGTAGTGTTGCGAGTCTTTCCACGTTTGCCATTTGGAAAGCGGCTAGTTCTCGAAAAGGAACTCGTGGCGGAAGAGGGCTACGAGTCAACACCAGCAACCGATCGGCAATGGCTAGGGAAACAGGGAACATCCGGTTCAGATCTTCGACCTGCTGGGATTGCCCATTTCAATGGGCAGCGAGTCGATGTCGTGTCCGAGGGAGAGTTTATTCAAGCAGGGCAGTGGATCGAAGTGGTCCATGTCGATGGAAATAGAATCGTGGTCCGACCATGTGCAGAACCACCGGAAAGAGGGGATACGTAATGGGAGCAGAGACTCAAGTGTTTGGATCGCTCGGAGTCCTTTTTGTCGTGTTAGCGGCACTGGGATTTTTGTTATTTCTGATCCCTATTCCGCTATGGATTGCGGCTTGGGCGTCCAATGCCTATGTAGGGTTGATGACGTTGATTGGCATGAGATTGCGTCGAGTTCCGCCGGGAACCATCGTGAATGCACGGATTATGGCCGTCAAAGCGGGCCTCGAAATTTCCGTGAACGATTTAGAGGCGCATTTTCTAGCTGGCGGGAATGTGGTGCGGGTGGTCAATGCCATGATCTCTGCGGATAAGGCCAATATCCCGATAACATTTAAACGAGCTGCCGCGATTGATCTTGCGGGACGAGATGTGTTGGAGGCCGTGCAAATGTCGGTGTTGCCCAAGGTCATTGAGACGCCGCGCATTACTGCCGTGGCCAAGGATGGCATCCAGCTCATCGCCGTCTCTCGTGTGACGGTTCGGGCGAATATAGATCGCTTAGTCGGTGGTGCCGGGGAAGAGACCGTGATCGCGCGAGTTGGGGAAGGGATGGTCAGTGCGATTGGGTCCTCTCGCACGCATAAGGATGTGTTGGAGAACCCTGATGAAATTTCCAAATATATCTTGAGTAAAGGGTTGGATTCGGGAACGGCTTTCGAAATTTTATCCATTGATATTGCCGACGTGGATGTGGGAATCAATATTGGGGCCAAACTGCAAATTGATCAAGCGGATGCGGATAAACAAATTGCCCAAGCCAAGGCCGAAGAACGGCGTGCTATGGCCGTGGCGTTGGAACAAGAAATGAAAGCCAAAGTCGTGGAAGCGGAAGCTGAAGTCCCTCTCGCGATGGCCGAGGCCTTTCGTCAAGGGAATATGGGCATCATGGATTATTATCGAATGAAAAATGTTCAAGCCGATACTGCCATGCGCGATTCCATCGCAGGAGGTGAAGACGATACCCCAAGTGGGCAAAAGCCATGAGTATGGAAAGTATTCTTTTTTTCATTCTAGCCCTGTTCGTCTGGGGCCTTTCCGCCGCCGCACGGTGGTTCCAGGAACAGGTGAACAGGCGTTCAACTGATGGGTTGGAGTTTGAACCGATTGAGTGGTCCTCAGATCCTGAGCTTGAAACGGTGCCAAATGTTCAAACGCTGGAAGCACCCGTCCTGAAGAAACAGCCAAGCCGTCCAATACCTGATCGTGGTAGCCTCGTCAGGCAAAAGAAAACCGGCAATCGGTTTGGCCTAGACAAGCCGCAGACTCTTCGCCAGGGAATCATCCTCATGGCCGTCCTCGGCCCCTGCCGAGCGCTTGAGCCACCCAAAGACTCAAACTCGTTTTGAATATGACGTCTCATTCAGACGTTCGCTCCGGTATCCTTCTAACAGATCAATTTCAGCTCACAGTGTTGAAATAATGTATGGCGAGGGACCGTTGGGAATCAGAATGATTCCCAACGGGACTTAAGGGACTGGACTGTATTTATTGTTCCGCGTGAAGTACCTCAACATAACGAGTGTTATGCGAGTGCGTAATTTGAGTGGATAGGCTTTCTGAAGGTTGAAATAGTCCCTTGGCCGAAACGGCGACGTTGGGCGGACCTGAGGAATATCGAACTTGTTTTTTTATCCCGCACCCAGTCATCCCCATCGATAAACCTAGGCAAACAATGCTCAAAATAAACCAACGAAAATATTTCATGATGTTTCCTCCTCTTGAAACCACGAATTTGTGACGGTAAATCACAACTACCTTTATCTTTGTCGGATGGTGACAAGAAGATGTTGCTAGAGGGGGCGTAAAAGGTGACGTCGTGGCTATAAAGAAAGGTCTTTATCTTGAAATTGAGAGTTGTTCTTAGAGGGCTATGGAGGATGTGCCAAAGAGAGATGAGGATGACGTGTTGAATGGATGGTAGTCCTAGAGGGGGCCATCTAGGGGGTACGAATGTATCACTAGCCTCAAAACCAAATTTTTCACTACGTTTCCACTTTCACGGGTATCACTTCCACGTGGACTTTGGCTAGGCCTTTTTTGTGGAAGCCGAGGCGTTTGGCGGCACCGTAGCTGAGGTCGATGATGCGTTTGCCGGATTGGGAATTGTTGACGCTGGGGAAGGGACCGCGGTCGTTGACTCTCACGATAATCCATCGGCCATTTTCCAGGTTCGTGACTTTGACATTGATGGGTAGCGGAAGATGTTTGTGTGCTGCGGTGAGCCCTCCTGGGTCAAAGGCTTCACCGTTGGCGGTCATGTGGCCACCTCGTTGTTCGCGTGTTTCTTGGCCATACCAGGAGGCAGTTCCGGTGGCTTCGTAATCTTGCGCTTCATCCATCGTCATGGGGACGTAGCGTCGGCCTTTGACCACGTAAGGCGAGGCTTTGACTCGGCCCTGTCGGATGGCTTCTTTGACGGGCAGGCCATCGATGGTTTCCAGTTCATCATGCGTCAGGGGCCAATCGTCTGGCGCCCGCACCACATTAAACGTGAATTTGCCAATATGGTAGACCACTTTAGTGACGCCAGCCGTGAGATGGTACGCGCCCTTCACCACATAATAGCCACCTTTGACCGTTCCCTTTGTAATACTCCAAGCCGCATCTAGGACGCTGCACCCTGGGAGGAGGCATATGGCGCACAGGGCCATCAGTCTAAAAAGAGGTGTAGTGCTTGCTCTATGTTTCATGATCGTGTGCTGAACATGTCATTGTGTATCCGTAGAGATTGTCACTTCTTTTATATCTCATTTCAACTGAAAATTGTATTGCCCGCTTTTTTCTCTTCTGGGAACGTTGAAAAAAGCCGCCAGCGGCGTTCCCTGGCTTTGCCGAAGCGGCTCGCCCAGGCATAGTCGCCATTTTGCCATGCTCACGTACTAAGAGTACGCTCCGCGCGTCAAAATGGCTACGGCCTTGCTGGACGGACTTTTTTGAACATTCCCTCCCACTGACGTGAGTCATCTACCCTGAAGCATTTATGGCTATTGACCATGAAATATTCAACAGGCCCCTTCTGGAATCTTCATGCCTGTGTTGTACTGACCCAATATGATAGAGTGCTCAGCCGGTCACATTACCGTTGTTGAGTTACCGTTTTTATTATCTTCTCTCTAGCTATTTCCTGATGACGGGTAGTTGTTTTGATGAAGCAAAAGGGTCTGCAATTTTGTGTGGTTCTGGTGCTTGGCCTGCTTGCGGTCTTCTGGCATCTTGATATTTCACTGTTTGTGGAAGATGAAGGTTTGTACGCCGCCATTATTGATCGGACCTTTGCGCAAGAGAATCCTTTTTACCTCACGCTGCACGGCCAAATCTACTTAAATAAACCCCCTCTGTTTTTCTGGATGGAATCCCTCGCTTCGACCTATCTTACGCCGCTGTTTGGAAGCCTCGAGGTGGCGTTGCGTATGCCCGAGTCGTTATTCAGTTTGGGGACGTTGCTGCTAACCTATCACCTAGGCGTGATTTTGTTTTCCCCGTTAGCCGGGTTTTGGGCTGGGGTGGTCGTGGCGACCACGTATCTTTTTTATTGGTATGGGCGATTGGTCTTGATGGATCCTGGGCTGACCTTTTTTATGACGGCTGGTCTGTATTGTTGGGCACGGGCCTATTTTCTTAAAAAACAAGATTGGTGGTATATCGTCGGGTTTGTGTTCTTGGCAGGAGGGACGATGTTTAAAGCGGCCCATGCGCTGTTGCTGCCATGCTTGGTGCTTCTGGTGTTTTTCGTGTGGCAACGGGAGTGGGGCGTCCTGCGACGATGGCCCTTTTACGCGGGCCTTGTGGTGTTTCTGGCTATGGTCATTCCGTACTATTGGGTGTTAGGGTCGGAGTTTCGCGAGAACTTTTTCTTTAAGGAGAGCTTGGACCGGGTGATGTCTGAGCCAACGGTAGGGAATAACCCATTCTACTATTACATGATTGTAGTTTGGTTTGATTTCTTTCCCTGGTCGGTGTTGATCCCCTCGACCTTGGGCTTGTTGTGGTATGCGCGACCCTTTGGTCCAAAGTCCAAAGAGCTGTTTTTGTTGGTGTGGATTCTGGCGTACTTCGTGGCCTTTAGCCTGGCTCATGGAAAAACCGAACGGTATCTGTTGCCGATTGTACCGCCGATGGCCTTGGCGATTGGATATTTTTATCATTCGGTCTTCGCTGATCTTCGACAGAAGATTTACGGTGAACGTGTGTTAAAGATCCTTCTTGGAGTCTTTTGTGTGGTGAATGTCATTGGATTGATCGTTGGCCCGTATATTTTAGAGCGCCAGCGAGGTGTATCACTTGATGCCTTTCCCTTACTTTATATTGGCGTGATGATCGGCTTGTGTTTGTGGCTCCTGTGGCAGGTCGTGTCTTCTCGCATCCACCTGGCGTTGAATGGCTTAGGGATTATTGCTGTTGGATGGTTATTTGGCATCATAGGATTTCTCCTGCCAGCCATGGATGTAGCTGCTTCTCCACGTGCGATGTTTCAGGAAACGAAAGCGCTGTTGCCCCATCCCTATGATCCGATTCTGGCGTTTCAGCATTGGGACTGGCGGGGTGACGAAGATTTGTACTATTGGCAGTATCGGCATCCTGGCGCTGGTATCATTTCAGCTCAAAAGGAAATCACCCTGGCTTCTCGGGATCTTCTTGAACTCGTGAATCAACAAGGGCAGGTCGTGATTTTGATGACCCCAGACCAGTTGGGAAAATTAGAAGGAGTTCCTGTGGGATTGACGTTAGAACGGTTGCGGGATTTCGATCGAGGAAAACGTCAAATCGTGCTAGTTCGGGTTGCCAAAATAGAAGAGATGTGAGAAATCTTCAAGACGATATGGCACATGAGGCTAGAGGCTTATGGTAAATATTCTCATCTGTGAGCGGTGGAATCGGAGACATCAATGAAGGGCATTATTCTGGCAGGTGGATCGGGGAGTCGTCTGTATCCGCTCACGAGCGCCATCAGTAAACAGATCTTGCCGGTATATGACAAGCCGATGATCTATTACCCGCTTTCGACTTTGATGCTCGCCGGCATTCGGGATATTTTGATTATTGGCACACCGGAACATTTGCCGTTGTTTCGCCAATTGTTGAAAGATGGCCAGCAATGGGGCTTGCAGTTCTCTTATGCCGAACAGCCTCGCCCCGCTGGACTGGCCCAAGCCTTCATCATCGGTAAGGAGTTCATCGGGCAGGACGATGTTTCTCTGATTTTGGGCGATAATATTTTCTATGGGCATGGGTTGTCTGCGATTCTTCAACAGGAAGCGCAAGCCAAAGACGGAGCCACGGTGTTTGGATATTCGGTCAAAGATCCTGAGCGCTATGGGATTGTCGAATTGGATGCCGAAGGCCACCCCATAGGATTGGAGGAAAAGCCGAAGCACCCCAAGTCTCACTATGCGGTTACCGGATTGTATTTTTATGATAACCAGGTGGTGAATATCGCGGCGCAGTTACAGCCGTCGGCGCGAGGAGAATTGGAAATTACGGATGTCAATAAAGCGTATTTAGCACAAGGTTCGTTGCGGGTTACACTCTGGGGACGCGGGGTGGCGTGGTTGGATATGGGGACGCCAGAATCATTGCTTGAAGCCGCCAATTTCATCGAGGTGATGGAAAGCCGACAGGGATTAAAGATTGGCTGTGTTGAAGAAGTGGCATATCGCATGGGCTATATTGATGCGGAGCAGCTGAACCGGTTGGCCTATGATATGGCTGGTACCAGTTATGCGGAGTATGTGAGTCGAATCGTCAATCAGAAAGGTGCGGAGGGGCTATGAAGATTGTTGAAACCGCATTGCCAGGAGTGCTGCGAATTGAACCGCGAGTGTTTGGTGATAGCCGTGGGATGTTTTTTGAGACCTGGCAGGCAAACCGCTACCAAAAGGCCGATGTGCCTGGTCCATTTGTGCAGTCAAACTTTGCTCAATCTCAACAGGGCGTTGTTCGGGGTCTTCATTATCAATTGAAACACCCGCAAGGGAAATTGATCTGGGTCAGTAGGGGTGAAATTTTTGATGTGGTGGTAGATATTCGGGTGGGATCGCCAACGTTTGGCCAATGGGTTGGGGAAGTGTTATCGGAGGATAATCATTGGCAACTATACGTCCCGCCAGGATTTGCTCATGGCTATGTGGTGCTCTCTGAAATCGCCGACGTGCATTATTTGTGTACGGACTTTTATGAACCCAACGATGAATACGGAATTCGCTGGGACGATGAGGCGTTAAAGATAGCCTGGGGAATGACTGCGCCGACGGTTTCGGAAAAAGATCAAACCTTGCCTCGCCTTCAGGATGTCTCCAAAACCAATCTGCCTTTATTGACAACTTCCTCGTGAATATCCTCATTATCGGCAAAGACGGCATGGTCGCTCAGGAACTACGGGAATGCTTCCGCACGACCGGGATTGACGTGGTGTGTCAAGGCCGTCCAGAAGTTGATTTGTGCAAGCCTCAAACAATTCGAGATGTTCTTCTTCATGATCCGCCTTCAGTGATTATCAATGCCGCTGCGTATACGGCTGTTGATCAAGCAGAGACCGAGCCAGATCTGGCGTTTGCGACTAATCGTGATGGCGTGAAATGCTTGGCCGAGGTTTCTCATGGCTTGGGCATCCCTTTGATTCACATCTCAACGGATTATGTGTTTGATGGTAAAAGCCGTCGCCCGTATCGAGAAGAAGATCCAAAAGCTCCACTGGGTGTGTACGGACAAAGTAAGTGGGACGGTGAAGAGGCGGTGCGGCAATGCCACCCCCACCATATCATTCTTCGCACGGCCTGGCTGTATAGCATGTACGGTAAAAACTTTTTGAAGACGATTGTGGCCAGAGCCAAAGCGGGGAAGGATTTACGAGTGGTCAATGATCAGCATGGGTGTCCCACCTGGGCGAAAGATGTGGCCTCGGCGGTGGTGGTGATCACCCAAATGATCCAAGAGGGCAAAGACGTGTTGTGGGGCACCTACCACTTTTGTGGAGCCGGGGAAACCACGTGGTATGAATTTGCCCAAGCCATTATCAAGCGGGCTCAAGACATTTCGCCCTTCAAGTCTGGGCGCTTAGATCCCATTGCCACTGATGGATATCCTACCTTGGCCAAGCGACCCCTGTATTCCGTCCTCGATTGTTCCAAGATCGATCAAGTCTTTGGTATTCAGTCTCCCTCATGGCATGAGAGTATGCAGCAATGCGTAAAGGAGCTATGTGCATGTCCAGATTTTCTCCACGGTCAGTCTTAGTCACCGGAGGAGCCGGATTCATTGGCTCGCATTTCGTTCGCGACCTCCTCACGACCAACTCTTCGGTGAACATCGTGAATCTCGATGCGCTGACCTATGCTGGTTCGCGAGATAATCTTGAAGGATCTGTTGATTCTAGCCAGCACACATTTATTCTCGGCAATATTTGCGATCAGGCGTTAGTGCCATCTCTATTGCGACAATATGACATTGATACGGTGGTGCACTTCGCCGCGGAATCCCATGTGGATCGTGCCATTGCTGGCCCAGGGGTTTTCATTGAAACCAATGTGCAGGGGACGTTTGTGTTATTAGAAGAGACTCGAAAGTTTTGGTTGGAGGAAAAAGGTTGGGACCACACGCAATGTCGGTTTCATCATATATCAACGGATGAAGTATACGGAACGCTCGGTCCGGAAGACCCACCGTTTACGGAGACGACATCTTATGCGCCAAACTCCCCATATTCCGCGAGTAAAGCTGCCTCGGATCATTTAGTGAGAGCCTATCAGCACACGTATCAATTGCCGACGACCACGACCAATTGTTCCAATAATTATGGTCCGTATCAACACCAAGAGAAGTTTATTCCTACCGTGATTCGTTCCTGTCTCAATGGCCACCCCATCCCCGTCTATGGTGACGGAACGAATGTGCGAGACTGGTTGTATGTCGAAGATCACTGCACAGGGATTTGGAACGTGATTGAACAGGGAAACCTCGGGGAGACCTACAATATAGGCGGCTCGAATAACTGGAGTAATATCAAGATCGTGAAGCTGCTGTGTCGAACGCTGGCCGAAGTCACAGGGGAAAACGAAGAGAAATATTTGAAGCTGCTCAGTTTCGTCACCGATCGTCCAGGCCACGATTGGCGGTACGCAATCGATTCACGAAAAATTCAGACGGAACTCGGCTGGCAACCTGCCCATGAGTTCGAAGCCGGCATTCACAAAACCGTGGAATGGTATGTGACCAAGTGGCGACAATCTCACCCCTAAAAGGTCAGGAGCTGAAAAATTCGAAATTGGGTTGCATTATTGTTGGATGTTCTTGAATTGACCTAATGGAGCCTGTTGTATATCATGACGTATATACATGAGGAGGTTCGCATGAAGACGGCAAAAATCTTTCGAAGTGGGAATAGCCAGGCGGTCAGGATACCGAAAGAATTTCAGCTAGAAGGTGATGAGGTGGAAATTCAAAAAAAAGGAAATGCCCTTATCTTAACGCCTACCAAGCAGTCCTGGGTTTCCCTCCTGGGAAGTCTTAAGAAATTCAGTGAAGATTTTATGGTTCATGGACGGAAGCAGCCGAAGATTCAAACCCGGGGCAAGCTCTTTTCATGAAAATTATGCTCGATACCAATATCTGTATTTATATTATTAAACAGCAGCCGCAATCGGTTCTGGAAATATTTACATCCTTTGTGGTTGGAGATATTGGTATCTCTGTCATGACCCTCGCGGAATTGGAATTCGGAGTAAGCAAAAGCCTGCATCAAAAACGAAATCGCCAAGCCCTCGAACAGTTCATTGAACCCTTGGAGGTTGCTACATTCGATGATAAGGCCGCCAGAGTGTATGGAGAGCTAAGAACAAAACTGGAAGCAAAAGGGCAACTCGTAGGTTCAATGGATCTGTTAATTGCAGCCCATGCCCTGAGCCTTGGTGTGCGAATTGCTACTAATAATGAACGAGAATTCAAACGGGTCCCAGGTCTTCGCGTTGAGAATTGGGCCTAATTGCCGATTTTAGGAATTCGTTGAATGTCTTTGTGCCTGCGAATGGTAATTTGATTTTAAGTCTATATTTTCCGCCTCAAGCTCGGCCACACGAAGTTTCAAGTTCTGAATTATTCCCTCCGTTTCTTCATCAACCCTTGGGGTAATGTGTTGTGGGCAATTGACATCCCAGGCTTTCACGTAAAAGCGGATAATGCGTTCGGGCTTGCCTTTATAGTTGGCATCGTTGAGCTCGTCCAGAAGCTTTGGATCATTCTCCACTACTTCCGCTGTGCCCCAAACTTTTATTCTTTGTTGGTTGGCGTAATCCATCAAAAAAATAAAGGCCTTGTTGTTTTCGGCGAGATTGCCAGCGGTAATGTATTGTCGATTGCCCACAAAGTCGGCAAAGGCCAATGTGTGGTCATCCAATACCTTGAGAAACCCTTTTGGTCCGCCACGGTGTTGGATATAGGGCTGACCGTCCGCAGTGGCGGTGGCCAAGTAGAACGAGTCACGCTCGGCGATAAAATCTGAAAGGTCTTGGGTGATGGTGTCGGTCCAACCCCCTCGGTCTTCCATGCGTTCATCTTGTCTCCGTGAACCCATACGCTTTTGAATGGCTTTCACGGCTGGGGTAAAGGCAATATCGCTGATTGGTTGTTTCATGTTCGGTTCTCCTTTCTTATCACTATACGGATTCAGTTTATTTGTCCAAAAAACGTCGTATGTGTGCCGCGATGACCTTACCATCTTCCTCTAGCGCGAAGTGGCCCGTGTCTAGTAAATGGAATTCCAAATTTTTTAAATCCCGTTTATCCTAAAAACGGCAGTTGGAAGATGGATTCTACCTAGAAAATCCACGTTCACCTCAGGAAATTATGTCGGATGA
>JAQBUF010000092.1 GCA_027623995.1 Nitrospirota bacterium
CGCTGCGGCTACAAATATTTTCTGTTTGAACTTGGGTAGGTTCATGGCCCACATGGTGTTTGCGAATTGAAGAGGCAGCGTGAGACGCTGCGGCTACAAATTTCAATGATGGTCGCTGCACGATCTCATCGTGCCCTCTTCCCCTCGCGTCAAAACCCAATGACACCTGGGAGAGGCAGCGTGAGACGCTGCAGCTACAAAATTTATCAACAGTAGGTGAGCCGTTTTGTGGGAATCATAATGATTGAAAATTGAAGAGGCGGCATTAGATGCCGCAGCTACAGGGAGAAATTGTCCGAGATGTTGAGTTCACCCTTTGATGGCGAGAGGAATGACGAGGTGGGTTATTCGAGAACGAGTGGGCAAGCAACAAAAAAATCCCCGCTGAGGGGTTAGCCTCAGCGGGGATTAGGATAACGGAGAGGGAGGTTACATTCCCTTCCTTAAAGTACGACTACCAGTTAATCCAGAGTTGGGTATAACCCCAGGTTTCATTGGCCACACCTACACCATTAAAGGCTGATGAGGTATTTCCATCAATAAAGTCACCGGGCATGAACACGCCTCCACCGATTTGCCAGGCAACGTGATTCCCTGGGGTGAAGAACATGGTATATACCACATCGACTTCACTTCCGAGGTCATCTTCAGTATTACCCTCTTTTGAAGTCACAAAAATGGCCTGGTTGGCACCATACCAGTTGTCATTTGTTTCGTTAAGGTAGAACTTATGTCCACTAATTTCCAGATGGCTGTTCTTGGTCGGTCGTAGATTCAAGTTGGCAGCAAAATGAATCATATTCTTCCAAGACATGCGATCCATATATCCGAAGTGAATATGGTTCGTTGGGAACAATTGATCAAAACCACGCCATTCGTTGTTACAAGTAGTTGGACTGGCGGTATTATTTGTCGTACAAGTATTGGCTTTTTGATCACCTGAAGCAATGTTGAATTCACCACCAATTCGTGGTTGCATCGGAACTGGAAGCGTCACGCCTGCATCAATATGCATGGCATAGGCTTCAATGTCCATGGTTCTTGCAAAAGCAAGTCCTGCAATTTCACCAAATTGATAGTACCCTTCACCAGTCACGTCAACAGTGACTTTGGAGATTGCTCGCTTCGTGGTCACACGACCACCAATGGTATGGCGGGATTGGTTTGAAGGTCGGTTACCAGATAAGGCACCACCCGTACCACTGTCATGCCAAATATAGGTAGGTTCAATCACGACGCCTGCAAATTTCATTGGCGCACGTAAATAAATAATGTTGGCATCAGCACCTGCACCAGTAGTGGAACCACCAGAACAACCACCACCACCGGAGTTTGTACCTGCGGCACCACCACAATCTCCTTCACGCACTCTTAACCAACCAGCCTGGATTGCGACATTGTCCATGGCTTTGTAGTCCAAAGTCGCACCATCAAATGCCCACCCAATATTGTTCCAGTCGAAGTGACCAAACATACGGTGGTTACCCCAGACTACTAATTGACGACCAATTTTGGCAGTCAAATTCTTCACGCCTAAATTTCTGATCAACATGAAAGCTTGACGAGCGAATATTTCATTACCGACCCCAGTTGCTCCTGAAACACCAGTATTGGCACCTGAATTTGGATCATTCGCTGCAGCACCCCAGTTTTTGGAGTATTGGGGTTGGAAGAAAAACACCACATCAGGGGAAATGGTGTAATGAATACCAAGACGCACCCATTGCTGGACAAAGAAATCGTTGTTTCGGCTAGTTGAACCTGTTCCAGCCGCTGCAGCAGCCCCTGCTGTGGCAAGACCAAAACGACCACTGTTTCGCCCTTCCATCCGAACTCGGATGTCTCCAGTGATGTTCAGTTTGTTGATGTCGAACAGCTTGCTTGTGGGTGGATCGAACTTGTGATACGGAATCAAGTTCGGAATGGCACGTGGGACTGCCGGAACGGCTGAATTTTTGTCAGTCGCCGGTGTGGTTTTTGCGGCAAAAGCTGGAGCGGCTGTCATCGTGACGAGTAACACAGCAGCCGTTGTCAACTTGAGACCGTTGCTAAATCCTTTCATTGCACTCCTCCTGTAAGTTAGTTCCCCCGCGGGATAGTTTTTCACAAAACCTGTAGTTTTCATTCCTTACTACCCCAATGTTTTGTCTTCTGTTATGACTGCACTACGTTCCGAAACTTACGTTACGTTCCCTTAGTGTCCCTTCACGTTCGGCACGGGACGTTGAAATCTTTAGGAAAACATCCATTTTCCTGCAATGCCTTTCTAATTTTTTCGTGTCCCCTCCCTCCTTTTGTTGAGTTAAGTTGCCTCGGGGCACCTGGGTTAAAATCCTTAGATAATGCCCACTAGTGATAAACTTTTTATGCCATAATTATACCATTTTATTACTTATTGCAACCCATTGAATGCATTATTCTTTTTATTACTATCCCTGGCGACTTACTGCAATCACTGCATCAAATATGCAACACTTCCAAAAACTTCGATGAATTTTAGAGACGGTTTATTCATCTTAGCCATTTAAAATCAAGAGCAGCGTGAGACGCTGCAGCTACAAAAACTTTAGAAACTCGCGGCATGAGACGCCGCAGACTTACAATTCCTTCATTTGTAGCTGCGCCGTCTTTACGGCGCCTCTTCCGAAAATTCAACCTCAAGAGCAGCGTGAGACGCTGCAGCTACAACTACCACAAACGTTTTGCCACATTCCTTCGGCCACGCTCAGGACAGGAAGATACTGCGGCTACAAAAAGCCTTATCCTGCTTTGGATCCGTCGCTAATTCCAGATGATGCTGCATCCCCAGCGCCTTTTATACTTTCCTCCGCTTCCTTCATCGATGATTCCAAATCCTGCCCAACCATTTTCACTTCTTGCTGAATCATATTTATCTCTGGTTCAACGGACTGCCGGAGATCGTCTGCTGTTTCCTTGAAGCCTTTTACGGCTTTTCCTAATTGCTTGCCTATTTCAGGAAGCTCTTTTGGCCCAAACAGGAGAAATGCAATGACCAGGATGATTAAAACTTCCATTGCGCCTAGGCCAAACATTATTTTCTCCCGTGAAGTGTGAGGCGTGAAACGTGAAGCGAAAAATTCCCCTTACATGTTTCATATACTCTCTCGCCTTACCTTATTCTCTTTACGCCGCTTGCGTTTATCCCTGTCTTGTCTCTTGTGGTTGTACCGGAGCTGGCTGTTCCATGGGTTGCGCCGGTGGTGGCACGGTGCCTTGCGCCAGTGGTTGCTCGGAAACTTGCTGTGTTTGCATTGGTTGGGTCTGTTGAAATCCTTCTTGCTCCGGTGTCGGAGTGACATCCATGGCGTCAACTTCATTTATAGATTTCTTGAAGCCTTTGATGGCTTTGCCCAATCCTTCTCCAAGCTGTGGAATCTTTCCCGCTCCAAAAATGATCAGGACGATAAATAATATGAGAAGGAGTTCCATCCAGCCAAACGATCCAAGCATTCACAACCTCTTAGTGGTAATACTTTATTTTTGCGCCAATCCGGCACTATTCTAAACGGGCGCAGTATACAAGCTCAATTTCAAGAAATCTACAAGAATTTCACTTTTCTGAAAGAAAAATTCATCAACGGGCATTTAAGTCCAGATCCGGCCACCTACAGCTTATTTTTTACCCATTAAGTAATTTGAACAATGTTAAGGAAATGACCAATAAACTGGTCATGAAATTTGTAGCTGCGGAATCTCATTCCGCGTCTTTCTGACATCATTGGCCATTGCTGCCGGTGAAGAGGGCACGATTAGATCGTGCAGCTACAGAAGCAATTCCTCTAGGACCTCTTCTTCATTAACTTTGGGACAGCCTTCACGTATCTTATTTAGAAAGTTAAAAGTACTAGCTAATCGTTGAATCACGCAGTCGGCACATAAAAGAAATGGAAATAATCTACTGGTTGCGGTGGGGCTTGTAAGACGGCGCGAAGGGTTTCGCGCTCGTATCCCAACTCTTCTAATTTCCCGGACACGCCAAGCACTTCTTCTTCCGTTAAATAGGCAATCGTATCAGGAACACCTGTGGACTTCAGGCCTCCCAGCAGTTGGTCCAATTCTTCTCGTTGGCTTTCGGGCATATTCGGTGGAATGGGAAATTCGATCTTCCGTTCATACGGACTTTGATACGCACAATTAATGGCCCCAATCGTTTTAAGAATGAAGCGATCGACATCCCACTGTTCGCCCTCAGGTAACCGAGGATGAGATGCGAGCACATCCATGAGGCTCATCACATTCGTGCCAAGGTTTCGTCCAACAAATTCTTTTTGCGCCTCGACGCTCAGCTCTTTACTTCCCAACAGTCTCGCCACATCTTCAAGTAAGGCGAAATTCACCATGAAACTAAATTGCCCGCCTAGCAGGTTATAGCAAGGCTTCTCGGGATCGTTTAACACTGAAAGGTCCGCGGTCCCTGCATCAAAGGCGCTGAACCCAATCGCATCACCGGCCAATAACCGTTTAGCTTCTTTGAGAGAAGCCGCCGCTCCGACATTTATTGGCACCAACACTTCCTGGTCAATAAACTTTATAAAGTCCGTGATCAGCCGTCGAAAGGGAACATCTTTGGCTTCAATCTTGTGGTACTCTCTTTCCCACACAATATCTTCCAAGAAAGGCGGCAATGCCTTTAGCGCTGACACATCCACTTCCTCGAACGCTTTTATAAATCCAGGCCAATCAGGAAAATCCTGCAAGCGGGTCTCTTGGAGATTTGGACGAACATGCTCCTCCATGATATCTCCGACTTTTCGCAATAACAGCTTCGTGGGAGACTCATTCCAAAATTCGTTGCAAATAATACGATCGATCGACCCGTCTTTATACGATGCCAAATCCGGTGCTTGAGCTTGTTCGAACTTAATGCGCCCTTGATGCTTCGCCAAATCAACATTGGCTTTAGCGCTTTCGAGCACGACATCGGATGAATCGATAAGAATATATTCAATTCGCGGATAGACCGTTCCCGCGGAATCTAAAGCTCGAACACGATCCAGGAAACAGGCGGCCAGATTTCCATTACCACAGCCCCATTCCATAATGGTCAGAGGTGTTGAAGAAGCAGCGGGATTTGTTTTTTCTCGTCGTTGGACGCGCTCAAGATAATCGGCAGCCAAGGCAAAACTCAGCCGATAGTCAGCCGCCGCAAAGGTCTGATACAAATCTCGGAGTTGGTCACCCCGTAACCCATAGAACACTTTATTCATATGAGCTTGCCAGATATCAATCGGCGAGAAGTCGCCTAAAAGCTGGGGGAGGGCATCATCAGTTGTCGTCGTTTGTGCAGCCATAAGTAAATTCTTACACTTTTCGTTTTCGTGAAAATTCTGCCAAGGGGTCTGGATACTAACAAACAGATTTTTGGGGCCGCAAGGAAGTCCTATTTCTTGACAGACAGATGATGGGCTCGCCATAAAAGTTTAACCGTTTGGAAAATAACGTTCCCGTGTAGCCGCAGTATCTTATACTGCCCCCGCGTCAGGAGCGCCACCTGCCTGCGCGAAGCCGCTCCGGCGAAGGCAGGTGAGATGGCGCAGCTACGCAAGAGACTTCTCCTCTCAAAGGCAACCGATTATGGTACTAAAAGCAAAATTACCCTGCGGTTTAATTATGAGGATTGCGAAACTTGCCCAACTCATACCCCTGGCGTTTCTAGGACTATCTGTCATCCTGATTTCTCTCAACCAAGCAAGCGCTCAAGATCCAATAGACACCTCACCACCATCTCTCTCACCATTTGATCCAGCTGAAACGC
Source organism: Nitrospirota bacterium (assembly GCA_027623995.1). GTDB lineage: Bacteria > Nitrospirota > Nitrospiria > Nitrospirales > UBA8639 > Nitronereus. The sequence goes on from JAQBUF010000092.1 coordinate 5,777, forward strand.
AGCACGGGTTTTCAGAATTTGATACGCTCCCTAGCAATCCTTCAGAAGCTTCCCCCAACCCTCTTCCCTACTATAAAGACCTTCAAGACCCCGGCGCACCCAGCCAACCCGCTCTGGATCAAAAACCGAAAGGCCTTTTTTTAGACATTACCCTGGCGGAAGATTTCGATGAAGACTTAGAGTTCAGACGTGGAAATCTGTATTACCCCGTGCGCCCGACGGAAGAATTTACGATAGAGGCAGCCGCAGTATATGTCGTCTTCCGTGTATTCAAACATTACTCAGCCTATCAAGTCATTGGGCAACTGTTTCCTGACCCTGCCTCGGGGAGCAACACGACTGAAATGATCGATGAAGATACGGCGTATCTCGCCTTGGAAGACGAAAGCGGTTACCTTAAATTCTTCCCTCCCACTAATCATGGATGGATGCCGGGCCAATACCGCATTGATATTTTTGTCGGCTATGAAGCCAATGCTGTCACCAAAATGGGTGCGATGCGGTTTCTTGTGGTCAAAGATTCGTCGCACTTCAAATGATATACCGCAAAACACCTCGGAAACCATGGGCATTAGCCAGAAAAAGTTGCTGTAACCTCTCATGTGGGCTCCCTGCGGCATTTCTTAAAAAGACCTTGTAGCTGCAGCATCTCATGCTGCCTCTTTCTAGTATCATTGGCTATTGCCGTGTGGAAGAGGGCGCCA
>JAQBUF010000093.1 GCA_027623995.1 Nitrospirota bacterium
TGATGATCGCGTAAATTTCCCGACGTTGAGGGCCGCTGGCTACGTGAAAGAGATGTTATCTGTGAAATGACTGTCCACAACAGGTTGACATGTTCCGTTACCCCCTTGGGGCCGCGCACGGGCAAACATGGTTTTGGTCCCTTTAGCCGAAACAAAAGGACCTTGTCTGCAGGGGCGAAACCCTGCATATAAAAATTCCTAATCTGGATTCCCGATTAACAATATCGGGAAGTACGGAGTTTAGAGATCAATGGCCTAAATGAGGTGAGTTAAAGGGAAAGAAACTCTTCGGGTTTGATCCCAGCTTGTTTAAGAATGGCTCTCAGGGTGCCTTCGGGCATATCGCCTGGATGATTAGGAATCGTGGTGTACAGTTTCTTCGTGGGGTTGAACCAAATTTCATGACTGCCAGCTGCTTGCCGATCAAAGGCAAATCCCAGTTCTTTGAGACGTCTGCAAATTTCCCGGCATTTAAATCCAGCAAACCGACCCATTAGGCGTTTACGATAAGAGGGTAATCAAAGTTCTCACGGGCGGGGGGAAAGGGTACCTCTCCTTCTCGCTCTTGTTTGGCTTCCAACAATTTTTTGGCCACATCCCGTGCAATTTCAACGGTCTCCTGAATTGTTCGTCCCTGGGCAACCAATCCTTGAAGTTCATCAGAGGTTGCCAGGTACATGCCTTCCGGCAATTTTTCAATATGAAGGTTTACGATACGTTCCATGAGGCTCCTTTCTTTTCGCCTTACTTTTAATTTTGCATCTTAGCGAAGGTCATGCAGTATGTCGATGAGGCCAGCCAGAATTTCATTGAACTGAATTTTAGGCCGAATTTTTTTTGAGTCCTTTTGCCGAAACAAAAGGACCCGGCTGCAGGGACGAAACCCTGCATATTATAAAATTCAAACCTGGATTCCCGATTACTAATGTCGGGAATGATGACGTTGAAATAGGAGGAGGATTTTAGCCTAATTAATTTTGTGAATTCTTTTCCTCAAAACAACGTGTAAATAAAAGGTGCGACTGCCGACCCTTCCGTTAATACTATGAGGCTGCCCAGAAGTACCAAGAAGACAATGATTGGCAGCAGCCAGAACTTTTTTCGTTCCCGAAGAAATTCCCAGAGTTCTTTGGTGAATTCAAACATACATACTTCCTTTTGATTACCTACAAGTTTATCTGCTTAACGTGTCGCCTGTGAACTTGTCCCGCGAGTTCAATATTGTTTTTTCATGTGTTCACCAAGTCGAGCTTGGCGTGGGGACCGATACGTTGATTGCTCAGGTTCAAGCTTTCGATGTAACGAGTCTTTTCCCAGCAGGCGACGAATGAGCCCAATGGGAGTAAACACCAAGAAGAAGCCGATGCCGAGAATGATTCGTGTGTTGATACATCCGAGTACATGTCCCACCTTCATCCAACCGACAAATAGCGGTCGTAACCACAGTGGTTTGAGTAGGGCGCCAAGGATTAACACCACGGCGGGTACCAACGCCCACTCGCGAATGCCTTCTTGCCGAATCACGAGCGGCCACAACGCTATGAGGGAAAACACTCCTCCAACTAGCAATCCAAATGAGCGAAGTTGTTGAGGAAGAATTTCTGGAGTTTCTGAGTCCAAGTGTTGAGTGTTCATGTCCGTGTTCTTGCTTGATCAGTCTAAGGCGAATTCCTGTTTCCAGTCGGTTTCTTCTTCCCAGGCTTTTTGATCAGTTTTGAAGAGGACGCAATTTTCCAACACCAATACATCCATTTCTGTTCGCATGAAGCAACGATACGCGTCTTCGGGCGAACACACAATAGGTTCGCCTCGGACATTAAACGAAGTGTTGACGAGGACCGCACATCCCGTTTGCTTCTCGAAAGTTTGCAACAGGCGATAGTAGCGTGGGTTGGTATCTTCTGTGACGGTTTGTACTCGCGCGGAGTAGTCCAAATGTGTGACCGCAGGAATGTCGGATCGCGCTTGATGTAAGAGGTCAATGCCCCAAAGATTTTCTGGGTTTGGGGCTTGGGGTAGTCGTCGGCATTCTTTCACGGGGGCCACGATTAGCATGTATGGGCTGTCGGCGTCCAATTCAAAATAGTCCGTCACGCGTTCTCGTAAGACCGAAGGGGCAAAGGGGCGGAAGGATTCTCGATATTTAATCTTGAGATTCATAGCGGATTGCATCTCAGGGTTTCGAGGATCACCGAGAATGCTTCGTCCACCCAGCGCTCTTGGCCCAAATTCCATTCGCCCCTGAAACCAGCCTACGATTTTTCCTTCGGCTAGTGACTTCGCCACGGTTTCGTAAAAGTTATCATCTGAATATTTCGTGTATTTAGCCTCCACCGTGCGCAGGTACTGTTCGATATTTTCATTTGAACTGGCTGGTCCGAGATAGGAGCCTTGCATGGCATCGTGTGGAGGGTTGCAGGTACGTGGATGGCCAAGCATGTGATGATAGGTTTGTAACGCCGCGCCAATGGCTCCACCCGCATCTCCAGCCGCGGGTTGAATCCAAATCCCTTTGAAGGGCCCTTCGCGAAGGAGCCGTCCATTCCCGACACAATTCAACGCGACTCCTCCTGCCATGCATAAATAGTCCATGCCGGTTTCCCGATGAACGGTTTCGCCGAGTTGCAACATGACTTCTTCGGTGACTTCTTGAACGGATCGTGCGAGATCCATTTCCCGTTGCGTGAGGGTTGATTCGGCTGTGCGGGGTGGGCCACCAAAGAGTTTGTCAAACTTGCGGTTCGTCATGGTGAGTCCGGTACAAAAATTAAAGTACTCCATGTTGAGCCGAAACGTGCCATCCGGTTTGATGTCAATCAAATGGTCCTTGATCAGTTTCGTATAGGTAGGCTGACCATAGGGAGCCAGGCCCATGACTTTATACTCGCCGGAGTTGACCTTAAACCCAGTGTAGTAGGTGAATGCCGAGTACAGGAGTCCGAGTGAATGCGGAAAGGGGATTTCCCATAGTGGGGTGATGGTATGATTGTTTCCTGCCCAGACAGAGGTCGTGGCCCATTCGCCGACGCCATCCATACACAGAATCGCGGCATGTTCGTAGGGTGACGGATAGAATGCCGAGGCGGCATGTGACTCATGGTGTTCGGGAAAGGACAACGGTGGTAAGGGATCAGGCCCCCTCAGTATTCCAAAATTTTCTAATTGCTTGGTGAGACGATTCTTGAGAAACAGTTTTTCTTTTAACCACACGGGCATGGCTTGCCAAAAGGACACCAGTCCCTTGGGCGCATACGAGAGATAGGTTTCCAGGAGTCGTTCAAATTTGAGAAATGGTTTTTCGTAAAACGAGATGCTTTCCAAATCACTCAAAGTGATATTGGCTTCTTGCAGGCAATAGGTAATGGCGTGAACAGGAAATCGAGCGTCATGTTTTTTTCGGGAAAATCGTTCTTCTTGAGCGGCGGCGATAATGTGACCGTCTTTGATAATGCAGGCGGCACTATCGTGATAGTAGCCTGAGATGCCAAGAATCCAAACGCCAGTGTTTTTTGATTGTTGGTGGGTCGGGTGATCGGACCGATCCGAGGAGGGTATGGTCATGATACGTAACGTGTTGCTAGAAGATGTGAGATTCGTGATTCATGCGTAGCGGTCTTCACGCTTTCAATTTTGCTTCAAATTGTTTCCGAAACTTGGTGATTTTTGGGCCAATGAGATAGGAGCAATAGGGTTGCATGGGATTTCGCACGAAATATTCTTGGTGATAGTCTTCTCCCATGTAGAACGGTTGAGCCGGGGAGACTTCCGTTACGATCGGGGCATCAAAGAGTTTCTCGTTGGTCAAGGTCGCGATGACTTCTTTGGCGGTGGCTTCCTGTTCCGAGGAATGATAGAAAATGACCGATCGATATTGCGTGCCGACATCATTGCCCTGGCGATTGAGTGTCGTTGGATCATGGAGTGAAAAGAACACCTGGAGAATGTCTCGAAACGAAATCACTGACGGATCGAAGGTGACCTGAACGATTTCAGCATGGCCTGTGGCTCCTGTACAGATGGCTTCATATGACGGGTTGGGCAGTTTCCCACCCATGTAACCAGATTCCACGGACTCCACGCCCTGCAACATATCAAACGCCGCTTCGACACACCAAAAGCATCCGGCTCCCAGGGTGGCAATTTCCTTTCCTGGTGGTGGCGTGGACTGGGACTCTGACATAACGACTCCTCATCTGTTTGATCTTGAATTTTTAACCTCATCGAGAAAGGAGTTATACCACTTCGCCTATTCTGTGTCACACATCTCACCATGGAAAGCTTTGCGTTTCATTGGAATGTTGGATGATTGTGAAGTGTTCGATGGCCGGATGCTCTTGAATGCCTATGTTTTTCTTGTGGTGGCGCGGTTTCAATTAGAGTAAAGTGTGTTCGATCTCATTGGGAATCTTCATCTGATAAATCCACTTTTCCAGTAAGGGAACGACCGTTTCCATGAATAGTGTTCCACGCAAGACCTGGTATGACGTGATTGTCGTTGGCATGGGCCCGGCAGGGTCTTCGACGGCGTATGAACTCAGCCAGGCAGGGTTCTCAGTGCTGGGCTTGGAAAAGCACACCCACCCTCGATACAAAGTCTGTGGTGGAGCGTTATCGGCTCGGATCGATCACATTTTGCCGCCTGAATATAAAGAGGTGGTCGAGGAGACGGTTCATCGCCTGCAGTTTACGTACGGTCCTGAGGAATCGTTTTTTGTCGAGTCTCCAGAACCGTTTGCGTTTATGGTTATGCGTGCACGATTCGATCAATGGCTTATGACCCTAGCGCAGCAGAGTGGGACGGAGGTACATGAAGACGAAGCGGTGAAAAAGTTGGAGGTACTTCCTGATGGCGTCAAGGTGACCACGACCAAAGGGGAATACCACGGGCGGGTTGTGGTAGGAGCCGATGGGGCCATGAGTGTGGTGGCCCAACAGTTATTTCCTGGGCGAGGGTTGCACAATATTCCTGCATTGGAGAGTGAGATCTTTGGTGTGTCTGAAATCCGTGAGACTGTCCTACCTAAACCTGGTGAATTAAAATTAGCCGTCATTAGTCTCAATGCGGCGAAGAAGGGATATGGGTGGATTTTCCCGAAACGTGATGGCTTGTCAATTGGCGTTGGGGAATTCGTCCGTGGCGACAGTCGGCCTAAACGCAGTTTTCAGCAATTTTCCCAAGAGGAACCTTCTCTTGCTGGCTTGACGATCCCCACACCTGTGGGGCACCCGATTCCCGTGTTTAATCGATCTCCTGGCTTCAAAGGTCATAAGTGGAATGGTGGTTTGGTTCATGATCGAGCTGTCCTGGTTGGCGATGCTGGGCATTTGGTTGACCCTTTGTTAGGAGAGGGGATTCTGTATGCCGTGCGGTCAGGACAACTGGCTGGGACGAGCATCGTAAAATTTTTGCGGGAGGAGCATGGGAGTCTTGAAGACTATGAAGCGGCGATCATGCGAGAATTCGCCGAGGAGTTTCGCATCGCTTCAAAATTGAATACAGTGGTCTATGGTCTGCCACGCTCATGGCATCGATGGTTAGGGCGCACATTTCCAGGTCCGTACCAAGGCGTACTGCATCGATATTGCCGGCTGTTACAAGGACAGGAAACCTATCAAACCCTGTGGGCTCATGCGATGCAGAAGGTGAATCCGTTTGGACGAACGACTCCTGAAATGGAAGCGCCATAACGGCAATGCAGCTTGCCCTGCTTGTATTTGCTTCGTGGTTGGTGAGTGTTTGATGGCAGAAATTCACGTCCAACGATTGAGTGACGAACAATTTCGCGTGGAAGTACGTGAAGGCGCATCAAGCACCATTCATACCGTCACTGCCGCTCCGGGAGACCTTCAAAAATACGGAGCAGGCGTTCAGCCTGAAACCCTCATCGAAAAATCTTTTGAGTTTTTATTGGAACGAGAATCCAAGGAATCCATACTGCGTTCCTTTGATCTTCCTCTCATTGCACAGTACTTTCCTGAGTATCCACAGATCATTTCTTCACGACTTGTGTGATCTACCTACTTCCCCGTTTTTTCGTGAACAACCTCCCGGAAAATTTGGTGCGAGAGTATTTTAACTTTTAAATAAGACGAATGAAGAATGCCATTTTGTGGCAAGGTGGAATTGATTCCTCAGGTGTATTTCTTTTGTAGCTGCACGATCTTATCATGCCCTCTTCAGGCCTTCGTACTGCCCAAGGAAACAAAAAGGAGGGGCGGCATAAGATGCCGCAGCTAGTGCGCCTGTGAAGGCGTTTGATCAGGAGGGTGCAAGTCCCTCTCAGGCGAACGTGACCAGCCTGAAGT
>JAQBUF010000031.1 GCA_027623995.1 Nitrospirota bacterium
CGCTTTTTCATGGCGTATCCTCCTTTTGTCTGAAAGGTTGGTGATGTGCTTATCACCAGGATACGCCGCCTTTGATTTTCAGATCATCCCCAACTTTTGAGTATAACTCTCCGTTTGGTGGGTTGTGCCAGAACGTATCAAGAAGCCGTAACCCAATTAAAATTATCACGGCCTGACGTACTTCTCACGGATGTGATTCTGCCTGATCGTACGGGCGCGGAAGCTTGTCGAGAAATTACAGAAACATTTCCAGGGATTCGTGTGCTGTTTTTAGCCCTGCACCAAGAAAAGGCTGCGGTCTATTCTGCGGTGTTGGCCGGGGCATCCGGATATGTATTGAAAGAGTCAGCAAGGGATCGATTAATCCCGACGATTGAGTTGGTAGCCGATGGCCATTCGATATTTGAGCAGGATACATTAATGGAAGTTCAGAATTGGGTGAGGAAAACACAAGATCCAGACGGGTTATTGGATTGGAATTTGAGTCCTCAACAATCCAGACTGGTCGAATTGTTGGCGAAGGGCCGTAGGAATAAAGAAATTGCGGAAGCCATGGATTTATCTGAAAAAACTATCAGGAATTACCTTGCCACCGTGTTTAAAAAACTACATATCACGCATCGTTCTCAGATCATCTCGCTGTATGAGAAACGGCATGTCGATGAGTAGCGCGACATATCGCATTTCTTAAGGACGGCATTGGCTGTTCTCCTCCATACTTGTCTTTTAGAGTTCTTGTTTTACCTAAATTGAGCGATTCTTTCTTGAACAACGTTCCCGAAACGTGAGCATGTCCGCGCGAGCCTAGGGTATACTCATTCGGACCACCCCTCTCATCCGATCACCCGATCACCCGATCACCCAACAAGTGAGTGTGACCCCGATGCCTGAGACCCAGCCCACCTACCGAATGGCTCATGTCGCCACCACCTCGGATACGCTGACGAGCCGCGGCGGCTTAGCCCTCTTCGTCCGCGACCGCTCGCAGATCCAGATGGCGCCGCTCTTGGAGCAGGCCTTTGGCCCGCTCCGCAAAAGCCGCAAAGGCCTGCCCCTTTGGTCCCTCTTCCAGCCGCTCTTCTGTTTCTTCCTCGATGGCACCAGCCGGCATCTGCGGTACGTTGATCACCTGAAAGCCGATCCGGGGTATGCGGCCACCCTGGAGAGCCCCCAAGCCCAACTGGCGTCGTCGCATGCGATGAAACGGTTCTTCAAAGCCTTGGCCTGGACGGCGGGCGGAAGCTTCCGCACGATCCTCAATCAATTGTTTGTCTGGCGGCTCAAGCTGGTGGGCCCTCGGGTGATCGAGGCGACCATCGAGACCATGGTGCTGGATCACGACGAGGCCCCGAAACGACATGGCGTCCAGCCCACGTACAAACAAGTCAAAGTTTTCAGCCCTTGCAGATGATCTGGGCGGGCAAAATTGTGGACGCGGTGTTTCGTGGCGGACGCAAGCACAGCAATGCCGGCCATACCGTGATCAATATGCTCCAGCGGATGGTCCCCCTGATGCGCGAGGCCTGTGGGGCTCACGTGGTGATCATCATCCGCTTCGACAGTGGCTTTTTCGATGAAGCCATCCTGCAGGCTTGTGACGAATTGCAGGGGGGCGTCATCATGACCGGCAAGATGTCCCCGACGATCAAAACGTATGTCAGAGCCCAAGACCCGGCTCAGTGGGCGATCTATGACAATGGGCACCAAGAGTGGGAGTATCTGGAGTTCGGGTGGCGGTGCGAGAGCTGGGCGCGGCACGACCGGGCGCTGTCTACACGAGCCGTGACGGAAACGAATGGGCAGCGCCTGCTGGACTTTGCCCGTCCCGATAATGTCATCCTGACAAACCTGGGCGTGAACGCTGTGGTGCTCGCCTCCGCGTCTGTCGACGAGCAGATCCACTGGACCCAGCCTGAGACCCTCATTGCCAGCCATCATCGCCGGGGGGCGGATGAACTCCCGCATCGTGGGCTGAAAGATTTTGGCGTCGAGGCGCTCCCCTTCAAGCGGTTCCCAGCCAATGCCGCGTTCTCCTCCTGCATGCTGATCGCCTTCTTCTTCTCGGAGACCTTCAAGGAGGATGTGCTGGTCGAGGTGCTGCCGGTGACCAGTTACGCCACCACGGTGCGGCGCATGGTGATCGACATCGCGGCCAAGGTGGTTCGGACAGGAGGCCAGGTCATCTTGAAAGTCACCCACTCGGTCATGGCCACGCTGCGATTCGCCCAGCTCTGGGTCCGCTGTCAATCGCCCCCGCCGATTCTCTCGGTCTCACGACGTCAGTAGCCTCATCTCCTCCCCGTCCAGCCATCCAGTCCACCCGTTTGTCCAAATGCTGGCAGGAACAGGTGGAGGACCAGTCTCATCCTCGTTTGGCACGGCCCAAGCTCCTATAATTTCCAAGATTCGGCATCTCGATGGCTCGCTCAGCCTGACTGGTGATGTTCCCGGCTGAAAAACCGACTGGCTGAAAGAGAATCGCTCAATTTAGGTATTAATAAACGTCGAACTGAAACGGCCCTTTGAATGGCACTCTGATTCACCAACAAATAATTGGGATAGAACGGTTCGCCCTTTCGCCAAAGATGCCAACGCTCCATCACAGAATCCACCGATCGTTGTGTGGTTTCCATCAATCGGACGGCCTCAGCATGGGCCAATGCCCCATCATACAACAGCACTTGATTGGTCAGCTGTCGAAGCTCCTGGCCAATAGCCTTGACCTTGAGAGGAAGATACCGAGGGCGCTTCGGCATCTGCGACAGGACATCAACCGCGGTTAACGCCATACTCCAATACGGTTTCACGGATGTGGGCGCTTTATCTTTTTGCGCAACCAGTAGCAGTTCGACTGGATTGAGACCTAACAGCTCGGCGATCCTGACACACAATTCAGGATTCGGCGTTTTGCGCCCACGACGAATCAAGTTGGCTTCAGGCTGGGTAATGCCCAAACATTTTGCCAACGCATAATCACTGCGTAAACCACACTGCGCTTTCACTTGCTCTAAATATTTGGCGCTCTCCATAGCGCCTCCCTGGGAGACCGATCATATCGATGGAATGAAGAGCAGGGCAAGCGTCCAGGGTTATCTATTATGAACAGGATTGGGTATTGAGGATGGTCATTCAGAGGAAAATGAAGAGAAAATAGGAAGGAGAAGAGGGCAACATTCAAACTATACGCACCGCCTCAGGCACACATTCTTCGCACACATCCACAGCATTTGAGGATTATCAAGGACCTACTGGCGAAGAGGATTGGGAAACACAAGCGTATAGCCTTTCATTTCCATGCATCGACCGGCTTCCATTCCCAACGTGACCAGGGTGCTAAACCATTCGCCGTACACATCGAGATCCTGCTCACATTGTGCATAATCTACAATCGTGTCAATCTCAGATTTACCCACTCGTTGCCATTGACCTTGTTGGCAATCCCAATACGGATGACACAACCGCTCGCCTAGACTAGGCCCATAGTCAGCTTCTGCATATTGATTCAATGAATCTGAAATGCACCCAGAAAGTCCCACACAGAACCCGACGCTCAAAAATAGTCCGAGATTCAAAGTTCGACTTAATCTCATGATCCCCTCCATACCGACGACTCCAAATACCTACCGAAAGGCTAGACCTCTTTCGCGAGATCAATTACATTGTATTTTCGGTTTGCAGGCGGTCAAACAACAGGGATGTTGAGATTTTGCTGCCCCAAGGCATAAAAGGCCTTCATCGCGCCACCTGCCAAGGGCCATCTTTTTGGAAAATGCCTGTCAAGAAAATGCCTACCAAGAAACTTCCTATACAAAAAATTGTCTCTGGTGGCCAAACCGGTGTGGATCGAGCTGCTCTTGATTTCGGCCTGGCCTTCAACATTCCCATTGGCGGATGGGGCCCAAAAGGTCGTCAAGCCGAAGACGGTTCCATCCCGTCTCACTACCCACTGCAAGACACACCATCGTCAAAACTTTCCCAGCGAACCGAATGGAATGTACGGGACTCGGATGGAACCCTCGTGCTGACCTGCGGCAACCCAACGGGTGGGACCGCGCTCACCATTCGCCTCGCGAAACATCATCACAGACCGCACCTTGTCATTGACCTCAATACACATCCCAAGCCATCCGAAGCTTTCCCTTGGCTCATTCAGCACAACATTCACGTTCTCAATATTGCCGGTCCTCGGCAAAGCACTTTCCCCGCCATCTATCAATTGGCATATGCCTTTCTTAAAACCCTACTATAATGTTAAGGAAGAAAGGGTATTGAAAAAATGGGGTAAAAAAAAGAGAGTTGCGGGCCTAGGTGGGAAGACAAAGACGCAGAGAGCCTTCAGGGGATCATGCACCAAAAGTCCTGTCACAAGAAGTGCGGATGATCTATGTTGGACGAGTGCGTATGGTTAAAGGAGGCCGTCCAGGTCCACCTGGATGCCAGGGTCGGCTTCCTTTCCGCTCCCTCATCATCGTCCGTCGCTTCCGCAAATGGATTTCACAAAACCATTGGCTCACGGCTTTGCGAGGACAATAGATACACAGGCCCGCTTCCTTGTGGCGCTGTTGATATCGTTGCTGCCTCGTCATAGTATAAAAATGATAACAGGTTGTTATCATATAATTCAATTTTTTAATTACTAACCCAGCTAGGCCTTTTGCCTCAGGCGTGACATGAACATCCTCACACTCTTTCTCTCCACATCAGCTTGGATACTTGGGCAGGGACTCTTCTTCGACTCCATTCCCACGCAAAATCATTCCCTGAGTCACCGGACATCTTCCGGTTATTTCACACCACCACACACCAGGATGCCGAAACAAACCAAAGATACAGGCGATCTGATTTCCATTCCTCACCTATTACAACACCCTGATACATATCATCAGAAAATCATTCGCCTGCGAGGCACCGTCACGCGACTGGAATTGCATCTTGATGAAACGAATCACTTCATCGATTTTGTGTTTTTTGTACAAGAAGAAGATCAGCGCGTACTAGTATTTGGACGGCACGACCGGACCAAAGGAGACATTCAATTAACCAGCGACCGAACAGTCGAAGTCCAAGGACTCTTTTGGAAGGAACGACTCGCTAATGGACACGTGCTCAAAAACAATCTGGAAGCCCAGGCTGTGTGGTTTTACCCCCCACTCATTCCCGATCACGCCAAGCACACTAGCCTTGACAAAAACACGTAGAACTATTTTGAAAGGTAAGAGTCAATAATATCAGCCGCAGCCATGATACCAGACTCAAGTGGCAACTCGACTGGATCAGGAAGAGCAAAGGCCGCGTCCAGAGCTTCACGCCAAGCACCAGCATAAAACTCTTCTTTTGAAAGTTCATACGCCCTGCCATATCGATGAGCATAATCCGCCAACACCCCTTCATCGGAAAAATTGTAACGCCGCACATACACGAGAGGTTTTCTGGCAGCGACCGCTTCAATCACGGTTCCATATCCAGGCTTGGACAGAATAATATCTGCCGCCTCAAACAATTCATCAAAACTTTCTGACATATGACGCATCGACTTCAGCCGTGTATAGTTCGTTAGAAGATCCATGTCCAAAAGAAATTGATATGGGGCAAGTCGATCAATCTCGTCAAAGGGCAAGGAGTCCAAAGGCACGCCACCCAGAGCGACGAGAACCAAAGGCCCCTCGGTTGCACGAGCTGCGGTCGCTTTCACTGGTCGCAGGTCATCAGGTAATCGATGACCAATAGGCCCAACATCAACATGTCGAGGAAACGATTGCATAGGTAACGATGGGGCAAGTCGAACGACAAGTTCGGCTCGCGTATAGGCTGCCTGAATATGCTCCATTATTTTACCTTGCTCAGGCGTAGGAACATCCACCAACTCTTGCAGGACCTGGTCCCAAGACAGGGAGCCAAAGCCAATCGTCGGGACCCCAACGTGCGCTCCAGCGTCTAAAGCAAGATAGGAAATATTGGAAAGCATGAGGTCAGGACGGAAGTGCTTGATGGCATCACATTCTTCTTGCAGCCGGCCATCCCAGGTATTGTGAAAATCACGGTAGGCTTTCCAGGTCGCAGGGACATCAATGGTCAACGGTCCCTGTTGCACGCAACCTACATCCTGCTCCTGCACACTCAGGTCCCAAGGGACTGTGAGTCGAGTCTCAAAAAAATAACTCGGAACGGTCGTGCGGAGCAGGACCTTCAAAGAAGGGTTCCGCCGACCCAACTCATTAAGCACCGGCACCACTTGAGCCGCATGCCCAAACCCATGACCTGAAATTGCGCACCAAATTAAAGACATGACGAATTCCAAATTTCACTCAAGACTCTTACCTTTACTAGGGTGCTTGACGATTCTCAAGAAAAGAGTTATTCCACCTTTGAGAGGTACAACTTCCACACAGCGACATGCTCCAAGCCATGAAAAAACCTACTTGCCATACAACATGGCTCTACAAGCTTTTTGTTTTAGGATTGCTGTTTGGGCTAGTGAGCTGCAGTAGCGCTCCGCAAAAACCCAGACCACCTCAGTCGCAAGCACCCTCAAAGATCACGAATACAAAAGAACACCATGGCATAGAAACCCAACTGTTGAACACCATGGCTGAGGCTCGTAAGTTGGGACCAGCCAACCCTCTCTTACTCAGTACGATGTATAGCTTGGCATCATATTATCGTGAACACCAGGAATTTGAAAAAGCCGAGGGCATGTATCAGGAAGCGATTTCATTAAAAGAACACGTCTCTGGACCTCATCACCAGGACGTCGCCATCATTCTCAACCAATACGCGGCAATGCTTCGAGATGCCCATCGCATGCAAGAAGCCACGGCATTGGAACATCGAGCCCGCAAAATCCAATCATCGAACACTCCACACACCGTTTCCCGTCAGTAACCTACATTTATCCGCCCCTACCTCGGCAAAATTTCTAGCTCATCGAGCCAGAAATGCCGCATCACTAGGAATCTTTTTCCGAGCAGGAAACACAAACGAGAAAGAACATGAAAAGACGAGTGGCAAAAGGCTCTGACGTTCACTGATAAAACCTGGCATGCGACTTGAATGTATTTGTAGCAGGACCACTCTGCACACAGGAGATGCCGCATGAAAACGAAAGCCAAGTCTTCCCCTAAACCAGCCCGTCGCACTAAAAATACGAGCCGAGAGGTTGCCGCAACTGCGGCCCCACAAACACGAACGGTTCCTCGGTGCACACGATGTGGATCACGGACTATCCGCTTGGAGCAGTTGAACCAAGAACTGTTAGCCGTCTTAGCCATTCATTGCCTGATTTGCGGCCATCATGCCTTCGTTGGCAAACCCATGGTTCGCCTCATTCGCAAACCTGAAATCCCTCAACAACGCCCCGTCATTTCAAAAGACGCCGTTCAAGCCTAACATCCCAGATATTGGCTCACCACACCTCCGCGCGAAAACTCAACGGAGAAATGTCCAGCTGACGCAACCCGAGGGTCAGCTGGTCACGCGCCTTGGCATTTCCACACAACCGAATATGACATTGCTCAACATTCGGAACTAACGCGAGCAATGGCTCTAGATTGACTTGGGATTCAGAGCCACCATCTTCTTCTATCGTCATGACCCGACCCTTGGTGAATGGCCAACCTTCTGGCCATTCACGGGTTAACACGGGGTGGTATTGGAAGTGATCAGGAACAGTACGAGCCAGCTCTAACAACTCGTCATGCTCCATCAATTGTCGAGGATTTCGTACAGTCGCCACCAAGGTGACCTCCACTCCACGACACGTCCTTGACTTCCCAAACCCCTGTTTCCGCATATAACGAAGATGGGACAAGAACGGCGTGATTCCCGTAGAAAACGACAAGGCCAAGAACCGCATAGTCGGCCAGACAATGTCGGGTTCCAAAATCAAATTATTGGGTTGTATCTTTTGACTATTTTCATAGACCACTAATTCTTTGGCTTCCTCATCGACATCCACACGAACATCAATTGTTCCGCTGCTCAGCATTATTTCGGGGATAGCCTCGCTTTGCCACCAAGGGGACGTATCTGCCTTTTCTCGATGGGTATCATTCACAATGGTTTCCAATGCTCGAGGTGCATCCATGGCACAATTCGATCGGGTATACATTCTCCGTCTGAACTTTCCAGTCCGTTGCCCAAACGGGCGAGCCAGAAACGCGCTTCCCGGATGCATCCGATCTTGGATAGGAAAAAGGCGGCCCTCGACCTCATAGGTTTCTGGCAGGGTGAGCACAACTTTCCGAACCTCCCCTGGTTCATAGGTGTTAATCTCTGTGACCGTGGCCGGAACAAATACCTCGCGTGGCATCATGAATAATCCTGCTCCTTGTCGAAAAATCCCCAGGTTGACTGCCTCAGCATTTCCTCATCATCTTACCCTCTTGCCATCATTGACGTAAGGTCAACTCTCGTTCCTCAACGTGAATCTCTTGTCGCCAACAGATGAAGAGAGTAAGATTCTCGGAGGCGTTGGGTAAAATTTACTTTTCTGTTCAAGGCAGGCATACACGATGGCAGGACCAGATAAACTCCAAGGGCTTCCCCAACCGCCATCACATCTTTCATCATCAAAGACTATACCTTCAGAATCGCAAATCGCAAAAAAAGCCTCTGCCCCCTCGCCTCGCACCGACAGCGTTAACCTTTCCCCGCAGAATACTGAATACGCCCAAGTGTTGAAACGCATAGATGAGTTCCCGGACATTCGCCACGACCGCGTAGAACACATCAGAAAAGCCCTGGAAGCCGGCACCTACGATATCGACCCTCACCTTGTGGCCGAACGGATCATTCAGGAAATCGTCAGCGAGAACACACCGCAAAAAAATCCACCAAATGCGCCTAACACCCCCAAAGCCTCCTAACCACTATATTTAATTTTCAAGTTCCGACACTTGCTCTCGCTTCTTCGTTCTTTCACTACATTGGCGAACAATCAGCTTTTTCTCCTTTGGGCACATGGACCCACCTGTAACGCCAACGAACATCAACATCCAACATGTTCCACGGCCTCGGCATTCCCAAAAAAATCAAGACTGAAGCCTTTGGGAAAACAACCGAATACTTTCAGAAGATGTATCAAACCTCGCAGACCACCTCAATCTCATCCGTGAATACCGTATGGCTCCGCGTGGAAGATGGGGCCAACCCCACCATGTTGCGAGGACACCTCATCGGGATGGGATCGGATCACTCCATGCTTTGCGGCATTCCCACACACACAACCTGGAAACAATTCAAAGTCGGCATGACATGCCATGGGCATACGGTGATTGAAGGAGAAACATATCAATTTCAAACCACCATCAAAGAGGTACGACAGGATCAGCCCGCATTACTCTTACATAATCCCCCAAGAATCACCCGAAGACCGCCGCGAACGCATCCACGTGTGCCCGTAGACATCTCTGGCACCATTCGCCCAACTGATCCTAGTGGAGCTGTCCTTGCCGTTCTCCCAGCCACCCTCATTGATCTGTGTACCATGGGGTGCCAACTGACCACCTCCGAAACCACATGGCCGAATCTCGCCACCTTAACGGTGATCCTATCTTGTCGTCTACCGAACATTGATCATACCTCTAAATTTCATGGCAGAATCGAATGGATCACTCCAAACCCTGAACTACAGATGGGCATCCAATTTCAATTTTCCTCGTTTGAGGATGTAGCGTGTCGTGACCTAGAACGATGGTTTGGTTCTCAGCAAGCCAAGCTGATTAATACCGTCGCATAACTCTCTACTCACTTTCCAAAATTTGAAATTGTCGAATACCCCACGAACGATGGGGTCCAAGGCTCGGCCACCACTCAATTGAGCCAATTTCCCCCCTTGCAGGTAAACCAGCAGATTCCTTAAAATACGTCACTCTCACCTTTCGGCACTGTGAATCTTTGAAACAGCATGCCAAATGGGAGGAAACAATTTTATTCATCAAGGAGTTGGCCCTGCCCTCACCATTCCCGGAAGAAGGTCGTCGTCATGAAAGAACTCATCAATAATCGGCACATCATTGAGATCAAAGAGTTAGTCACGCCCCGACAGATCAAAGAAAAGCAACCCTTGACGCCAACAGCCGAACGCGTCGTACTTGAAAGTCGCAACGCTATTCAAGATGTCCTGTATGGTCGTGACCAACACCGCCTGCTCGTTGTCGTCGGCCCGTGCTCCATCCACGACCCGGAACAAGCCTATGCCTATGCTGAATCCTTGAAACGTATTGCCGATGCCACCAAAGATCATTTACTGATCATCATGCGAACCTACTTTGAAAAACCACGGACGACTGTTGGATGGAAAGGCCTCATTAACGACCCACATTTGGATGGATCCTGCGATATTGCTGCAGGGTTTGAATTGGCCCGAACTATTTTATTACATATCAATAATTTGGGGATGCCCTGTGGGACAGAATTACTCGATCCCGTGACACCACAATACATTTCGGACTTGCTCAGTTGGTCCGCCATTGGCGCACGTACCACAGAGAGTCAAACTCATCGGGAAATGGCAAGTGGACTCTCCATGCCCATCGGCTTCAAAAATGGCACAGACGGCAGCCTACAAGTCGCACTCAATGCCATGGTCACGGCCAGCCAGCCGCACAGTTTTGTGGGGATCAATGTGGATGGCGTGACGTCCATCATTAAAACCAACGGAAACCCCGATCGTCATATTGTCTTACGAGGCGGCGGCGGAAAAACAAACTATGGACGTGAACATATCAAGCAAGCCCTTGATGGCCTCACGAATGAAGACATCACCCGCCCAATCATGGTGGATTGTTCGCACGGCAATTCAGACAAAGACCATACCCGACAAATACCCGTCGCGCATTCCGTACTCAAGCAGCATTGTGAAGGACAAAATGGGATTCTTGGATTGCTGCTGGAAAGCAACCTCAACCCCGGCAAACAATCCTGGGGACTAGGAAAAACCCTCGACTACGGAGTCTCGATTACTGATGCCTGCATTGGCTGGGAAGACACGGAAACCTTGCTACATGAACTCGCCGAAGGACTGGCCAGAACGTCACAAGCACACACCGTATCCAAATAAAGGAGGAGAATCATGACCGACCATCACATGCATGAACCTCACGACCACATTCATGATGACACATGTGGCCATACCAAAGTTCAGCACGAGGGCCATACTGATTTTCTTCATGATGGACATCTTCACCACCTCCACGACGGACATATTGATGAACATGTGGTTCCCATCACTGATCAAAACCCACAACATTGCACACCCAGCCATTCATGTACCGGACATGATTCCGCACATATTCACGGACCAAGCTGTGGCCACGAAGCCATTCCCCACGGCGATCACACCGATTACCTCGTAGATGGGCATCTACACTTCGCCCACGATTCCCACTGTGACAACCATGGAGTAGTAAAAACACACTAAACCAATAGGGAGTTGAAACTCAGGAGTAAGGGGGAAAATTGCGAGCGGGCCCACCAGGACAAACTAGTGGGAGTTGCGGTTACCACGAAAGAGGGGAAAGATCATCGTCACGATAAGACCACAGAGATATAAAAAGAGAACCCCCACCACAAGGACAGCCAGAAACGGGACGCCCTGGCCAGATCTAAAAAGTTCAATAATAAAGGTTAACCACTCCGGCA
The DNA here is from genome assembly GCA_027623995.1 of Nitrospirota bacterium. Classification (GTDB taxonomy): domain Bacteria; phylum Nitrospirota; class Nitrospiria; order Nitrospirales; family UBA8639; genus Nitronereus. The sequence continues at coordinate 11,641 of JAQBUF010000031.1, forward strand.
TTTTCAACCCAACAATAACTCACTAAACTATACAGTTTACCAACCTCCGCAAACAAAATTACCGAATCGTTGAGGCAGAAACCTGACGCGTTTCACCGCCCTCAGAAAATGTCACATCATCTTCTTCATGGCAGCCATGACAATGGCAGAGTGACCGATTGAGAAAACCGCCCCAGGCAATAATTGATGCTCCGATGAGATCTCCAGAGATTTCCAACGATGTCCCGGGCTCAGCAAAAAGCCGAGTCGACAGGAGCACGAGAAAACCTGTAATCGTTAACATGGCTGGACGACGATCGCCATGAACCGGATAGGTCGCCAATACACCAAACCCAGCAATCACCACGATGACCCCTAAAAATACCCATTCAAACGAATGAGAAAAGACCGCCCCAAACACCCCCTCAAACGCCCCACCATATTGCGCCGCCAGTAAGGGAATCGCGAGTAGAGCCAATGGCGTCAATGCGCAATGTACCGCGCACACCAAAGAGATCATCGAACCGGCCTTGGATAATCTGACACCTAACGTAGACATGCATCTCCTCTTATTTTAATTTCTACTGGCATTTGGGACACCACCCACTAAATTCCAACGAATGATCTCCAACCACGAAACGTGTTTCTTGCTCAATCAATGCGGTCAATTTTTTCAAAGGACACAAAAGAAGGTCCACGATACGCCCACAAATCTTGCACCGAATATGATGGTGGTGCTCACGGCCTTCTTTAATTTCATAGCGAAACTGGCCCTCTTGATGCAATTCCAATTGGGTCACCATTCCCAGTTCTTTTAATGCGGTTAAGTTGCGATAGACCGTCACCAGGTCAATAGCCACATTACCGTTTGTCAGCTGGGTATAGAGCTCAGTGGCGCTTAATGGAAACTGTGACGCCTCCAAAACCACCAATACCGCTTTTCTGGTGCGCGTCATACGCTTACCGGCAGCCCGCAATTCATCTGTGAGGGAGGTTTTCATTATCTATCGCGACTACAAATATTGAACAAGTTTTAAATGCTACGCTAGTGCAAGTCTCTTGCAAATAACATGACAAGACCCCAGAAGTCAACGAAGCCTTGAGTTGTCTCGATTTAAAGTAAATATACCTAATTGATACTAATTATTATAAGTGTAAGTGGGAAAAAATACGTGAGACTTGAATATGTTGCTCCATGTGATCAGCCCATCGATCCAGAGCCGATGCCAAACGCCCAGAAACCGCTTGAGAGACTGACACATCAAGACCTGACAATCCTTTACGCCGGCGAATGCGATTAAGCCAGGCTCGCCGAAAACCCGGTTGGTCAAACACACCATGAAGATACGTTCCCCAAATACACCCATCACTCGACACGACCCCATCGTGTGATGCTTCACCACCACGACTATTCTGTCTGTGTATTACTTCAAAACACGGAGCGCCAGACAATCGATGCGTGAGCCCCATGTGAATTTCATACCCTCGCACCTCGCAATCCCATGAGTCTGATACAAATAACGGTTTAGCCGTCACTTGTGTCGTTTGCTTATCCAGCAGCAACTCGGAGGTGATATCCAACACACCAAGCCCTTGGATTTCACCACCCTCTTCCGCGTTCTGATGATCTGAGATCATCTTTCCCAACATTTGGAAACCACCGCAGAGCCCCATGAGTTCCCCAGTGTTCTCTCGAACACGGGCTTGAATTTTTTCGCCAAACCCCATTCCAAGTAAGTACCTGAGATCACCAAGGGTATTTTTCGTACCAGGAATGATCACCACATCGGCTCCCTCAAGTTGCTCAGGACGTTTGATATAATGAAAAGCCACATCGTCTTCAGCAGCCACTGCGTTAAAATCTGTAAAGTTGCTCATGTGCGGGAGTAACACCACAGCTACGTTCACCGTCTCAGCCGAAAAGGGTTTGGCATCATGCGAGTCGACGGTCACGCTATCTTCCTGATCCAATTCAAGTTGTCGCATGAACGGAAGGACGCCTAAGACAGGCACACTTCCTCGCTCTTCAAGAATTTGTACGCCATCATCAAACAGCCGCCGATCCCCTCGAAACTTGTTGACGATAATACCCATGACCCGCTGCCGTTCGTGTGACTCCAACAAATCTAGCGTGCCAAGGATTTGGGCAAACACTCCACCCCGATCAATATCTGCAACCAAGATCACGGATGCATCAGCCATTTCTACCACCGGCCAATTGACCAAATCACGATCTCGCAAATTAATCTCGGCCGCACTCCCCGCGCCTTCAATGATAATTACATCATGTCGTGCCGCTAAGCGGCCATAGCTTTCTTTGACAAAACGAAACAGCTCAGGCCGACAGCCAAAGTATCCCTTCGCATCATAACGACCCCACACTTTTCCCTGCACAATCACTTGGGAACGATGATCAGCCTCCGGCTTGAGCAAGATGGGATTCATATCGACATGAGGCAACAAGCCACAGGCATGGGCTTGTAATACTTGCGCTCGTCCCATCTCACCGCCATCCACTGTCACAAAAGAATTCAAGGACATATTCTGCGACTTAAACGGCGCAACATTGACCCCTTTCCGATACAACAGTCTCCCCAGCCCAGCGGTCACGAGGCTCTTCCCAACATCAGACGACGTTCCTAAAATAGCTAAGGCTTTTGGCATAAATTTTCGATCCAACGATACATTTTTTTCACCATAAAGGATCAACAACTTTCGCTCAAACACGATGAGACACGAAGTCTAAGGCACAAAAAAAAGGCCTCATGCCGCTCCTCAGCATAAGACCCTTTTACGACAGGCAAAGAAATATGACTTGCCGTCAGATTAGGCTTTTCTTTTTCTCATCTGCCAGCCCACGAGGCCGACAAGACCTGACCCCAATAGGAGCATCGTGCTCGGTTCAGGCACGGGATTAGGATTAGGATTTGAATTTTGAGGTGTCCATTGCCCAGTTCCGGTCAAGAGAAATTCTCCGAAGTTATTGTCATCGGGGCCATTGCTTAAAGCCCCAGCAAGCACGGCCTCACCAAAAAATCCCAGGACTTCCCAGTCATCGCCATTAAATATCGTAGCAGCTAAGACCTGCACTAACTCTGCACCAGGTTCCGCACCCTCATATATCCAAGTGCACGCGTCCGCGACGTTCTCGGCACAACCAAGATTATCAGGAGGACCCACTTCACCAATAGGCGCATTCATATCTGGAAAAGGAAAGGTAAAGGTAAAATGTTCAAACGTGAACGACCCTGGGGTAAATGAAGACGTTGTGACACCCGTGTCAAACACCGGTCCAGAAATTGTAAATTGAGAATTCACCACACTGAATGTTGTAAACGGTGTCACAGCCCCCACAGGAAAATCAAAATCCAATTCCAAAAATGCCGTCACGGTATGGCCATCACCAGAACCTGCATAATTCCAGATAGAATTGGCCTGAACTTGAGGGACCCCTACCCCACAAATAACCAAAGCCCCGAGCACGAATTGGGGTAACCTTGATCTCCACTTCATAACGAATACCTCCCTAGATAATATGGAAAACAACAGCCAATAATCTTGAGTCTTGGAGCACCGCACCAGGATAATTTGATAACCCCGACGGAAATCCTCTTCCCTCTGGGCCGAGCGGCTGAGTGATGGATGAATGTTGAGAAGCGCGGAATACCCAACATTGTTCCCGAATCACCAGTCCCGTTTGACGCGGCCATCGGAAACACCATTTCGATATTTTGCCCTAGCGTAAGACCTCCAAGATTCGACTGTCCTTCCATAATTAATGTTGATGAAAAAACATGAGCCATAGTGCTCTAATCTAAAAATACAAGTTTCGTGCCAGTTCAAAATTACAATCAATTTCCAACATAAATCCACGCTCAACACATTGATTTAATGGGTCAATTTATTTAGGCGTGAGCATATTTGTCTAAAAAAAGATGATTGAGATTCATTCGAGTTTCGTAAAGTTCTCCGACGTTTTTTCCTAGGTATCCCTTCCACGGCCAAGACTTATACGTACGCATACGCGGCATGAAAATATCTCAAGATCATAGCGCAATTCTCTCCTAGCCTGGGTTCAACACCCCAAAGATGCCCCTAAGTTCTTCAAGAGATTTACCCACGTCTACTTCAGCTAACGTATTGATTGTCATATTGAATTTATCAATGACAGACAAACATGACGGACGACCAAATGTCTGGTGAGTGAGAAAACAAAGATCATAATTTTCTATAAACATCAGCAAAAAAAGGAAGCAAAATTTTGAATTTTTTGAAGAAAAAGCCACCAAAATCGCTTGTGTAAACTTATCCGACACCAAAATCCAAAATTATTCCGTAAAGTATCGTAACTGTCTAAAACTAAAAGCAATTTCGACCAAAACAAAATTGCAAAATTTTCTGACACCAAAAGAAAACACTTGGGACAAAGGGATGATTGGAGAAATATTTCAGCAGACTTCTCCCTCAAAAGTAGGGAGGCCACCGAGGGAGACTCCTGAGAAGGGAAAAAGAAACGAGGCTCTTTACTCCGGGATATCTAAAGTCAATTTGGCAGGAAACAATTGGGAAGTATCGTGCCGACGACGAACCTCCCGTAGCAACATCTCTACCTGAGGCACAATCTTGTTTTCAAAGCTAACAACACCATTGGTCACTACCGTGATGGGCCGTGAAAAATCAACCAACGCATCATTGAGAAACAGCGTGTACCGGCGAACATGCGTCGTCGTGACTTCAATACGATTGTCATCGCGATGTGTGACATCCAACCGCGCATAGACACGAGCCTTCATCAAATCATCTTGGTAATCAACAAGCTGTTCAGTAAACATCGCAATCCGGTCGGTGCTATCAATACGCACCCAACCAAACGCTGAGAGATGGCTCGCATCTCGAACCAGCGATACTGTTGTTGGATAACGCTCACGACGCTGCTGCCCAAACCATTTCACTAAATCGGGCAATTCTTGACGCGGGAAGAAATGCCCACCCGCATGCGGATGCGACCATTCATGCTCCCGATAGACATGTGCGATACCAAGTTGCGTCAGTTCCTTAGTAATATTACGACTCAACCACACCGGCATGATTTGATCATTCGCTCCGTGGATCACATACAATGGCGTCTGCCGAAGATTCCGTAGAAATGGAAAGAGTACGTCATCGATGCCACTTGCCATGGGAGCCACCGCTGCGAAACGCGGGGCATGGTGCATGCCAATGATCCACGCACCAATTCCACCGTTGGACATGCCTGTAAGATATATTCGATCAGGATCAATGTGATACCGTTCCTGAACAACTCGCATCGTCGCCAACACCAACTCCTCGCCCTGCCGAGACCACCACGCCCCCATGGAAATCGTCGGACAAGCCAGGATATGCGCATCGCCCAGCCGCTCAGCCCACCGCTCCAAATACGAATCCCCCGTAAACCCAGCGCCATGCAAACACACCACCAGCGGGTACGCTTTCGTTGACTCATAAGTCGGTGGGACAAATACCCCAAACGACATTTCTTTCCCACGAACCTGAACCGATTGGTTCGGCTGGCGACCGACTGGTGCTGGCTCAAATACGCGAGTAATCCCAATAAGATTGGATACATGGACGATACTGGCATCGGGATGAGAAACAATCGTGTCCAACAACTTCTCTGCCAATCCCCTATCCGTCGTCGTAAGATAGGTTTGGAGAAAGTTCTCCAAAGACTCGTGAGCATCTGAAAGAAATTGTGCACTCGATGCTCTTTGCTCCCCCCCTGCAAAAGAAGGCGACATCTCAATCAGAGGAACAAGAAGACTCAGCAGAAAAACTGTGACGGTTTTGGTTATGGCAGGCATGTGCATTCAAAAGGCACTTCACAACTGAGACCGAAATGGCGAATCACTTCACACTAACAATCACACTCCCAAAGGTCAAAACACCAATCATAAACGTTTGAGATTGTCGGTTGCCGTCCTGAAGCATCTATGGCCAATGAACAGGAAATATTCAACAGGCCCACTATTCAACAGGCCCTTAGTGACAAACAGAAAAGCCCCACCGCCGGAACGATGAGGCTCACTGTTTTGTGTACTGCGGGTATCGACTAATGAATTAGGCTGAGGCCTTCTTCTTCATTCTGTAGCCGATGAGACCCGCTAAGCCTGAACCGAACAATAGAATGGTAGAAGGTTCGGGGACCGGTGCCGATGTTGGCGGTAATTCATTTGTTTCTGCCAATGGCGTCAGGCCCCAGAGTGCCCATACGTCAATATCCTGAATTCCGAAATCATCTGATTCGCTATATTTCACCAACCGGACCTTATCTGAACTCTCATTCGCGGAGTTGGCTGCAGTTCTTGCCCTGAGGTCTGTTTCGTTTCTTTTTCTATAGGGAATGGCTGCGCGGCATAGGTCTCCGCTGTCACATCCAAAGATGAGGGAGGGCAATGAATCGAAATTGCCAAGTCCGCTGTCGAGGAAAACCTGATCCAGTAATGCTTGTGCCGCTAATACTGGGGTGGGATAGTCTTGCCACTGGAAGTCAGACTGCTGGCACCCATTGAACACATCCAGACAGGTTCCGTCCACAAACGTCACATCATATAAGGTCCCGCCAACGTCCACTCCAGAGGCCCCGGTCAACTGGCCGCCTCCATTAATCTGTAATATTGGAGACGCGAATACCGCAGGGGCTGCGAAAAGGACGGCCGAAATCGTGAGACAGAAAACGGAAAGGCGATGGCCAAGCATTTGTTTGAATGGTTTTGGCTGTGAATGGCAAGTCATCATTGAGATTCCTCCTTGGTTAGAAATAGTGTTTGAGTGATGAGGGGGCAGATCAGCCTGCCCACCTGTGTCAGTTTCTCTTTCCTGATAACTTTGCAAAGTTGGTTCCAAAATTTGTGCCTACGCCAAATGACGTAAAAAGACAGGGCGTTCATATTTTTTGATTGGAATTCCTGTTCGTTGTTACTCAAATCAAAGCTTCTCACCTCAAACGGGTTGCACCAAACTTGTAAAATTTCCTGACACTTTCTTAGAGCCAACGACTCAGCAAACTGAGAAACGCCACTGTTCATCAATTAGCGGTCCACATTTCGTTCTTTGAAAAAATACCTGACACTATTTCCAGCGACCTTCACACAAGACCGTCAATGACCACTATCCATAGTGCTAGGAGGCACTTCTGCGCATTGTCAAATCGACTGACGGTGGTAGGAAAAGTGTTACACAGGGAAGGGTTGGAGTGAATGGGTGGTGATCAGTAAGGAAAGGTAGAAATTTGTGTTTCAATAGAGGAATAATTCATTTCCTTGTGTTTCGACAAAAGGGCCTCGGTCTATTTGCTAGAGTCCGGGCAAAGGAAAATTAAACATTACCAGACACACGACAGAGTCAGATTTAATCAGGTAAGGTAGGAACTGCATATGGACACTATTGCCAATTACGCCATTCAAATTAAACCTCTATTATGGATTGTCCTTTCCATATTCGGAGGCATAGCCCTCCAACGTACCCGAACCGTGTCCGTCCTTATAATTGCTATCGGCCTTTGGATAGAGACCATAATTATTGTGTTAACACCAATATTTCCATATGAGATGCACCTTTCAAATGAAGGAGAACTATTGGAACAGAGTATGGGAATTCTGTTAATCGATTTTCAGATGATCGGAGATTAATCGCAATTTTGGTGGAGTGAGGTGAACGCGTTGCTTGGTTATTCCTGTGACGGGGTCCTCCAGATCATGGCACCACGCCTCCTCTTTCGCACCCATCGCGTCGTCAAGTCTTTTCTGTAGCTGCAGCATCTCATGCTGCCTCTTCCAGACGTCAGCGGCCCATGATACGTAGAAAGAGGCGCGACCTGCCTGCGCGAAGCCGCTTCGGCGGAGGCTGGTGAAGATCGTGCAGCGACACAAAAAAGCCCACCGGAGGTGCCACCTCCACCAAATTTGCAACTGGTCCTTTTCCTCTACTGCCTCGCGAAGATTTACGGCTAGGAATATGAAGGATGGGACCCTTGCTCCACCAAAATTGCGATTGATCCATGATCGGAGGCAGTGTTGCACTTTTCATCATCGTAATTGGAACAAGGCTTCTTAATTTTTAACCATAAAAAAATAGGGGAGCATTTCCAGACACCCGAGTCTCGAATTCGAGTCTTTTGTTGAGCGTTTCAAATTGACAACCCTAGGCCTGTTTTTTTTGAGCTAGCCTCGCCTTCGGACGCGGCGGAGCTGGAGCCCCGAATCGACCTTTCCGGCGAGGGATGTTTGAGTCCTTCGGTAATACTCAGGATAGACTCCGCGAGTTCCCGAGCCCTCTTATTCGGGGCGGAAATGTAGGAACCCTGGAGGACCTGCTTCTCAGCAGGTTCGGAGGGGCTGCGTACGGGCGAACATGGTTTTTGGCACTGTTGCCGAAACAAAAGTGCCTCTTCACGCGGGGACGAAATCCCGCTCAAATCAAGCCATTTTAATTAGCCCAGCTATCGCCCCACTCACACCCTCAAAGATTTGATGGGGTTTGGCGGTGCCGTACATGTAGGCGGGGGTGGTGATGACTTTGTTGGCAGAATCTACCACGAACTTTTCGACGGCACAGTTCGAATGTTTGGCTCCGGTTTTTTCGACTTCGGAGGCTGTGCCCTGATCGTCACCAATGGTGACATTGACGCCTTTATCACCAAAGGCTAAGGCCATGATAGCTGGGGCGATGCAAATCGCGGCAATGGGTTTACGGGCCTCATGGAATTCCTTCACGATGCGCAGGACCTGCGGATCGATCTCTCCACCACTGCCTTTTTGGGCAAAGTCACATAAATGTAACGCTGCGCCAAAACCTCCCGGGAAGGCCAATGCATCAAAGTCTTGAGCCTGTAACTCTTCGAGCGGTTGAATCTCACCACGCACGATGCGGGCGGCTTCTTGTAGCACATTTCTATTTTGACCAGTGGGCTGTTGAGTCAAATGATTGGTTTCAGCCACATCTTTATTCGGGGCAAAGCACTTGTACTCTGCGCCTTGTTGTCCAATCGCCACCAAGGTGCTAATCGCTTCGGTAATCTCTGCCCCATCTAAAAATCCACACCCCGATAAAATGACCGCGACTTTTTTCATGATTCCCCTCCGAAAGGCTAAGCGTTTCTCTCCGCTATAGTTTACTCTTATCGTTCCCTAGATTTCACATCTCCGATGATTAAGACGTCATCACCAAGAACCTGAATATGAAGATTGGATACCGTATTTTTTTCGGCCAAGCGTTTTGGTGAGAGACCACCAATCAGGCCTTTGGCATTACTTCCCCCTAGCAGTGTTGGAGCCATATACAGATAGACCTGGTTGACCAAACCCTCACGTAAAAAACTAGCGTTCAACTCGCTGCCTCCTTCCACCAACACACTGGTGATGCCCATGTTCCCAAGTTCTTGAAGGCATCGGCGAATAGAAACTTGCTTGCGCTTCTGAGGAAGTACCAACACTTCCACCCACTTCGAGCGCAATTGTTCCACCTTTTCAGGGTCAGCCTCTTTGGTCGTGACCATGGCAGTAGGATTTTGCTCAATACCCTGTAGGACTCGTGCCGTGAAAGGAATGCGAAGGCGGCTATCGAAGATTAATCGAACGGGTTGACGTGTGGCTTGCCCTTTGCTACCTGAAAGCCGAGCCGTCAGTTGTGGATCATCTTTGAGAACGGTATTCACGCCAACCGCAATCGCATCAACTCGGCTTCGAAGTTGATGCACATGTTCTCGGGCTTTTGGTCCAGTGATCCACTTCGACTCTCCTTTGGCGGTGGCGATCTTTCCATCCAACGTCATCCCAGATTTAAGAATGACGAACGGCAGACCCGTCTTCACCCAGTGAATGTATATCTCATTGAGCTTGGTCGCTTCCTGTTTCAGACACCCGACATCGACGACAATCCCTGCTTGCTTCAGCTGTCGAATGCCGCGGCCCGCAACTTGGGGATTGGGATCTCGCATCGCCACCACGACACGGCGTACACCAGACTCAATAATATCAGGAACACAGGGTGGAGTTCGCTTCTCCGTATGGCAGCAAGGTTCTAAGGTAAGATAGAGGGTCGCCTGACGAGATTTGGATTTGGCGTGTTGAAGAGCAAAGACTTCGGCATGAGGACCACCGGCTTGCTTGTGATAACCAGACCCGACGACCTTTCCTTTGGCCACAATGACTGCACCGACCATGGGGTTGGGACTCGTGGTTCCTTGCCCTCTGGCTGCCAGCCGGAGGGCGTGCTTCATAAATTTGACGTCTTGATCGACGTCACTCACCGGCGGGCTTTAGTGTTTCGTGGCTGCGCTTTGGCTTTCGGCTTGGACTTAATTTTCGTGGAGGTGGCAGCCACACGAGGCGCATGAGTTTTCACTTTCACCGAAGTTTTTGCCGACGCCTTTACAGCTTTTTTCTTTGGCTTGGTCTTCGCCCCAGGTTTTTGACCTTGGTCGTTGAGTGCTGCTTGAGCGGCGGCGAGCCGTGCAATGGCGACTCGATAGGGGGAACAACTCACATAGTCCAGTCCAAGGATATGACAGAACTCGACGGAACTCGGCTCTCCCCCATGCTCGCCACAAATGCCAAGCTTAATATCTGGACGAGTAAGGCGCCCTTCATTCATGGCCAAACGCATCACCGCGCCGACCCCTTCTCGGTCAAGAACGGCAAAAGGGTCGAAATCAAGCAAATGGTGATCTCGATAAAATCCCGTAAACCTCGACGCATCATCACGCGAGAACCCATAGGTGGTTTGGGTGAGATCATTGGTGCCAAAGGAAAAGAACTCGGCGTCTTCGGCAATTTGACGCGCGGTCACAGCCGCACGCGGCAACTCAATCATGGTGCCGACTAAATAGGACAACTTCTTCCCACACCGCTTCATCGTTTCCTCAGCCACTTCTGTGATGATGGCTTTTTGGGCTTTCATTTCTGACGACATACCGACCAAGGGAATCATGATTTCGGGGATGATTTTTTTGCCTTCTTTGGCCACTTCACAGGCCGCTTCCATAATTGCTCGGACCTGCATACGAGTGATCTCCGGCATCGTGATGCCCAAGCGACAGCCTCGTAATCCGAGCATAGGATTAAATTCATGCAGCTCTTCCACGCGCGCCAATATTTTCTTTTTCTCTTCTATCTCGGTGGGATCGCCATTCGTTAATTCCAAACGGGTCACCTCCACCATGAGATGCTCACGTTTGGGGAGAAACTCGTGGAGAGGCGGATCCAGCAATCGAATCGTGACGGGGAACCCCTTCATCTCTCGATAGAGACCGATAAAGTCTTCCCGCTGCAAGGGAAGAAGTTGGGCCAAATATTTTTCCCGTTCTTCGAGAGTCGAAGCGAGAATCATTGCTTGCATAATCGGCGCACGTTCTTCGGCAAAAAACATATGCTCGGTTCGACACAGGCCAATACCTTCGGCCCCGAAGCCACGGGCGATTTGCGCTTGGTCGGGAGCATCCGCATTGGCACGAACCTTCAGATGTCGAATTTCATCAGCCCAACTGAGAAGCGTGGCAAACAGACGATACTTTTCCGATTCCTTGGCGGACATCTTTCCTTGGATCACTTGCACGACTTCTGATGGGACAACCGACAACATTCCCCCATAGACAAATCCTGTAAATCCATTGAGGGAAATATTGTCGCCTTCTTTAAAGACAGAGGGTCCGATCCTCACCTTGCCTTGGCCTTCCAAGACCTCGACGTCATCGCAGCCAGCCACACAAACTTTCCCCATTTGACGTGCCACCACCGCCGCATGCGAGGTCATGCCACCAGTCGCTGTTAAAAACCCCTCCGACGCATGCATGCCATGAATATCATCAGGGCTAGTTTCTTTTCGCACGAGAACGGATTTTTCACCACGAGCTTTCATTTCAACCGCGCGTTCCGGCGTCAAGGCAATCTTTCCACAGGCCGCACCAGGCCCCGCAGGCAACCCCTTACCAATCGGTTGAAATTTTTGTTCATCGGCTTGTTCGAAAATTGGATACAGATATTGTGCAATTTGATCAGCATCCACCCGACGAACGGCTTCTTTTTTATCGATAAGACCTTCCTTCACCATTTCAACCGCAATGCGCACCGAGGCAATCCCCGTTCGCTTCCCCACGCGAGTTTGTAACATATAGAGCTTGCCTTCTTGAATGGTAAACTCCATATCCTGCATGTCGCGATAATGTTTTTCTAAAATCTTTTGGGTGGCCATCAAAGTTTTATAGGCTGGAGGCAGCTTGTCTTTGAGCGCTGTCACAGGAAGAGGCGTGCGAATGCCGGCGACCACATCCTCGCCCTGAGCGTTCAACAAACATTCGCCAAAAAATGTTCGAATCCCTGTCGCGGGATCTCGGGTAAACGCCACACCCGTTCCGCTCGTCTCCCCCATATTCCCAAAAACCATGGATTGCACATTGACGGCCGTCCCCCACGTATCAGGAATGTCATAAATTTTTCGATAGGTGACCGCACGATCCCCAAACCAGGAGGTAAACACGGCATTGATCCCCATCTTCAATTGCACCAAGGGATCATCAGGAAATTTCTTCCCTGTTTCCCGCAACACAACGCCTTTATATTGGGTGACCAGATCAGCCAAACCTTCCGCTGGGATATCAGTATCACTCTTCACACCAAAAGACTTTTTGGTTTCATTCAGCACAGCCTCAAATTTATCACGATGGATATCCATGACCACGGAACCAAACATCGTAATAAACCGGCGATACGCATCCATGGCGAACCGAGGATTATTAGTTTTTTGAGCCAAGGCCTTGACCGTCACGGGATTCAACCCGAGATTCAGGACCGTATCCATCATGCCGGGCATCGAAGCCCGCGCACCCGAACGCACGGACACGAGCAAGGGATTCTTGGAATCGCCAAATCCAGCCTTCATGGATTTTTCCACGCGCTTCAATCCCAGGAGCGTCTGCTCCCACATGCCGGATGGATATTTTTTCTTGGAATGAAAATATTCGAGGCAGGCTTCAGTGGTGATCGTGAACCCGGACGGGACGGTAATGTTCAAGTTCGTCATTTCTGCAAGACCCGCACCTTTTCCGCCAAGGAGCTCTCTCATTGAGCCCTTTCCTTCGGCTTTCCCATCACCAAAGTAGTAGACGAACTTCTTGTTCCGCATGCGTTGGCTCCCCCTTCTTGGCTAGGCGCTATCCAGCCAATATGTTGACTTAACCACCTCGTGTCGACAAGGTACAAAATGTAGCATAAATTAATGATTTCTCAAAAAAATTTCTGACAGACGGATGATCGATTTTGAAATGCGGCACAGACCTGAATATTGCCAGCATAGATTCTTCCAAGGCTACGCATGTCTCAAGGATATATGGGACCATTACTGGCCTCCTGGATGAAGGCGCAATTGATACCAATTGAGAAGAGACCGCTTTAAGCGCATGCCTGCAAAAATTACCACCACCACAAACCCCAGTAAGCCAAGCATGTGATAATCGGCATTTCTGGCATTCTGATAGTACAAATTCCCATCCGCGCCCATGGCCAATGGTTCATGGACCCTCAACTTATGAACTTCCCCGGTCGGATCGTTGGTATCCAACCATTCGGAACACACTTGAAGCGGGCTATCGACCCCTGCCACCTGAATCACCTGCAACCCGATACAATGCCCACTCGTCGGGTCATACAGGTCAGAATTCGTCAATACAAAATCCAAGTCCAACCCGCTGGCCCAGAGACCTCCCAGCAGCAAACCATTACACACGATGATTAAGGTCAGCGTGATCCAGAAACTAAACCATCGAAACCGCGATTCAGAAAAGATCATGGGAGATGGGCGTCCCTCTTGATGAACGGCAGTCTGCGTTAACTCACCAACGACTATTGCCCTTGGACGTGAATCTGGGACAGGTCACCAATGCCTAAAAATAATTCATCCACTTTCCGTAGCAACGATAAACGATTGGCGCGCACCTCAGGTTCAGGCGCATTGACCAATACCCCATCAAAAAACGCATCGATGGGAGTTTTCAGCTCAATCAGCGTCTGCAAAGCCCTAGAGTAATCCATTGCAGCAATTGAGGCGGCTACGGTTTCTTGAGCCAGATCAATGGCCTGGATCAAGGCCTGTTCGGATTGATGGACCAAAAGGTCAGGATTGACATCGTGTGAGGTCCATTGCTCCTTTTCGACTAACCGATGAGCCCGCTTAAATCCCACCATCAACGGATCAAACTCCTCCAGATAGGTGATGGCTTGCAGGGCTTTCATCCGCGAGAACAAGTCAGTCATCAAGAACTGCCCGACGGGTCGCCCCTTAAGCACGGCCTCCATCACATCTTCTCGAAACCCATGAACCGTTCGTCCATAAAATCGCAGTCGATCAGCCAGAAATTCGAGTAGTAAGGGAAGCGGCACCTGGCTACTCTTATCCTGCTCTTTTTCCACAAGTTGAATTGACGGCACGCCCTGTTTTTCTAATAATTGTTCGGTCTGGCGAAGAAGATCCACGAGATTAAGGTTGATCCCACTTTCCACCAAAATCCGAACCAGACCAAACGCCTGGCGTCGAAGTGCAAACGGATCTTCGGATCCCGACGGCACCATGCCCACATGAAAAAATGCCGCAAGCGTATCCAAGCGATCGGCCAGGGAAAGCAACCGACCGACAGGCGTCGCTGGAATCGTATCCTCGGGGGTGCGAGGTTGATAATACTCCCCTAAGGCCTGGCAAACATCGGAAGGCTCACCATTGTACTCGGCATAGACTCTTCCCATCACGCCTTGCAGCGTGGGAAACTCCCCAACCATTCCGGTTGAGAGATCCGCCTTACTCAACAAGGCGGCCCGTTGAGAGATCTCTCGAAGATCTGCAAACCCCGCAGCATCAGCCATGCCCCCAATCAAGGACATGGTTCGTTCCGTCTTCCGGTACAACGTACCAAGTTTTTTATGGAACACGACCCCACTGAGGCGATTAACGCGATCAGCAAGTTTACCTTTGCAATCATCTTCAAAGAAGTACCGCGCATCTGACAGACGAGCGGACAACACACGTTCATTCCCCACGGTAATTAAATCCATGTTCGGAATCCGCATATTTGTCGGTGCAAAGAATTGTGGTAACAAACTGCCCTTCGCATTGACCACAGAGAAAAACCCTTGATGCTCCTTCATCGAAGTAATGAGCACTTCTGGAGGCAAGGCGAGATATTTTTTATCAAATGACCCACACACCAAATTAGGACATTCCAGGGAGAACACCGCTTGTTCTAATAACTCGTCATGATTGGCCTGAAAGGCCTGCCCCTTCACGGACTTCCCCAGCGCCTTAATGAGACCCTGTAGTACCACACGACGCCGAAGAGGATCTGCCACCACACCCGCTTTTTCGAGTGTCCCCTCATAGGCTTCAGGCCCTTTCACTTCTATTCCCTTCACGGCCGTTGCCGATGGTATCTTGCCCGTCATGAATCGATGTCCCCAGGTCCGATTCCCCGACTTCACCCCAGCCAATTCAATCGATATCGTACGGCTTCCCAGGAGGGCAACAATCCATCGGATGGGTCGAGGATATCGAACGCCCGAGGCATTCCATCGCATGGTCTTGGGAAAAGAGAGTCGTTGAATAAGAAGGGAAAGCATCTCAGCTAACACCACATCCGTGCGACGACCTTCTTGGCGTTGTACCGCGCAGACATATTCGCCTTTCGGTGTTTCTCGAACCTCGAGAGACTTCGCATCGAGGCCTTGGGACTTGGCAAACCCTTCCGCAGCTTTCGTGGGTTGCCCTTGCGCATCAAAAGCCACGGCCTTTGATGGCCCGAGGACTTCTTGAGAGATCGACGTTTGTTTGAGGGCCACGTGTTCCATGATCACCGCTAAACGACGTGGGGTCCCGAATGCCCGAATGGCCCCATGAGCAATACGTTGTTCGGTAAAGGTCGTATCAAGTAATTGTGCCAATTGTGTCATCGCTGGCTGAATCATTTGCCAGGGCAATTCTTCAGAGCCAATTTCAAAAAGAAACGAAGAGGTGGCAGGAACCGAGGATTTGGGCTTTGGCTTGGAAGATTGAGACTTTTTGTTTGGTGATGTTTTCATGCCGAAGCGTTATTTCTTTTTCGAGGATGGCGCAACGGTCCTAGAGCCAGATTTGGCCCGTTTGATTGTTGAAGTGCGCGTGGCTCCCTTTGATGGAATTTCCGCACTAGCTTTCTTTAATAACGGAAACCCCATACTCTCTCGACGTTCAACATACGCCGTAGCGCAGGCTCGAGCTAAACCCCGCACTCGTCCAATATACCCCGTTCGTTCCGTCACACTGATTGCCCCACGAGCATCCAACACATTAAACAGATGTGAGGACTTCATGCAGTAATCATAGGCCGGAAGGACCAGACCCCGTTCCAAGAGTTTGCGACATTCCGTTTCACTGGATGTAAACATCTCACTCACCATGCTGACATCAGCGACCTCAAAATTATATGTCGAGAACTGCACTTCGGCATCATGAAAAAGATCACCATAGGTCGTGCCTGGGCTCCAAATGAGGTCATAGACGTTATCGACTTCCTGAATATACATCGCAATACGTTCGGTCCCATAGGTCAGCTCAACGGTGATAGGATCAAGAGCTTGTCCGCCAGCTTCTTGGAAATAGGTAAACTGCGTGATTTCCATACCATCCAATCGCACTTCCCATCCCAAACCCCATGCACCGAGTGTTGGAGACTCCCAATCATCTTGGATGAATTGAATGTCATGTTTTCTAGGATCAATCCCAAGGGCCGCTAAACTTTCGAGATAGAGAGATTGAATATTATCCTGGCAAGGTTTCATGACCACTTGATATTGGTAGTAATGTTGAAGGCGGTTTGGATTTTCGCCATACCGGCCATCAGTCGGACGGCGACAAGGTTCAACATAGGCGGCCCGCCAAGGTTCAGGACCTAAGGCACGAAGAAACGTGGCAGGATTAAAGGTGCCGGCACCCTTTTCCACATCATAGGGTTGGCAAATAATGCACTGTTGTTTTGCCCAAAAATGATGGAGGGTAAGAATGAGATCCTGGACGGTCACAGGGGGTGTTGGAAACCTATGTTGAAGGGTCAGATGAGCGATCGGAATGAGTAAAAAAACATCAAGATCTTTGTTTCAATCAACGAATTTTGAAAGTAGCAATAAAGGGTGGTAGTGTCAAGATAACAGGTTGATAAATCAGGAGAACACTTGCCTTTTTATCAAGGCTTGATTATATTGCCCACTCGTTCAGCATTAAGGAGGAGAATTTTATGAAGATCACGCTTTCTCTGTTTCGTAGTTTCTTAGGTATTTCTGCTGCGGCGCTACTTATGTTTGGTTGTGCAGAAATACAAATGGAAGGTGGAGGCTCTGGGTCCAGTGGGTCTGGGTCAAGTACAGCAACCCCTGCTCCAGTCTCTAGTGCAGATGTCGCCTCGGGTCACTATGGCGATGATCTCAATGCCTGTCTCAGTCGGATCCCAAGCAGTTCCACGGACGCACAACGAATGCTAGCGACAAGCACCTGCCAACGTGACGAAGCTGCCCGAAAATCCATTGATGCTGTCCCAGGAAAGTAACTGGACACGTCACGGCTGGAATTGAAGATCTAGCCTTCAAGCCTCCAGCTTCCTTACAAGACATACGCACGCAATACAGGCAGGTAGCGAAGACACCTTGCACAAAGGATTATTCTCTACCTGCCTCTTCTCCCACAAACACCCCCCCTCATTCCCCTGTGCCCTTGGATAGGACATTGAAAGGTGTAAATCGGATCATACCGAAAACATCGGGTTATCCCTACGGCCATCCAATCCTGGATTCATGGAATTTCTTCTCCCTGCCTCCTAATTCCTGCAAGCATTTTTTCTTGTGTAGCTGCACGATCTTATCGTGCCTTCTTCACATGCATCAAGGGCTCATGACGCCCGGAAGAGGCAGCATGAGATGCTGCAACTACACAGAAGACTTGGCAACGCGTTTGCCTAAAAAAAAGAGAGTAGCAAGCACCCATGAAAGCTGGCACAAAATTATTGGCAGCGGATGGTATTGTGCTGCCAGAACCATAAATTCTGTATGATCCTGTAAATCCCCCGCTTCAAGAAACATATCTGAATTTGACCGTCTAAGACCCTGATGATACAGTCCATTCGCTCGATAAAACCGCAAAAAAATTCCCTTCTTCGTTGAATCCCTAGAATCCATGATTCTCAAGATACTTTTAGATATTGCCCGGACTTCACCATGAAACAAGTCTTAACCATCGCGGGCTCCGATTCCGGGGGAGGCGCTGGCATTCAGGCTGATCTCAAAGCCATGTCGGCCAATGGTACCTTTGCGATGTCGGTGATTACTTCGATCACGGCACAAAACACCAAAGGCGTCACGGCCATCCATGATCTTCCCGATACGATTATTGAAGCGCAAATCGATGCGATCTTCGACGACTTTGAAGTCGCAGCAGTAAAAACCGGAATGCTTTCAACCGCCACGATCACGGCACTGGTCGGTCGAAAAATGAAACAGTACGGAGTCACTAAGCTTGTCGTCGATCCCGTGATGGTCTCGAAAAGTGGCCATGACCTGTTACAACCCAACGCCATTGATTGGATGAAGCAAGACCTCATCCCTCTGGCCTACCTCCTCACCCCGAATATTCCCGAAGCTGAACGTTTGACCGGCACGACTATTCGGACTCTCAAAGAGGCCAGGGAAGCCGCGAAAATCCTGCACCAATTGGGCTGCCAACATGTCCTCATTAAAGGTGGCCATTTACTCGAACGTCCAGCCACCGATCTTTTGTATGATGGGCGCTTCTTTCGAATGTTTCCCGGGGACTTTATCGACACCAACACCACCCATGGAACCGGATGCACCTTTGCCTCAGCCATTACCGCACAACTCGCTTTGGGAAAACCCATCACCGAGGCCATTGAAGCGGCCAAAACCTATACCACATCGGCCATTCGTCATGGACTAAACATTGGCCATGGGCATGGTCCCACCAACCATTTCTTTTTTCTGTCCTAACTCACACTTCCTCTTTAGCCACTAACGCGCTAAAATCCTCCTGTGAATGTTGAAAAAAGCCACCAGCGGCGTTCTCGCCATTTTGCCGTGCTCACGTACTACATGTACGCTCCGCTCGTCAAAATGACTGCGGCCTTGCTGGACGGACTTTTTTGAACATTCCCAATCTAAGTTAATCGACAACCACCACTTTCGTTGTTCAGGATTTCCTGATGGAAGCCACACAGACGACACTTTCCCTTGAATACCCATTGGGGCAAACCTCGGCCCTATTCACCGAACCTGGCGAAGGCTCAAGCACCGTAGTCATCCTCTGCCATGGTTTTTTGTCCAATAAAAATAGTCGCACCAATCTTCGACTCACGGAGTTACTCGTTCCGAAAGGAATCAGCACGATTTCCTTTGATTGGTGTGGCATGGGGGATTCCAGCGGAACATTTGCAGACCTCACGATTGGCAACTGCCAGATTCAGCTAGAATCCGTCATAGAGGATATGAAGAAAAAAGGCTACCAATGCATTGGACTCATCGGCTCAAGCTTTGGAGGACTACTAGCGATCTTGGTAGGAGCCAGTCACCCCGAGTTGTTTGCCATCGGACTCAAATGTCCTGTGCCGGACTTCCCGGAAATGCTCGAATTGGAATTTGGGCAAGCTGGCCTGAATAAATGGAAGCAGACAAACACCATCCCGAATGTGACCGGCGGACCAGAGCCCACGGCATTGAATTTCGAGTTTTTTCAGGAGTGCAGCCAATTCAATGCCTATGCACAAGCAAAAGCCATCACAGTGCCCTGCCTCATTGTCCACGGAAAACAGGATGAATTGGTTCCACTCCACCAAATTCCCCAATTACATGAGAGCCTAGCGGGAGAGAAGAAACTGCTCTTACTCCCCGACGCAGATCATCACTTTGGGCGACCTGAGGATTTCCGTACCATGAGTATCGCATTAAAAGATTGGATGGTGACGCACAGCACCTCCTCCCTCACGACTTCGCGGAGTCCTTCATGAAAGACACCGCACCCCCTCTTCGCGAAGAACAACTAGAAGTGGTGCGGGTTCTGTATCCTTGGTACAAAGAAGAAGTTTATCGCCGGCGAGAACAGATGGTACGTCTCACTGCCTTTGGAAGCGCCTTCCTCGTGCTTCTGCTCATCACGATCTTGGCACTCGCACCACCGTATCCCGTGGACCCCATCGTAAGAATTTTCTCAATGTCAGGCGTCGCCTTATTCTCGGCCTTATTCATCTACCTCATCTTGCAACAACGAGACCGCCATCGCCTGGCAAAGAAAACGTTGATCGAAATCGAAAAAGTCCTCGGGCTCTACGATGAAGGCGTCTACCTGGAAGGCAAAACACTCTACCCTGAAGATTGGCAAACCGCCTGGCTGAGTGATCGAAGCGTCACCGTCTACATCGCCGTAATCGCCGCACTCGCCGTGCTTGTCATTGCGTCGGTACTGGCAAAAGGGTGAAGTCTCCAAATACGACTAAGAGTAATAACCTAACGTTTCATCGAAAAGTGATGGCATCATGATTAAACCCTACCGTGGAGTTCTCCCGACCATTGCCACAAGTGCCTTTGTTGAAGACACCGCCGTGGTTGTTGGTGATGTCGTGATTGATTCAGAATCAAGTGTCTGGTTTAACACCGTCATTCGTGGAGACGTGCATTACATTCGCATCGGACATCGGACCAACATTCAAGACCTGAGTCTCCTCCATGTGACTCATGACACCCACCCTCTCATTATTGGCGATGATGTGACCGTAGGCCATCACGTCACCTTGCACGGATGTACCATTCGCAATCGAGTACTGATCGGGATGGGAAGTATCGTCATGGACGGCGCCATCATTGCAGACGATTGCATCATTGGTGCCGGATCATTAGTAACGGAAGGAACAATCATTCCCTCCCATAGCTTAGCGATAGGCTCACCGGCTCGCGTCAAACGCCCACTCAATGAAAAGGAAGTCGCCTGGCTCAAGGAATCCGCAAGCAACTATGTGCAATATGCCAGCCAATACCTAACAGATTAGGGGAATGTTGAAAAAGAGCGTCAGAGGCGTTTTTTGTAGACGTGAAGCGTAACCCGTGATGCGTGAAGCGTCTAGAAAAGGAACAAGGTGAAGAAGAACAGATAAAGGGTACAACATTTTTTATTCCTAACGCATCACGCATTACGCTTCACACATTACGAAATTCGCCCTACTGAACGAAATCTTTGAACCTCCGGCCTTTGCGGTTGTAGGAGAACTCGATATTTCCTCCCCACATCCACTCCCTCTCGTCATCCTAGGTGCTGGCTATACCGGAAGGTATCTCTACCAACAAGCCATGCAGGATTGCTGGCAAGTCTTTGCCACGAGCCGATCCCCCGAAACCCACTTGCCATATGTCGAGCCTTCAGCTCGCATTCATTTTGACTTGGAGCAACACGACACTTGGAACAACCTTCCCACTCCCGCGAATATCGTCTGGTGCTTCCCAGCCCTTCCACAAAACACCGCCTCGATATTTTCCAAAGAAATGACCGGAAAGGGATCTCGGATTCTCCTCCTAGGTAGCACCTCTGCCTATTCTCCAAAAGAGGAGGACCTCACAGATGAACAGGATCCACTCAACATGACCCTCCAGCGTGTCCAGAGCGAAGAACATCTACGCGAGACCTACAACGCCATCGTCCTCAGACTCGCCGGCCTCTACGGCCCAGGCCGTCACGTATTGAATTGGATCAGAAAAGGCAAAATCAAAAACACCACCCGCTACGTCAATCTCATTCACATCGAAGACGTCGCCGCCCAATGCCTTGCCGCCTTAGAACAAGCTCCTCCAGGATCAAGCTATATCGTAAGCGATGGCACCCCTCGCCTATGGTCAGACATCTGTGAGTATGCTACGACTCAGTGGAACATCCCAAACCCCGAGCCAACCCTTCCTAAAGACCAAGGCAAACGCCTGTCCCCTCAAAAAATTTTGAATGAGCTGAACTATGAGTTGAGACATCCGAATCTGTTTGAAGAGTTGGATAAGATTGAGGGGAACGAGGATGGAACTGTTGACGCATGAAGAAGGAATTTATTTGAAATTTTTACTAGTTTGTAAATGCAGGGTTTCGCCCCTGCAGACGAGGCCCTTTTGTTTCGGCAAAAGGACCCAAAACCATTCTTGCCTGTGCGCGGCCCTACGGGTGAACTCCGCCACCTTGCCGAATTAAGATGGCTCAGAAACTCGCTGGGCTCAAACAGTCTTCGCCAAAAAGTCGAATTCGGCAAGGCGGCTACGCCGCGCCCAAGGCGGGAGACCAGTATTAATCAAGTCAATTGTTCAAACGTGGGTCAGAAAAAACAGCCATTTCTAAAGTTCAATACTCATATTTGTACTATTGGAGTGCCCCCCGAAATTTGGCCACCTGATATGTTAGGTTTTCCTCAACCTGAGGAGGACCGACATGAAGAAGCAGCGATTCACAGAAGAACAGATTGTCCGGATTTTACGGGCGGCGGAAACCACGACGATCGACGCGGCCGCTCGACAACATGGGGTATCTGAGCAGTCCATCTATCGGTGGAAGCGACAGTTTGGACAGATGGAGGTGGCCGACGTGCGCGAATTGCGGCATCTCCGGCAGGAGAATGCCCGGCTAAAGAAGGTTTTAGCCGAACGGGACCTCGAAGTCGAGGTGATGAAAGAGCTGCAAGCAAAAAAGTGGTAAGCCCTCGGGCGCGGCGGCAGGTGGCCCAAGCCGCCGGTGCCCGGGGGCTGAGCCTGAGACGGGCAGCCTGGCTCTGTACGACGGCGCGCTCGGGGATTGGGTATCGGACCAAGCGTCCGAAGCGAGATGCCCGGCTGGCCCAAGCCCTCCGGGGAGTGGCGAAACGCTATCCGCAGTGGGGCTATCGCTTAGCCGAAGGATTTTTGCGGCGTCGCGGATGGCGCGTCAATCTCAAGCGGGTGCATCGAGTCTGGCGGCAGTGCGGCTTGCAGGTGCCAAAGCGGAAGACACGGAAGAAAATCAAGACCGGGCTGACGCTGCAGCCGACGGCCCGGACGAAAAACGCCGTGTGGAGCTGGGATTTTGTGCACGATGTGACCACGGACGGCCAGGCGTTTCGTTGCCTGACCGTAAAGGATGAGCACACGCGCTGGTGCTTGGCCATTGAAGTGGCCCGCTCCTTCACGCATGAGCGCGTCATCGAGGTCCTTACCCGGCTGATCGCGCGATATGGGTGCCCACAGTATGTTCGCAGCGACAACGGCCCGGAGTTCATCGCTGGGGCCTTGCTCAAGTTTTTTCAAAGCCAGGGCATCATGCCGAGTCGCATCACACCAGGGAAACCCTGGCAAAACGGGAGCAACGAAAGCTTGAATGGGACCTTTCGGCGCGAATGTCTTGATGCGGAACGATTTCACAGTTTGACGGAAGCGCGCGTGGTCATCGAAGATTGGCGACAGCAGTATAATCACGAGCGGCCTCATAGTGCGTTGGGCTACCAGACGCCTGGGACGGTCTATGGGGGCGGTGCAAGGCACAAGACCGCCGCTGGGGATTTCGCACACGTTGCAGGGGGAAATTCATCGCATACAACTGGCCGTCAGGCGACGATCAGCGAGCCACATGACCGAGAGGTCGGAAAACAACCAGGCTCCGTGACGACCACGGAGACAATTATGATCCAGAAAACCTAACATTCCGAATGGCCAAAGAATGGGGGGCATGTCACTATCTCATGCGCAATAAAAAATGGAAGAGTCCCCTTTACGGGTCCTCGACGATCCGCTGCATGCAGTGGTTAGAGGGCGACTATTCAACGAAGTCCTCAACATACCCGGAAAACTTCTGGCAAAAGAGCGCAAGTCGATCTGCGCGAATAGACGCCTTCCAATCTAGCTCGTCGCTGCCCTTGGGGTAGTTCTCGAACGTAACGGTTACCTCAGACGGAAGTTTGGAATCCGAATCGAAAGTAACATTTCCATGGACAACAGAATTCCGTAGGAGTTCGAGAAGGTTTCCGATTGTCTTTACTTTGTTGGAATCAATCCGACTGCCGGACATCAGCCACGGGGGCCACCCCTCCGAATGAGCAATTGCAAGGTGCTTGGTTTTGACCGCATGGAAGGCACCCTTCTCCCAAGGAAATACAACGATGCCTAGAAGCGCGCTAATCGTCTGGGTTACGGGGTGGACGTCCGCGTCAGGTCCAACATCCAACACGAACTGAAGATTCTTCATCGATCGACGTGCGAACTTACTACTCCCATTTCGTCCCTGTAATAAGTCCAGCATTCGCGCAACCCTCTAACGCCCTGCTAAGATGCGCCGTCTGAGGCATCATTCTTGAGCGGCTTTTTAGCACTCTCGCCAACAGCTCCTCTACCTACAGGATGCATACCTATTAAATCATTTAATGCCTTTTTACACACAGACTCTACTGATGGCATTAATTGAACAGCTGAGATACCCATTAAAGCCAATTCAGTTATAGCTTTGGGCCTTTCTGACACACTTAAATACTTGAGAGTACCGAGTTCTTCCAGCTTCTTACGCCACTAATTGCATCCCTTCGGCTCTTTGAAGGTCAAT
>JAQBUF010000032.1 GCA_027623995.1 Nitrospirota bacterium
AGCTTTACTCCGAAAAATCAAGAGCCACTACATTTAGTAGGCGGGTGTGACAACCGGATAAGCACGGATCGTTCTTGCTCAGCGGCGAGTTCTTCTTCAGCATGGGCGAGGCGGTGTTCTTGCTCCAATTGCTGAATATTGTGCAGGACAATGGAGGGTAAAAGTTCCAGCGCTCGCTCGTCTTTCGTGATGTAATCGCGTGCTCCGCTTTTGAGCATTTTGACAGCCAGCAGCTCATCCCCCAATCCCGTGACTACAATAAAGGGAATAGTGGGATGTTGTGTTTTGATCGCGCGGATTAACTCCTCCCCTTGCATGTCCGGGAGGTGAAGGTCGAGCAGCATTAAGGTGATTGGCTGGCTGGACAATTGCTCAAGCGCCTCTTCTCCAGTGGTCGCGACAATGGAGTCAATGCTCTCACGATGTAAGAGGCGCTGAATGAGATAGCACAAGTCAGGATCATCATCGAGGATGAGGATGGTATGGGGGGAGCCTGATGCCTTCATGGCAAACATGCAAACAGCTTGTGAAGAGAAAAATCGGTTCCTTAGGTCGTTGATGAATTGTCAGGCTGTATTTGCGTGAAGATTTGGCGTAAGGCCTGGATTTCCACGGGTTTCTTCAGGTGGTATGTGCATCCCAAGGCTTGAAAGGATTCAAGTTCATGGGCATCATCAGTGGTCGTCACAATGGTCAAGGGAATAGCTTGTAATGCATGACTGGCGTGAACGTGCTTGAGAACTTCCTGTCCGGTCATTTTTGGCATGCACCCATCTAAAAATAAAATATACGGATCTAACGGTGCTAGACCAGTACTCTTACTGACTTTCACTAAAAAGTCCAGGACTTCCTGCCCATCGATAAATCTGAGGCATGTTTTGGTATGCCCGCATCGTTTGAGGTTCCGTTCAATAAGGGAGGCATGCCCATCGTCGTCTTCCGCAATGAGTATGATGGCCGCGTTGAAAATCTGCATGGTTTGAATTGGATTAGAGGTCATCGCCGTCCCGCATTGCTCTTCTTGAGCAAGAAGGCCAGAGCTGACAGTGAGAAATCTTACAGTTAGGCAATTATCACCCTAAGATTGTGGATTGGAATTGTAGGAAGGGGAGCGAAAAATACCCTTAATGGTTTATGCTTTTCGGAACCGTAGCAAAGAGTTTTGAAATTGTAAATCGGTATATTTAACCCTTTGGTGGTGAACTTTGTCTTTCTGGCTCTTTGGACCAAGAGATTGACCATCTTACTGATTCGTTTTCGTACCGAAATCCTTCCTGCCTTGACTGGTCTTGTGGATCGTTCAACCCTTTTGCATAATGGGAATGTTGAAAAAAGCCGCCAGCGGCGTTCCCTGGCTTTGCCGGGGCGGCTCGCACAGACCTGGGGTCGCCATTTTGCCTGACCTTCGGGCTCACAGGCTTGCCGCTCTTCGCGGCGTTCGCGCTCACGTACTGAGAGTACGCTCCGCGCGTCAAAAGGGCTGCGGCCTTGCTGGACGAACTTTTTTGAACATTCCCTCGCTACTGATGCTGCTTGTCTTATCTGGAGCATCTATGGGGCCCGGATATGAAATATTCAACATTTGCATAATGCCAGGGAGTGAGTCATGCCGCTGATGCCACATGTGATCTAACCAAGGATATTGACTGTGAATTTGGTTTCTATTGAGACATTGAAAAATCGCGAACACCAAGATGCTCCTCAGAGCCCTCGAACCCGTTTGCCGTCCTGGTTTAAGGTGAACATTCAGAGAGGCGCGCATTATCAGGAAATGCGTCGGTTGGTGAATGCTCAAGGGCTTCATACCATTTGTGAGGAGGCACGATGTCCGAACATTTGGGAATGTTGGAATAATCGGACGGCGACCTTTCTCTTGTTGGGCGATGTGTGTACTCGACGGTGCCATTATTGTTCGGTGGAAACTGGAAAACCTGGTGCGGTGGATACCGAAGAGCCAAGTCGCGTAGCCGAAGCCGTACAATCCTTGCAATTACGTCATGCGGTGCTCACGTCTGTGAACCGCGATGACTTGAAGGATGGCGGGGCTTCAATCTTTGTCGAAACCATTCAACACATTCGCCGCAACATTCCTTCCTGTAAGGTCGAAGTGTTAATTCCTGATTTTCAGGGGAGTGAGTCTGCCTTGAGGCAGGTAATGGAGGCGGTGCCAGATATTTTGAACCATAACGTGGAAACCGTGCCTCGTCTCTTTCCCACGGTTCGCGCACAAGGCAAATACCCGCGTTCCTTAGAATTGCTTGATCGCGCCAAGCGCTTGGGTGGCAAAACGAAATCCGGCTTGATGGTGGGTATGGGGGAAACGTTTGAGGAGGTGCTTGGTGTCCTCAAGGATTTGCGAGCAGCGCAATGTGATATTGTGTCTATTGGCCAGTACCTTCAGCCAACGAAAGAGCATCGAGAGGTCGATCGCTATTACACACCTCAAGAGTTCGAGGAATTGAAACGTGTTGGTCTTGACCTCGGATTCCAGCATGTTGAATCCGGTCCGCTCGTTCGCAGCTCGTATCATGCCGAGCAGCAGGTCGAAGGATTGGGTTTATGAGCTGCAATCAATCTTCGACATAATTTTAGACATGCCCTATAATGAGCGAGAAAATTTTGTTTAAAAACAAAGGCTTTTTCCTTCTGTCCTCATGCGCCTCAAACGTTGGCTTCTTTTTGCCCCACTCCTGTTAACGGTATTTCTTCTCCAGTCCTATTTCTGGGTTCCCACGTACGAACACCAAGCCACCGGTAATCCCAAACGCCTGGTCACCTACATTCAAGGGTCTTCTGGTGATGCGAAGGTGCTCAATCCGATCCTCAATGCGGATTCCGCCAGCTCGAATATTGTCGGTCATGTGTTTGAAGGGTTGTTGGATTTGGATGCAGACCTTAACCTTCGTGGACGTTTGGCCACAGAGTGGGCCATTTCTGAAAAAGCCTATTTATTTGTGAGTGCATCGAATCGATTTCCGGATGGTACAGAGGTCACAGGAACTCAGCTCATCAATCGAATCCGAGCTGCGCTCAAAGAAAAATCATTTTCCACGCTTGCCAAAAATATCAAAGATATCCAAGTCTTGCCTCCTGAAAAGTTGACTCAAAAAATCTCAATGACAGAAAAAGGGGAAGATGGCAAACCCAAACGCGGGGAGGTTGAAATTTCATTCAACATGCCGGCGCGCGTGGTATTTTCCTTACACCAGGTGGATCAAGATTTTTTTACGCAGTTGATGCCGGTGATTGGTGATCGGTATCTGGAAAATTTTCCCTACGATCAGCACCTTAATTTACCCGAGGGCATACAGCCAGAAATTGAAACCCAAATCCACGCTCAATTGGCAGATCTTTTTCCTGTGGCGGAGCACAATCCCATTATCGATTTTCAATTACGAAAAGGCGTTCGGTTTCATGATGGGCATGAATTTGATGTGGGTGATGTGAAGTTTACCTACGAAGCGATTATGAATCCGAAGAATCTTTCACCTCGTACGTCTGACTTTGAACCGATTAAATTCGTCAAAGTGTTAGACACGCATCGTGTGCGAGTTGTCTATAAGCGATTGTTTTCCCCTGCGATTAATGCCTGGATGATGGGGATTTTGCCTGAGCACTTACTGAATGCTGAGGCGATGCAACAAGAAATGGAGAAACGGGAGTTATCGGACGCTGCACGTGCGGCCTTTGGAATGCGGGACAGCCAATTTAATCGCGCTCCGGTCGGCAGTGGAAGTTATCAATTTGTTGAATGGCAGAGTGATGAGTTTATTCACTTGACTCGATTCGAACAATATTGGGAAGGCCCAGCCGAATATCACGAATTTTTTATGCGCATCATTCCGGATCTATTCACCCAAGAAGTGGAGTTCCATGCCGGGGCGTTAGATGACTATGGTGCGCAGCCGCATCAGGTGTCTCGCTATAGAGAAGATGCGCAATATCAAAATTTTTCAAGTTTGGGATTTGGGTATAGCTATATCGGCTACAATAATCGTCGTCCCTTGTTTGCGGACCCTGAAGTAAGAAAAGCCTTAGGCATGGCGATCAATGTCGGGGATTTCATTAAGTACCTCTTGTATGGCGAGGGGGAACGTATTACCGGTCCCTATCCAAAGAATACCCAATGGTATGATCCGAGCGTCCCTCCGTTACCCTATGACCCCGAGGGAGCCAAAGCGATATTGATGAGCCTAGGCTGGACGCTTAATGCCGATGGGTGGTTAGAAAAAGATGGAAAAGTTTTCGAATTTAATCTGATTACGAATAACGGAAATCCAATTCGAAAAAACATTATGACGATCGCGCAAAATGCGTGGAAAAAAATTGGGGTGAAATGTAATACGCAGGTCTTTGAATGGGCCGTGTTTCTTAAGGACTTTGTGAATACAGCACAGTTTGATGCCGTCGTGTTGGGCTGGAGCATGGGGGTGGATCCTGATTTATTTCAATTGTGGCATTCGAGTGAGGCGGGTCCGCAACAATTAAATTTTGTGGGATATAACAATCCCAAGTCAGACGATCTGATCGTGAGAATTCGACAGGAATATGACGTAAAAAGACAGCGCGAAATGACGCACCAATTGCACCAACAAATACATGAAGACCAACCCTATACCTTTTTGTATGCCCCGTTAGGCACCAAGGTGTTGGATAAAAAAATTGTGCTCGTTCAGCGTGATGAAGACGGGAATGAAACCTATGAAAAAATTTATCCCACCAAATCAGGGAACATTGAATTTTATTTTAATAAGTGGCGAAAGCTCGAAATGACGCCAGACTTTTAAGTCGAATCGGCACTCAACAACCGGCAGGATGAATCGTTCTTGCCCTTGGCATTATCCTTACACGACACGAAACGTAACAACATATGCTGGCCTATATTGGTCGAAATCTTTTGCTCCGAGTCGTCCTGCTTTTTATTGTCTCGGTGCTCATTCATGGCTTAATTCATCTTGCGCCTGGAGAGCCGAGTGCGGTGGATCCATCGAATCCTCGAATGAAACCCGAGGATATCGCGAAAATTCGCGCTGCGTTTCATTTAGATGACCCGTTATATCTTCAATATGGCTATTGGGTCAGAGATCTCGTGCAGGGCGAGCTAAAGTCGTTTAAAGATAATCAACCCGTGCTTGGCAAGATTTGGCGACGGTTTCTTAATTCTCTCCCCTTGTTTATCTGTTCCACTTTGATCGTGTGGACTCTAGCCTTTCCTGTCGGAATTCAAGCCGCGATTCGGAGAGGTGCGGTGTTTGATCGATCGAGTACATTTGTCGCGTATGCGCTGATTTCTTTTCCAGGATTCTTTTTGTCCTATATTGCAATCTTGGGGGTGGTGGAAATATTTCAAGTGCCGGTTATCGGGATGAGAACCTTCGGGATGGAAGGCGCGGCAGGTTCCTTCCGATTTATGGATCGAGTGTGGCATTTGGTGATTCCTTCGTTATTAGCAGCCTTAGGCGGGATTGCCGTGCTTTCGCGTTATGTTCGTTCGCAAATGCTTGAGGTGGTAAGTCAAGATTATGTTCGAACTGCTCGGGCCAAAGGCTTACCCAATGACACGGTCATCTATCGTCACGCCTTGAGAAATGCGTTGATCCCCTTTATCACGATGTTTGGGCTGCTTATCCCGGGATTAGTGGGAGGCTCAGTTATTTTTGAAACCATCTTTGCCTGGCCTGGACTCGGGCTTCTTGGCTATGAAGCTATTTTGTCCAGAGACTTTCCAGTCATCCTGACCTTGAACGTGTTTGGTGCGATGTTAACCTTGATTGGCACGCTGGTCTCCGATGTGTTGTATGGGATCGCTGATCCAAGGATTCGCTTAGAATAATGAACATGAATGCCGTGAATAGTCTTAGTCCACAGCTTGATGCTGAAAAGCTTCCGCCACCGGAGACCCCATGGCAGGAGTTTGTCCGGGTCTATAAAAAAGATCGAATGGCGATCGTGAGTTCCATCGTTCTGGCTATTTTAGTCGTCGTGGGAATTAGCGGAAAAGTGTTCACTGAATGGGTGGTGGTGTTTGATTCGGAAGTTGTTCGCCTTCCCGATAAGTTTCTGCCCCCGCTGTCGGCACCTTCTGTCGACGTGGTTCCTGAAGAAGACCTTCCCATCTTAAGCCTGTATGTCTTTGGGACTGATGAGTTGGGTCGTGACGTATTTGCTCGAATGCTTCAAGGGTCGTTTGTCTCGCTGTCTATCGGGTTTGTGGCGGTAGGGATTTCTCTAGTCGTTGGATTGTTTTTGGGGGGGCTTGCTGGATTTTTTGGCAATATTAAATTACTGAAAATTATGACCGTAGATACGCTGATCATGCGGTTTACGGATGTCATGCTCTGCATCCCAACGTTTTTTCTGATATTAACGGTCGTCGCGCTGCTCCCTCCAAGTATTTATAACATCATGATCGTGATTGGGTTGTTTGGATGGATGGGAACCTGTCGTTTTGTTCGTGCAGAAATCTTGGCACTTCGTCAACAAGATTTTGTCGTGGCGGCGGAAGCACTTGGCCTACCTAAATCCAGAATAATTTTCCGCCATTTGATTCCCAATGCAATTGCCCCGGTATTGGTCTCGACGACGATTGGCGTGGCCACCGCGATCTTGACCGAATCTGCATTGAGTTTTTTAGGGTTCGGCGTTCAACCGCCGTACGCGACGTGGGGAAATATATTAAATGATGGAAGAGGATTTATCTTTGATGCCCCCTGGTTGTTCGTCATTCCTGGCATGGCCATTTTTGTGGTGGTGCTGGCATTTAACCTTGTGGGAGAAGGGCTTCGTGAGGCCCTTAACCCAAAGTTACGGAGACGATAACACTTGAATCCTTCAGACCAACCACTTCTCGAAGTGTCCCAACTGTATACGTCCTTCTTTTCAGACAAGGGGGAAATTCGTGCGGTGGAAGATGTGAGTTTTGGCATCCACCCTGGGCAAACGCTGGCGCTCGTTGGCGAATCAGGATGCGGGAAATCTGTTACGGCACTCTCCATCATGCAGTTGCTGGACTATCCTGGAAAGGTGGTGAGTGGGGAAATCGTCTTTAAGGGACGCGACTTATTGACCTTGTCCAATGAGGAAATACGAAAAATACGTGGAAAACACATTAGCATGGTCTTTCAAGAGCCCATGACCTCACTCAATCCGGTGTTTACGATTGGAGACCAAATCGGCGAAGTATTGGAGATCCATACAACGTTGTCCAAACAAGATGTCCGTAAAGAAGTGATTCGCTTGCTGGAGAAAGTACACATTCCTTCGGCGGAACAACGCATTGATCAATACCCGCATGAGATGTCCGGTGGGATGAAACAGCGCGTGATGATTGCCATGGCCTTGGCCTGCAAGCCAGATCTCCTGATTGCCGATGAGCCGACGACTGCGTTGGATGTGACCATTCAAGCACAGATCCTAGAGTTGCTCAAAGAACTGCAACAAGAAATGGGTATGGCGATTTTGCTTATCACGCATAACCTTGGCGTGGTCGCACAATTTGCTCAAGAAGTCATTGTGATGTACGCCAGCCGAATCGTGGAACGGGC
Organism: Nitrospirota bacterium; assembly: GCA_027623995.1. Classification (GTDB taxonomy): domain Bacteria; phylum Nitrospirota; class Nitrospiria; order Nitrospirales; family UBA8639; genus Nitronereus. Next base: position 7,545 of record JAQBUF010000032.1, read on the forward strand.
GAATGTGGAAACGTTATTTGCCAATCCGTCCCATCCCTATACGCGGGCGTTATTACGGTCGTTGCCAAAGCCTGGGTTGCGCGAAAACCGCCTTGAGTCGATTCTCGGGACGGTACCTTCCCCATTGGTCTATCCCAAGGGCTGTCACTTTTGGACACGATGCCCAGAAGTCTTGGAGTGCTGTGCCAATGAAGAGCCGCCCCTCATTGAAATCGAACCAGGGCATGAATCGGTCTGTTGGTTGCATCAGCCTGAACGGGCAGGAAAAACCTCGTGATGGATTCTAGAGTCACCAAGGGCACACCTCTCCTTGAGGTGAACAATCTCCAAAAATATTTTCCCGTGCGGAGCGGCATTTTATCCAAAGTGACCGCCTCGGTCAAAGCCGTGGATGATGTCACCTTCGATATCATGCCTGGGGAAACCTTTGGCCTGGTGGGCGAATCGGGCTGTGGGAAAACCACGGTGGGTCGGACCATCCTCAGACTGATGGAGCCTTCTGGCGGTGAAGCCATTTTCGAAGGCGAGAATATCTTCGCGATGAATTCGAAGACGCTACGCGCTACGCGCCGTCGGATGCAGATTGTATTTCAAGATCCGTATAGCTCGTTGAATCCTCGGATGACCGTGGGCTCAATCGTGGGCGAGCCGTTGTTGGTGCATAAATTAGCGAAGGGCCAAGACCTCACGGACCGAGTGTATCAGTTGTTAGAGCGCGTAGGATTAAGCCCTGATCATTACTCGCGCTATCCGCATGAATTTTCCGGAGGACAGCGCCAGCGCATTGGCATCGCCAGAGCGTTGGCCCTGAATCCAAAATTTATCGTGTGCGATGAAGCCGTATCAGCCTTGGATGTATCGATTCAAGCCCAGATCATTAATCTCCTCAAAGATCTCCAAGAAGAATTTCACCTCTCCTATTTGTTCATTACCCACGACTTGAATGTCGTGCAATACATCGCCAAGCGAATTGCCGTGATGTATTTAGGAAAGTTGGCAGAAGTCGCGCCGTCTGAGACCTTGTTTGAGAATGCCAAGCATCCATACACCCGAGCCTTGTTGTCGGCAAATCCTTTGCCAGATCCCACGATGAAGCACGAACGTATTTTGCTTACTGGTGATGTGCCAAGCCCACTCAATCCTCCCTCTGGCTGCCGCTTCCATACCCGCTGTCCCGAAGTCATGGAACATTGCAAAACCACTGAACCCCCGCTCATTCAAATTGGAGAATCCGGCACTGAGCATAAGGTATGGTGTCATCTTTACTCGTAAGGCGTGAAGCGTGAAGCGTGATCCGTGAAGCGTGAGGAAATGAGTGGAAATACTTAGTTTTTTGTCCGGTCCTATTTAATTTACTTTTCGTCTTCACCCATTACGCATTACCCATCACGCTTCACGTCCCCGACCCCCGTCCTTGCAGCCCCAAAGCCGCGATTCGTATAATCACGCATTCAAACACAGAGACCGTAGTTTCTACTTATTCGATCCATTAGGAGCAGGAGTTCCCATGTCCGAACAAGTCAAAGACCCCAAAACATATCCATCCCTTCGCAATATTCAATATTCACCGATGCAACAGGGCGAAGAACAATACATTGTGCTGTGGGACCCATCAGGGCTGAGTGCCGAAAAACTCATCATCCCGCTCAATTTCTTTTTTCTCTTTCAATTCTTGGATGGCGAACATTCCTTAGAACAAGTGGGTGTGGAATATTTGAAAAAATACGGCGAATTTTTGATGCCTGATAAGTTGGATAAATTGATTGCCGATCTCGATCAAAAACTCTTTCTCGAAGGAGATCGGTACGAAACCGCGAAAGTGGCTGCGCTCAAAGCCTATCATGAAGCGCCAACACGAAAACCACAGTTCGCTGGCAAGAGTTATGAGGAAGACCCTGAAAAACTTCGCGAGCAGATTGCGGGATTTTTTACCTCCAAAGAAGGTCCAACGCCTGCCGCATCAGCGAATAAAGATAAACTCATCAAAGGACTGATTGCGCCAAATTATGAAGTGAAAGATGCAGGGCCGATCTATGCGTGGGGCTATAAAGAACTGCGAGATGCGGAGACACCAGATGTCTATATTGTCATCGGAATTGGCCATGCTGGGCTAGACGAACCCGTAGCCGTCACCGATAAAGATTTTGAAACTCCCTTGGGCGTGGTGCCAGTGAATCGTCCAATTATGGATTATTTAAAAGCCAATGGCGGGGCTGAAATTTTCGCCGATGAAATACGACACCAAAAAGAACAAAGCATTGAATTTCAATTGCCGTTTCTTCAGGAAACTGTGGGAACTAAAAAGCCGATTTCGATTGTGCCGATCCTCTCTTCATTTCCACCCATCAGTTTTATCGATCCAGAGCTCAAAGACTTTGCCAACCAGATTGAAAAATTTGTGACTCTCCTCAAAGACGCCATTGCCGCATCAGGCCAAAAGGTCTGTGTCATCGCCAGCGCAAACCTGGCGCATATTGGCTTGCGCTTCGGGGACAACACCGCCCCCACAGATTTCTCCTTCCATCGTTGCATGCAAACCGATCTCGAAATGCTCAAGCATGTCGAAAACATGGATGCCCAAAGCTTTGCCCAATTCCTCATCACCGAGCAAGACAAGCGCCACCTCTTAGGTTTCTCCGCCATTTACCTACTGCTAAAACTCATCGAAGCCGAAAAAGGCGAAGTCCTCCGCTACGATCGCGAAATCGTAGATCAATTTAACTCCACCATCACCTACGCCAGTGCCGCGTTCTTTTAAGTGGCAGGGTGTGAGAAAACTGATCGTTTGTGGTAACATCGAAAACGGTTTTTCTAGAAGGAGGAAATATGACGGTCTCTCGATCAGAAATACTCAGCCTAGTCAATGAGCTTCCAGACGAAATCGAAGTTGAAGAATTGATTTACCGGTTATATCTTCGTGAGAAGCTCGCTGCAGCAGAAACTGATATTGCCGCCGGACGAACCATTTCCACGGAAGAACTCAAGGCTCAAGCTGGATCGTGGCAGCGATAAGGTGGACCCAGCGATCACGAGACGACTTGCAAGAAGTCTATGATTTTATTTCCCGCGACTCCCCTCGTTCTGCTGAAATTTTTATAGATCGAATCATTTCCTCCACTGAGCGACTTTCCGCCTTTCCCCAAAGTGGCAGGGCATTGCCTGAATTTCCTGACCTTCCCTACAGAGAAATAATCGTGTCCAGCTATCGAGTGATCTATCGGCATGATGTCGAAGGAGATCATGTTTTGATTGCCGCAGTGATGCACGGGCGAAGAGACCTTCAAAACCTATGATCGACAAAAAATCAAAACCGTTGCCACATATCATCAGTGATGATCCAGAATCCACGGCCCCGCAGTTTCGGTTCGCCGAATATGCGCAATCGATTGCGGATGTAATTGGCAATCCAGAGAACCAGACGCCATTGGTGCTTGGGCTCTATGGCGCATGGGGGTCAGGGAAGACCACATTGATGAAGCGCGTGGAGCATTATTTACAGCCAGCGCAAAAGAAACCTGAGTATCGCACCTGTAAAACCGTGTGGTTTCAGGCGTGGAAATATGCCGATGAAGACGCGATTCTTGCCGCGTTGATCGAAGAGATTTTTAAAGCTATACACCGGGACACCTTCGAGGATTCTGTGAAGGCATCGATCGAAGCCGTGATTGGAAAGTTTCAATTGACGGGAGCATTGGGCGATGTGGTCAAAGGTCTGACAGGAGGGGTGATTGATCCAGGGAAATGGTTTGCCTCATTGCCCTACAAAGATAAACTGGGTTTTTATGACGTGTTTCAAGAATGTTTCGATCGGCTCGTGTGGGCCTATGTGACGCCCACTGGATTGAAGGTCGACGAGGCTTTTAATGACCGCGAAGGCGCCTTGGTCATTTTTATCGATGACCTAGATCGCTGTCCACACCCTCGAGTGGTGAAGGTTTTAGAAACTATCAAACTCTTCATGGATAAATCCGGCTGCGTGTTTGTCATTGGCGCGGACCGTGAGGTGATTGAAACAGCCATTAAAGAAACCTATCCCGATGGCGCGCAGCAGTTTATGGATAAAATCGTGCAGGTGACGTTTGCCCTGCCGCCGGTGCCTACGCCGGACATCCAAAAGTTTTTGATCAAACACGCGCCGGAGCAACAGGCCATGATGGAGAAATTCGCGCCGTTGATTGCACGGGTGTTGGGTCATAACATCCGCGCAGTGAAACGCTTTTTGAACAACATGCGGCTTGCCGAAAGCCTGGTGGCGTCTGTAGGGGGGGATTTATCCCGCAATCCTCATGCCCTGATGCGGTGGAGTATTGTGGAGTATGTCTATCCTGACTTGGCGAAAGTGATTCGGGCAATGTGCAAGCTGTTTCCGTGATGATTGAAAAGATTACAGGGTTGGAGGGAAAACAGACTGGCGGCGAATGGACATTGACGAAAGAGATGGCCAAGGATCTGGTCATCCCTGATTCGTTGGTGGCATGGTTGCAGGACAAGCAAGTGGTCGAGTTGGTGAAGGGGTTTCCAACGGAACCTCGCGTGTTGGAAGCCCTGATCAGTTTTTTAGCGGCAACCGAATCTTCGGAAGAATCGCCCGAGCAAGAAAAGGTCAGAAGGGAGTCTCGGGTTGGGCCAGTAGATGACAAAATGGTGATGGTCTCAAGCGGCTCATTTCTTTATGGCGATGAAAAGGCGGAGAAGGATATTGCCTATGACTTTGAGATCGACATTTATCCTGTCACAAATGAGCAATTCCGTGAATTCATCGAAATTGGGGGATACGAGGGAAAAGAAGAGTGCTGGGACCCAAAGGGATGGGAATGGAAAAATATGGAAAAACTGACTCAGCCACGATTGTGGGATGATTCCCAATGGAATCAACCAGATCATCCAGTCGTGGGAATCTCATGGTACGAGGCTGATGCTTTTTCCCGATGGGCAGGTAAGCGGTTGCCCACTGAAGAGGAATGGGAAAAAGCCGCACGGGGAACAGAGGGGCGTGTCTATCCTTGGGGGGATGAATTTGATTCAGAAAAATGTAACAACCAGGAATCTGGAAGTGATGGCACGACGCCTGTGACCAAATACGTCAATGGCCTAAGTCCCTATGGGTGTTATGATATGGCGGGTAACGTGTGGGAATGGACGAATAGCTGGTATGAAGAAAGGAATAGAAATCGCGTGGTGCGCGGGGGCTCCTGGGTCAATGGTGCCGGCTACCTGCGTTCTTCCAACCGTTTCAGGGACACGCCAACAAGCAGGGGCAACTATGTTGGGTTTCGGTGTACCAGGACGCCCGGTTAACCCTTTACACTTTTTCCTTTTCTCTTTGATTTTTTCTTAAATCGATGACCAAGAAACTATAAGGAGCGGAAGGCGATGCTCACCCTAGAAGAGAGAAATATTTTGAAAACCTACTCCTCTGTGACTTTGACGGTCATGGGAATGGGTTCGAGGGGATTATCCTTTTCATCCCGGTCCACCGCTACGATTTTGTCTACCACATCCATCCCCTTCACGACCTTGGCGAAGGCTGAATAGGTTCGGTCAAGGCTACTGTTATCCTGCACGCAAATAAAGAACTGCGAGCCATTGTCTGATACGTCGCGGGTGCGGTCTTCGTTGCGTGGCATCTTGGCCATGGAGACCGTGCCTCGTCGGTGCGGTTGGTCGCTGGGCTCGGGGTTCAGGCTAAAGCCAGGGTCCCCTTGGCCGTGTGAGCTTCGATCCGACTCTTTGCTGAGGGGATCTCCACCTTGAATGATGAATTCTGGTATGACCCGGTGAAAGGTCGTGCCGTCATACAGCCCAATTTTGGCAAGGTTCAAAAAGTTGTCGACATGGCGAGGGGCCACGTCCGTGTAAAAGCGAATCGTGATGTCTCCAAATTTGGTGGAGATGACGACTTTGGGATTTTTTTTCTTAAATGGAATGTTTGTGCTCATCCGCGCAATGTATCAAGGGAAGCATGAGGCCATCAACCACTACAACAAATCCTATCCAATTTGTGTTCTGGAAAGGTTTGAACCTATTTAAGATGAACCCCCAGGCAAAGAGAACCTGGATCCCCGATAAAGGATATCGGGGATGACGAGATACGCTTCGATGGGCCACACATTTACCAAATGTCTTTCTCTCATTCGAAAGGTTGTCTAGATAAATTTTCTCCGCTGCGTTGGGCGCGACTGGGTCATCACCCCGAATCCAACTTCTTTGGCGAGGACTGTCTGAGCGTAGCGAGTTTCCGAGCCATCCTGATTCGGGGTGATGGCCCAGGGACCCATAGGGTCGCGCACAGGCAGAAGATGGTTTTGGGTCCTTTTGCCGAAACAAAAGGACCTCGTCTACAGGGGCGAAACCCTGCTAAATTTTTACAATATTTCCCCTCAGCCCATCGCCAGGTCTAATTTTCAGCCAGGCCAAGGCTCCCAGGAGGGCCATGGACGCCGCCACGCCGAGTGACACGGACCAGCCAAATTCATTGGCTAACCAGGGTGTTAGAGTGGGGGAGAGGGTACCGCCCAGGTTGGCCCCGGTGTTCATGAGGCCCGAAAGGGTCCCGGCGTGAGGCTTTGAAAGATCGACTGGGATACTCCAGAAGGCTCCAACCGTAAAGTATAGCCAGCCCGCGCCTAAAGACAAAAAACCAATGGCCACAAAGGGAGCATCGATGATCGCTCCGAGAATGATTGAGAATGCGGCCAGGGTCATTCCAGCCAAGCCAATCCATGACCGTCCTTTGTTTAATCCCAGTCGTTTGGATAATTGATCGGTCAGCCACCCGCCTAGGGGACAAAAGATAGTCATGGCAATGAAGGGGCTTGAAGCAAACACCGCGCCCCGGAGGATGCTAAAGCCTCGTTCCTCAACCAGGTAGAGGTAAAACCACGACATATACACATAGGCGACGTACCCAAAACAGGTGTAGCTTAGCACCAACCACCACACCGTAGGGGTGCGCGCAAAGGCTTTCCATGGGACGGAGATCGGTCGGTCGTCAGCCGTAGGAGTGGGTGTGTCCCCACGAATGAGCGCGGCTTCCTGAGCATTGACCCGAGGATGGTCTTCTGGCCGGTCGGTGGCAAACCAATACCAAATCAAGGCGATGACGACTCCAAGTAACCCTGCGAAGTAAAACGCTATCTGCCAGCCGTAGTTCACCATGATCCATGCGGTGATGGGGGGTGTCAGTGCCGACCCTATTCCAATACCGCTGATCGTCATGGCTATGCCGAATCCTCGCTCATGCGGTCCACACCAATTGGCCACGGCTCTGTTGAAGTTAGGTAGGGCTGCTGCCTCGCCCACTCCAATTAAAAATCTCACGACTATTAATGAGCCCCAAATCCCAAATGCGCTTGCGAGAAAAGACGTTGGGGCTAAGGCGGTCATCGCGGTAAACATCGACCACCAGATGACTGCCAAGGTCAGAACTTTTCTGGCTCCCCATCGGTCGCCTAACCATCCACCGGGAATTTGAAACAAAGCATAGCCGAGGACAAAGGCTGAAAAGATTTGGCCCATCTCCACATTGGTCAGGCCTAATGCTGGCATCATGTGCCTAGCGGTGATTGAAATATTGACCCTGTCGATATACGTAATAATGCTAATTCCAAGGAGCAAAACGAGAATGGTCAAACGGGTTTTTGTGGGTTGTGTGGATGTCTGAATTGGGGGCAACATTGGTGTTCGAGGACTCTAAACAGGTTCATGGGCAATAGCCAAGTTTCTCGACTCTCATCACAAGAAAAGCAACTACCTGTTGCAACTCTAGTGCAGTCCATGATAGATGGGGACCACTCGCCAACAGGTTTGTAGGTGATTTTTCTTAAGAAAAATACTATTGGAGGAGGGAGAGCAATGGCCGCGACCGCCAAGAAGAAACCGAAAGCCAAGGTCAAAAAAGTCGTGAAGTCGGTTTCCAAGTCATCCAAAGCTAAGGCAGCCAAGGTGAAGTCGAAATCAACGAAGACCACACTAAAGCCAAGGGCCAAACCTAAGTCCAAACCGCAGGCTGCGAAACCAAAAGCCAAGGCCAAGTCTAAGGCTACGGCTAGCAAGGTCAAACCAAAGAAAAAAAAGGCGGCGGTGAAGGTCAGTTTCGGTAAAGGTCAGATCGTTAAGCCAAAAGCCAAAAGTGTAAAAAAGTCAGCCGTGACTAAAAAGTCATCAAAAAAAACAACGGCTGTTGGGAAATCCATGGCGGCGAAGAAAACGACCAAGGCCAAACCGTCAATAAAGAAAAAGAAATCCTCGCCGGTGGCCGTTGATAAAGCGAAAAAGGTTGCCACAAAAAACACGACAAAAAATAAGTCGGTATCCAAGCCCCAAAAGGGGCTTAATCCGAAAACGGCGGCCAAGGTCGCGAAGCCTTCCAAAAAACAGGTTCCTCCAGTGAAGCCGGAGTTAAAGAACAGGAAGGGTGCACAAGTATCTGTATCTCCTGTGGCGCCTGGAACCCTTGACGAAGATTTAGCGGGTGGCGAAGATGAGGGGCTCGAAGTCTTTGTCCCTGAGGCGGATGTGCTAGCCGAAGATTTGATTGTCGATTTTGATGAGGATGAGGATGAGGATGAATTGTCTGGTGTCGCTGATGATTTGGATGATCTGACCGAAGATTTATCTGAAGAATTGGGGGCCGATAAATTTTTTCGTGATGCTGACGTGGGGATTGATGAGGATGATCGCATCCCACGCGGGTGGTGAGTGGGCGAAGGACGTGGAGCGTATCTCGTCGTTCGTCTCTCGTGAAAACGAAATACCTCCAAGGCCCTCGGCTCCCAGGTTCTCCTGTAGAATTGTACTGAATGTGATTTTTGTTTGATTTGATGAGTGTTGTGAAGGAGAAATGAATGTCTGAACCAGTCAGTTTGCCCCGTATTGGTGATCCCGCTCCAGATTTTCAAGCGGCGACCACCTTGGACAATGACTTTAATTTTAGTGTCTGGCAAGAGCAACATTGGGTTGTGCTGTTTTCTCATCCCGCAGACTTTACCCCAGTCTGTACCACGGAGTTAGTGGAATTCGCACTGCGGCATGAGGAGTTCAAGAATAAAGGCATAAAATTAATTGGGATTAGCGTGGACAGTATCCATTCCCATTTGGCCTGGCTGGAAAATATGAAACACAAAATGGGGGTAACGATTCCCTACCATTTGGTGGCGGATGTCGATATGCGGATTGCGAATCAGTATGGAATGATTCATTCCGGAGCCAGTACGACCGCCACGGTGCGGGCGCTGTTTGTCATTGACCCCAAGCGCATCATTCGGGCGTTGATTTACTACCCAATGAATGTCGGTCGCAATGTTGATGAAGTGTTGCGACTCGTCACGGCACTGCAAACCGCCGAGCAATATTCCTGCGCAACCCCGGTGAATTGGAAAGAAGGAGAGAAGGTCGTGGTCCCTCCGCCAAAAACCGTCGAGGAAGTCGCCGAACGGCTGAGCCATCCTGAGCGAGAAATCAAAGACTTCTACCTGACCTTGAAGGACCCCAAGGCCTGATTAAGGTTTGGGGCATCCTTTGGCTGTATAGTGGGCATGCTTCTTTTTCCATTTCTGCAGCTTCTTCTTTCGCAACTCGGCGACTTCTGACGTCGGGTTGCACTTCCTGTATTCATGTTCCCTAAGACAATCAAATGTTGCTGGTGAGTCCTAAAGAGCATTGATGGCCATGCCTCCGCGTAAACCATGAACCGAACATTTTCGAGTAAGCCTACTTGGGGTGATAACCGTGTGATGGCTCTTTGCCTGCTATGGTTGTTGAGCACGGCGATGAGCAGTGGCCCCTGTCGGCTCGAACAGCCTTCGCAGCCTTCATCTCACATGATGGTGCGAATATTAGTGGGTGACTGTTCCGAGGAAGACCGAACGTTGCTGGCCGTATCAGCAAAGGAAGTCTTAGCGGCACTTCAGTCAGGACAAGGCGTGGAGCTCGATGGCGTGAGGCTCCACGGTGATCTCATGTTGGACGCGTTGCCTCTTGAGGCCATTCCCAAGACAGAACAGCTACCAGCATTGGTGAAAGAGCGCTTCGATCATGAACAGGTGACAGAGGTGCGCATCATCAAAGGACCTCTGATCTTTCGTCATGTTGATATCCCGGGAAATCTTGCGACGAATTTAGTGCGTAGCGGGTATGTCATATTTCAAGGGCCTGTCTCGATCATCAAGAGCACCTTTCGCAAGTCAGTTGATTTCTCTCGTGCCATATTTCAGGATCAGGTCGATATGGCAGAAACCACCATTGGTTTCGAAGGGTTTTTTATCAAAGCGGTCTTTCTGAATCATGTAAACTTTGCTCACACATTATTTGGGACGCATTCCCGGTTTCATAAAGCCGTCTTTGCCGAAACGGCGTCATTTCAAGAAGCTCAGTTTCAGGGGCTCGCGGAATTATTGGAAGTCGAATTTCACCAAAAAGCCAATTTTTCACAGATCAGGTTTGCCCTGGGAACCGGGTTTTCCGGCAGCCAGTTTCTCGAAGTGCCGAACTTTTCGGAAGCCGTCTTTGAAGGGGAAACCTTCTTTCGATTCACACAATTCGACAAGGGCGGAAATTTCCGAGGTAGTGCCTTCCGAAAGACCGCAGACTTTACCGAAGCCACATTTGGAGGGAATTCCGACTTTTCTCGAGTAGACTTTGAAGAAGCCCCCCAATTTACCGATGAGGCCGTAAAAGATGGGTTGCGTCGCAACCCTGGCCTCTTGGATCCTCAAAATCTTGCCGGTCTATTTGTTCTGGCTGGTCTAATCCTGGTATTTTTCTACTTCCTGTTCCGAAAGCGGGAACGTCAGGGTTCTCAGTAACCTTGTAGCCACAATATATAGAAGCTCAGGTTGCCAGTATCCACTAAAAGTGGTATATCAACGGTCATATTGATGAAATTCCTGCCTGCAGATTTTCTATAGGAAACAGCCTATTTATGGAACAAATTGAAATACCCTATGAGGTAAAGCTCGAGGCCTTTACCGGGCCTCTCGATCTCTTGCTGCACCTCATTCGCAAGCATGAAATCGATATCTACGACATACCCGTTTCATTGATCACCCAACAATATATTGAGTACCTCCAGCTCATGAAGGAGCTAAACTTGTCCTTTGCGGGAGATTTTTTGGTGATGGCCGCCACGCTGATCCAAATCAAGTCCCGAATGTTACTGCCCCAAGAGGTAGAAGCTATTTCTGAGGAGGAAGAGGGCGAGGATCCCCGGAGTGAACTCGTTCGGCGGTTGGTGGAATACCAGCAGTTCAAAGAGGTGGCAGGGCAATTATCAGATCGGGAAAAATTCTGGCGAGATATGTTTCAACGTGAATCCATTCATGTTCCTCAGGTCAAGGAAGTCCTGATGGACGAAGTCAGCATGTTTGATTTGCTGGAAGCCTTGCAAGAGGTCGTCCTTCGCACCGAAACCCAAGTGGTCGTGGACATTACTCCCGATACCGTGACGGTACAGGATCGGATCAATGGGATTGTCGAGCGATTGGAAGTGCATCCCGATCTCACCTTCACAGAATTGTTTGATGATGCATCGACGCGATTGGATGTGATTGTCACGTTCTTAGCGTTACTCGAACTTGTGCGCATGAAGTTGGTTCGTATTTTTCAGGGCGACCTTTTTGGTCCTATCCGTATCTCTCGAACATTTTTGCCAGAGACTGGGGTAGACGACGCCGAACGTTCAACGGAATCTGACGGACCAGATACCATGAATCATGGAGGATTGAATGGAAACGGAAACGGAAATGGAAACGGGAATGGAAACGGACACCACTGAAAAAGAATTCACGATTGAATCGGTGCCAGAAGATATGGTGGTGACGGAAGCTATGGGTTTGATGCCCAATCATCCCTCTTCCATTGAGGAGGCTTCTATCGAGGAAGCCGATCCGGTCACTGATTCGTTAGATGAGCAGGAGTTGAAGAGTATTATCGAATCCTTACTCTATGTGTCGCAGGAACCATTGACGGTGGAAAAAGTGACCTCGATTTTGGCCGGTCCACCCAAAGTGGTCGTTCACAATGCGATGCGCGCCCTGCAACACGATTACGATCAAGACGGGCGCGGTTTACACATCGTCGAAGTGGCCGGAGGATTTTCTATGGTCACGCGTCCTGACTGTGCTCCATGGATTACCCGACTACACAAAGTGAAAGCGTCCGCCAAAGTCTCGCGTTCTGCGTTGGAAACCTTGGCGATTATTGCCTATAAGCAGCCGATGGTTCGAGCGGACATCGAGCAAATTCGTGGCGTGGAAACGTCAGGCGTGTTGCGCACCTTGTTGGATCAAAAACTCATCCGCATGGTAGGACGAAAAGATATTCCTGGCCGTCCAATCATGTACGGAACGAGTAAGGTGTTTCTCCAGCGGTTTGGCTTACGCGATCTTCGAGACTTGCCCCCACTGCGTGAGTTTAAGGATTTGGGAGCAGGGGAACCGCAAGATTTATTCAGCGACGATACGATGGCGATGTTCGAAGAGAGCAATGCCCCTGAGCCTGAAGTGGTTCTCTCCGAAGACATGATTTCTGAAGCGGCGCTTTCTGAAGAAGATCTTTCTGAGGAAGTCATGTCTGATGAAGTCATGTCTGATGAAGTCCTTACCACTGAAGGTCTTTCAGCCGAAATGGATTCAGTCGAGTTGGATTCAGGCGAAATAAATTTAGTTGAAATGAATTCAGAAGAAATACATTCAGAAGAAATGCTTTCAGAAGAGACAACGTCCGAAGATCCTATTGAATAGGAAGACTTCGACGAGCAGCCGGTTGTGGCCCAGGAACACGTATAGCGATCTTGGTGCTTTCTCCACATTCAATCTCTAGCCGTCTCGCGGTTTTCATCTCTGAATGAGCCCGCCGTTCGTTTAAGTGAGAAAGTCGCTCCCTCCTTTTCCTTTCCGGTTGCCCTTTTCCGGTTCCCTTTCTAGAATGTAGATCCCATGGCACTCGTGCATCCAACCAAAAAAAATCCAGTGGGCGCTGATCTTCGACGTCTGCTTGGGCAGGTCAAAGTTAAGGACGATTCTTCGACGCTTCGTGCCTATGCCGTCGATGCCAGTATTTATCGTATGACCCCACAAGTCGTGGTCCTACCTGACAGCGAAGCGGACATTGAACGGGTAATGGAATATGCCGTACAGAAGGGCATCCCCCTCACCACACGCGCTGCCGGGACAAACCTCACGGGGTCTGCCGTTGGTTCAGGCATTATTCTTGATGTCTCTCACCTCAACCGCATCTTGGAACTCAATCAAGAAGAACAATGGGCGCGTATTCAGCCAGGCATCATTCTCAATGAGTTAAATAAGCAGTTAGCTTCCACAGGCCTCATGTTTGGCCCGGATCCTTCGAGTGGCGATATGTGTAAGCTCGGCGGCATGTTGGCCAATAATTCGTCAGGTCCTCACACTCTGCGTTATGGGTCGGTGAAGGACAATGTCTTGTCCATGCGTGTGTGCCTCGAATCTGGCGGATGGCTCAATGCTGGTGTTGAACAACTGGACAGCCGTCAATGTCGTCAGACCTTTGATCAGTTCGCGGCGCTCGAAACTATTGTCAATTTAGTGCGTGATCATCGTGAGTTGATTCACTCCAAGCGCCCGCGCGTCAGTAAAAATAGCGCCGGCTATAATCTCTTCGATGTGGCGGCTGGTATTGATAGAGGCATCGTCGATTTCCCAAAATTGTTTGTGGGAAGCGAAGGCACGTTGGGGGTGTTCAGTGAGGCGACCATTCAATTAGTTGATCGGCCTCGCGCCACCGTGACCGGCATGATTCACTTTCAGCATTTGGAAGAAATGGGTGAATCGGTGCATCATTTATTGAAGCTCGATCCGTTGGCCTTGGAAGTCATGGATGGGAATACCCTCAATATGATTGGCCGATCGCAGCACCACATTCCCGAAGATGCGGCAGCAACGTTGCTCATTGAATTTGATCAAGACGGGGACCATGGCGGCATCGCGCAATTGAAGGAGGCTTGCCAGAAATATCGCTTGGCTTCTGATCCCGTCATCGCGACCGACCCTGAGCAACAACAGAATTTATGGAAAGCTCGCAAGGCCCTCTATCCCACTTTGTATCGGTATGATGCGAAGAAAAAGCCGATTAACTATGTCGATGATGTGGTCGTAGCATCCGATCGGATTGGCGAACTCATTCGCTATTTGGATGGCACGTTTGGGAAGGCGAAGGTGCCGTTGGCCATCTTTGGCCATATCGGCAATGGCAATGCGCATATCGTTCCGTTGTTGGATGTCAATGACGAGAGTGATTTTCAACGCATGGTCGACACGTATTACGAAGTGCATCAAACCGTGTTAGATCAATTCGGTGGGTCGATTTGTGGCGAACATGGGGATGGACGAATACGAGCCGAAATGGTCAAGCGCATGTTTGGTGAAGAATTGTATGGGCTATTTGTGCAGGTGAAGCAGACCCTGGATCCTGCCGGTGTGTTAAACCCTGGCGTGAAAATTAGCGAGACCTCTTTCACAGAAAATATTGACTTTGAACGGTTGGGCAAAGCTTGTGCGACTTGTGCCAAGTGCAATTCAGTCTGTCCGGTGTACGATGTGTTTCAATCCGAAGATATGAGTTCGCGTGGATGGTTTGAAATAGTCACGGACCCGAACTACAGCTATTTGGATTCCAAGCGCGTGGTGGAAGCCTGCTTGAATTGCAAGTCGTGTCGAACCATTTGTCCGGCGGATGTGGATGTGTCAGAACTCATTTTGCAACGACGGGCCGAGCATCCGAATAAATTAGCCGGAAAGATTTTTGGTCTGCATGCGCAATCGGCGAAGTTCGAAAAGTTGATTAAATTGGCGGCCAGGACTCAAAGCCTGTGGGATCGTCCGCTGGTTCGTCGGATACTGGATACGGTCACTAGGCCTCTTCTTAAGCAACTGGCCGAAAACGCACGATTTCCCTGGGATATGAAATTACCTCGCTTGGCAAAAACCTTATTGCGCGAGCGACATCAAGAGCTATGCTTGTTGCCTAATCCCTTGCCTTTACAGGAAGAGAAAAAGGTTGCCTACTTCCACGGCTGTGCCGCGAACTATTTTGACGATGGCGTGGGTGATGCCGTCATCCAAGTCATGAAGCGATACGGGGTGACGCCAGATTTGCCACCACAGCGATGTTCAGGTACACCGATCGAAACTTACGGACATCGAGCCTTGGCCAAAGAAGGTGCCCGTGAGAATCTCAAAAACTTCGATGGGTATGAGACGGTCGTGACGGGTTGTGCCTCATGTACGTTGGCGCTAAAAGATTATGAGAAGTGGTTCAAAGGCGAACCTGAAGAGAAAACCGCCGCAAGGTTGGCCAAGAGGGTTAAACATATCTCGGAATTTGCGTTGGAGCGAGAGTCGGCTCAGCCAAGTCAAAAGAAAAACCAAGATGCGAAAAAAGTCACGTATCATTCGTCCTGCCATCTTCGTGCGGCAGGTGTCACGAAGCAACCGAGGCAACTGTTAGCGAATTTACCTGGCGTGGACTATGTGGAAATGCAAGATGCTGATCGATGTGCCGGTGGTGCTGGGACGTATATTGTGAAAGATTACGAGACGTCTCAAAAAATATTTCAACGAAAAAAGGCCGCCATTCAAAATAGCCAGGCTGAAGTCGTGGCCACGAGTTGCCCCGCCTGCATGATCCAATTGAAGAATGGCTTGCCTGAGAAGACGTCCGTAAAGCATATTGCTCAGGTGCTATTGGAAAACATGGAAGACGAAAAGGCCGACTCAGCGTAATTCGATCTGAATAGAAAATGTTGCGTTTCAAGAATTTTGTGAACGAATAAGGAGTTTGATAATGGTCATCGTAAGAGTGTTCGGGCAAAACTTGCTGCCTTGTGTAGAAGATGAAGAAATGGAATGTGAAGTGACGGGGACACCAACTGTTCGGGGGTTCTTGGAAGGTGATACTGAAAAATTTGGAGGCTTATTGGAGTTTCTGAATAAAGGCGAGTTGATGGTGACCATTAATCAAAAAATTTCCACTCAAGAAGCCACGATTAAAGATGGAGATACACTGAAGTTTACGCATCAGTTTAATCCCACGATGGAAGGGGCGATGTGGCATAACCCATAATATGCGGGGTTTCGCCCCCGCCGACGAGGTCCTTTTGTTTCGGCAAAAGGACCCAAAACCATTCTCGCCTGTGCGCGGCCCCTCCGACCTTGCTCAGAAGCAAGTTCTCCAGGGTGCCTGGTCCACCACCCCGAATCATAATGGCT
Organism: Nitrospirota bacterium; assembly: GCA_027623995.1. Taxonomy (GTDB): domain Bacteria; phylum Nitrospirota; class Nitrospiria; order Nitrospirales; family UBA8639; genus Nitronereus. The sequence goes on from JAQBUF010000032.1 coordinate 23,786, forward strand.
CGGAAACTCGCTCCGCTCAAACAGTCCTCGCCAGAGAGGTGTGATTCGGGGCACCGGCCCAGCCGCGCCCAACGCGTCAGATTCTAATTTTAGCTAGGGTTTTTGGTGAATGATCAGTCGAAAGCAACTAATTCAGAGGGCTAGTTCAGGTGACCAGCTCGCACAGTTTAACTTGGCGTGTCAATATGATTTCGAGCGCTCTAAGGATCGAAACCTGGCAGTTTATTGGTATCGCAAGGCGGCGGAACAAGGGCACGCCGAGGCTCAGAACCTTTTAGGAGAGTGCTTGAGGGAGGGTGCTGGAACCCGAAAGTCTCCAAAAGAAGCCGTGAGGTGGTTCAGGCGTTCGGGCGAACAAGGGAATGCAGATGCTCAGCTGTCCTTGGGATACGCTCTTTTTTATGGCAAGGGAATCGCGAAAGATTGGGTTAGTGCATTCGTCTGGTACCAAAAGGCTGCCAGGCAAGGTCAGAACTCAGCACAGCTGAATCTAGGGCACATCAATCGAGGAGGTGAAGGCGTTGAGCAGAACTGGAGTCGCGCGATCCTTTGGTATCGCAAGGCGGCCGACAATGGCAATGTGGCGGCGATGCATTGGCTTGGGCGGATCTATGGTGGCCAAGAGGATTACCGTGGACACAAGATAAAAGCAATTGAGTGGCTGACACGGGCTGCTCAGAAAGGTGACGCACAGTCTCAGTGTTCTCTTGGAGTACATTATTTTAATGGAGATGGGGTTCGCCGGAACCGAAGTCGGGGAGCTGAGCTCTATAGAGCGGCTGCTGAGCAAGGGGACGAATGGGCCTGTTATTTATTGGGACTCTGCTACGCTGATGGTGCTGGTGTGAAGGAGAATAAACGCTGGGCAAAGTACTGGTGGACGAAAGCGTCAGAAGGTGGAGTGAATGATGCAAAAAAGTGCCTGAAACAATTGGGGTAGTATGGATGGATTGTTGTCTAAAAGGATTTGGGGCCAAAGCTTTTGTTGAGAGCTTTAGAGAGCAAAAAAAATAAAAGCTCATCTCAGCCTGCGTTGGGTGCGGCGGAGCCGCAGCCCCGAATCGGATTTTTTGGCGAAGGCTGTTTGAGCAGAGCGAGTTCCTGAGCCATCATGATTCGGGGCGGAGGCGGAGGGGCCCCCTTGGGGCCGCACACGGGCGGAAATGGTTTTGGTTCCTTTTGCCGAAACAAAAGGGACTCGTCTGGGAAAAGAGGACGCTTCCCTTTTTATGGGAGAAATCAAGGTATGCTCGAATTAATTTTGAATGATTAAGGTGCGAGGAGGGTTAAACAGAAATAAATTGATGTTAGGCCTGAGGATTGAGTTTTAGGGGAACTTGCCTTTCCCAATTTTTCGATGGCCGCTAATGGGTGAACATGGTTTCAGTCCTTTTTGCGGAAACAAATGGGACTCGTCGAACAGGGGCGAAACTCTTCCTCAAATAATACTTGAAGTAACAGTCTCTCTATCGAGAGCCTTGAGTCTGGTCGTAGAGCAGAGGGAAGGGAGGCTCACATTATATTTTTGATGGGATCTTGTCCTGGACCTAAAATTCTTGAAATCAGAACACCGGTCTTGGTGATTTTGTAATAGACGGAATGCCGTTCATATTCATACCGGCGATAGTCCTCCTTCAGGTGGTAATAATCGCGACCCATTTTCGGATTGTCAGCCAATGTGGCAAAGCTAGTGTGAAGGCCTTGGATGTAGATCCGAGCTTTGTCCAATCCAAAATTGAGAATGGAATATTCATAAATTCCCTCTAACTCTAGTTGAGCCTTTTTAGTGAGCTGGTAATTGGGCATTTTTGCGTAGGCGTTTTTCCACGTCCTTCATAATGTCGGGAACCTTTTTTGTGCTGATACCACTGGACTCACCTTCTTCAAGCATCTGGCGAAGTTGAAGCGTGGCTTCCTGCCGTTCCTGATCACGCCGAACTAAATCACGGAAATATTCACTGTCATTATTGTATTGGCCTGATTGAATACGGTGGTCAATCCATGTTCCCATTTCGTCTGGCATGGCGATTGTTTTTCGGATCATAGTCGTATCTCCCTCTATGTGAAAAGGATAGCATAATGTATGAACTATTCATACGTAAAGGGATTAAAGAAGATGCCATGGAAAAATTCGAAAATCAAAGGGTGGTACATATTGCCTGGTTTTGCGGGTGTTCTATAAGAAGGGGAGCAGGCTTGAGTATTGAGGGTTTAGAGGGGTTGCCACATTATTTCCTTGTTTGAAAACCAATGTGTTTTCTGGAGTGTTTTTCCGCTTTTGAATGCGGCGGAGCTTCTGTCCCGAATCGACTTTTTTGGTGAGGGCTGTTTGAGTCCTTCGGGAAGGACCCAGGATAAACTCCGCGAGTTCGTGAGCCATCTTATTCGGGGCGAAGGTGGAGGGACCCCCTTGGGGCCGCACACGGGCGGAAATGGTTTTGGGTCCTTTTGCCGAAACAAAAGGGACTCGTCGGCAGGGGCGAAACCCGGCATCTAATCATTCCCCCGAAAAACCTTTCAATCAAACGGATGGATTCCAAACCCATCTTGACCTGCGCCATAACCATACATACAATGTACATATGGATGAGCTGCGTTTCGAGTGGGACAGCCGCAAAGAAAAGTCCAATATTAAAAAACATGGTGTGTCCTTCGAAGAGGCCCGCACAATTTTTTATGATGAGAAAGCCCTACAATTTTCCGACCCAGACCACTCAGTAGATGAAGAGCGGTTCATCCTACTCGGAATGAGTTTTAAATTGCGCACCCTCGTGGTGTGTCACTGTGTCCGTGACCATGAACATGTGATTCGAATTATTTCAGCCAGGAAAGCGGACTCAAATGAACAACAGGAGTATTGGAGGTCAACATCATGAGAGACCACTATGATTTTTCTCAAATGAAAGGGCGGCGGAACCCCTACACTAAACAATTGAAGCAATCGGTCACGATGCGGCTTGACCGGGATACCATTGCGTATTTCAAGGCTATGGCAGAAGAATCTGGCATTCCCTATCAGAGCCTGATCAACCTGTATCTTCGAGATTGCGCCGTTCATTTTCGTAAATTGGACATGAAATGGGCTTCTTGAAAGCGGCGGAATCTTTCGCTCAGCGTAGTAATTGAAAAATTGATTGGCTTATTTTTTGCCTCCCGCCTCCGTGCGCGGCGGAGTTCACCCGTAGTGCCGTGCATGGGCGGAAATGGTTTTGGGCCCTTTTGCCGAAACAAAAGGGGCTCGTCGTGCAGGGGCGAAACCCTGCATCTAATTATTCCCTAAAAGACCAATCCATTAAATTGCCTTTCGTCAATAGAGCCAATCTGGATTCCCTATTAAAAATGCAAGGAATGACGGCATTGAATATTACCCCGTTGACGGGAGTGGTTGGTCTTTTCTAATGTGTTTTACCATTTGAATATCGGCTGAGTTTTTCTAGAGGAGTGATCTCGCATGAAAGTGACAGATTCTGAACGGCTGGAAATGTTATATGATCGGTTTTGTGAAGTGTGTATGGTTGAGAAGGAAGTGTGGTTGGAGATTTATATGCCTCCGCAGGTGGAGAAGGGGCTTATCATGACCAATGTTATGGAGAAGTATGATGTCGTCATTGATGACGAACAAATTGAAGAAACCTTGGATGCCAATATTCCACATGGGAAGGCTGCCTTTAAGGCTGCCGTCCAAGAGTATAAGGGCCATATTAGTTTCATTAAAAAGTAAATCGAAGTCCCCATAGGTCCTCTGCTTTTAAAGCCTCTACCTTCTGGTAGAGGCTTTTTTTATTTGGTGTTCATCTCAGATGTTTAGGGTTCGTTATTCAAGGCTTTATTTATGAAGTCCGAAAGTATGTATAAGGAGAACCATTTTCCCCTGAAAATGAGGAAATGTTCTTTGTGAGATTTTATGATGAGATGACCTGACATGAAAACGCAGCGACAGTATTCACGAGCATGGCCAGCGATTGAGCCTCCTGAACTCAAGGGAGCCTATGTTGGATTTTGGGCCAGGTTTTTGGCTTCTCTTTTAGATACGATTCTCATCGCCATCGTCACCTACCCGTTTCTCATTGCCGCCTATGGATGGGCCTATCTGGAATCCTGGATATTCGTCGAAGGCCCTCTTGATTTTATTCTTTCGTGGATGTTTCCTGCCGCAGGGATTATCGGGTTTTGGGTGTATTACTCAGCGACACCAGGGAAAATGGCCATCGGTGCCAAGATTGTGGATGCGGCGACAGGCCAACAGCCGACTCAGTGGCAGCTCGCGAAACGGTATATGGGATATTTCTTTTCTTCGATCTTTTTGTGTTGGGGATTTATTCATGTCGCGTTTAATCCCAGAAAGCAGGGCTGGCACGATAAGTTTGCAAAGACGGTTGTGGTGTATAGCAACAGGGTTCATCAACCCGAGATGCCTATAAAACCCAAAGCCCTATTCCCATCGGCGAAACAATCCTTGCCTTTGCATGGCTCACTTCCTGTCGCGGTCAAGAGACCGCGTAAAGAGGAAGTCTTCATCGGAACTTCACAAGAAGGTGTCTGACTCTGGACTTTTCCCTATTTATATTCGAATGAAATTTAAAGGCCTTCTGCGCATGACCATGCAAAATCTATTTCCAACCATACTACCTAGAGGCCTTCAACAGGCCATGCTCTCGTTGGCCATGGTTTTTGTGGTGGGGGCGTGCGTGATAAGCCCTTCTCTGGCCTTGGCTGAGAATAACACGTCGGCTTTAGCCGATGAGTTTTTTGCCAAAGGGCTTGAGTATTTTTGGGCGGAAGACATTCCCCAACATTACGAAGAAGCGTTTGTCTGGCTATCAAAAGCCGCTGAATATGGGCATCCACGGGCACAAGCGATGCAGGCGGATATGTTGGCGAATGGGTTGGGGACTGTGATTGATCGTGAAAAGGCCTTTGCTTTGGCCAATGCTGCCGCTGAAAGTGGTGATGTATTCGGAAGATTTCTTCTTGGGAAATATTTCTATTGGGGAATTGGAACAGCCTCGAATGAAGAACAAGCCAAACATATATTTTCTCAGATGTTTTTTGAATTAGAACAACAAGCTGAGTCTGGTGATGGTTTAGCCCAACATGGCTTAGGATGGATGTATGCCACTCTAAGTACGGTAACGAAGGATTATCAGAAAGCACATCATTGGTATGAAAAAGCTGCGATTCAAGGATATGCTGTCGCGCAAAATAATTTAGCCATCATGTTTTGCAATGGTGAAGGTGTGAGACAGAATGCAAGAATTAAAAACCTTTGGTACCGCCGAGCCGCAAAACAAGGCTATCCAATTGCTCAATATAACCTTGCCCTTTCTCTAGGCGCAGAAGGAGATCTTGAGGGAAAGTATCGTCTGCTTTTGGAGTCCGCTGATCGGAATTATAAATCAGCTCAGGCCAAACTCGGTTGGATTTTTGAAGAGGGGAAGGGGCAACCTGTTGATTTGAAAAGCGCGGTGGCTTTGTATCGAAAAGCGGCTGCCCAGGGCCATCAATGGGCGCAACATCATTTGGGCCGGTTGTATCAAAAGGGAAAAGGCGTTCCCCAAGATTATCATGAGGCTATGAAATGGTACCGAGTGGCTGCGGAGAACGGGTATGCCAGTGGTATGGCCAATGTTGGTCACCTTTTTGAAGCTGGTCTCGGCGTAGAAAAAAACTATGTCGAAGCCCGCTCGTGGTACGAACGAGGTGCTGAACAGGGCAACACGTATTCGGAGGCCCGCCTAGGGTATTTATATATGAACGGGTTTGGCGTGGACCAAGATTATGACAAAGCCACGGAGTGGTTACAGAAGGCTTCTCGGGGAGGAAATGAGTGGGCTCGGTATGGAATGGGGCTCGTTCATGAAAAACAGCGGCAATATTCCCAGGCGATTCGTTGGTATCTTTGGGCGGCAATTAAGGGGTATGATTTTGGTTTCAGGCGAGCGGTGTATTTGGTGGTGATGTACCCTGTTTCCTTTTGGACCTAGTGTTTGGTTCTAACAAGAGTTTCCTGCCTTATTCAATCTTTCCATTTTTCCCATCGTCTCCATGGCAACGATGAGTGATCTGTTGCCAGTCGTCTAGCGGGAACAAGCTATGACTTGGTTGCTCTGTGGCGTGAGCTTGTTTTCGAAGGATGTCCACTCGATCGCCTGCCGTGGGATGTGTCGAGAGATACCGCCACATGGGATCGAAATTTTTCTCGCCATGCTGCTCCTTAAGGTATTCAAAAAAACTCAGCATGCCCTCAGGGTTAATCTTGGCTGCCAGTAACAGACCCATCCCTTCACGATCAGCCTCTTCTTCAGCGGACCGACTATACGATAATGTTTGGAGCACATGTGCGCCTTCGAGCACAAAGGTCATGATGCCACTGATATCTCCAGTCAGCGCTCCGATGATCAACCCAAGCGTCATATTTTGTACGAGTAATCGCATTCCATGTCGTTGGAGGACATGCTGAATTTCATGGGCCAGCACGCCAGTGAGTTCTTCGGGAGTCTCCGTGTTTTCGAGCAGCCCTCGAAAAATGATGATGTGTCCCCCAGGGAGCGCCATGGCATTAAGAATGGGCTGATCAACGATGGCCAGGCGAAAGGTGTATGGGACCGTTTCTACGGTGGACACCAAGGCTTGGATTAAAGAATTGGCTTTCTCTAGGAGCTGTGGGTCTAAACACCGTGCCTCGGATGGGGCAATCTCTTCGACCAAAGCATCGCCGAGGTGTGTTTCCCAAGAGTAGGGAATGAGAGTGGTGAGCGGGCCAGAAAGAGCAGGGACGCCTTTGGCATACACGATCCAAATGAGGGGGATGGCGAAGACTCCAGCGGCGATGGTGAGCCAGAGGCGACGAGTGCGAGTGCGCGGGTTATGAAGATGCCTGACGTCGTTGGGAGCCAAACCATGAAGTGCTGTTAAAAATTTGGCATCCTGTACTACTAACAGATCGTGGTGAGCATTCTTTCGTTCGAGCCGAACTTCCTCGCCTGCATAGTTCCCTTGAGTTTGGTGAATGTCTGCATATGCCCAAAGAAGAGGCTGTTCGGAGATACCATGAATGGTGAGTCCTACTGGGGCCATGACGATGAAGACCTGATGCGCAATAGGGCTGTGGCCATCGAAGTATTGCCCATGCCACGTGGAAGACGCTGTCATGTGGGTCCATGATTTCGTGGTGAAAGGTAGAGTCGATCAGGTCGGTGAATTTTTCGGTCCATCTAAAAGAACGAGAGAATTATCCCAGATCAAATCCCGTGTCAAAGAACCCAGCGAGTTCTTCTCCCATGGGTGAGGCCGTGTTGGCTTCTTGAACGACTTGCTTGAGGTCCAATGGACCTTGGAGTCCCACATAAAAATACAAGAACTGCAAATTCCTGGTCTGAACCCACGGCCATGCCAAGCCTAATGTGAAGACCAAGAGGAACAGGTTCGTCAATCTCAATTCACACAAGTCTCTGCCTGTCATCGTCGCTTGAAAACGCGCATAGCCAAAGGTGGTGTGGCTCCACATGTAGCGTTGCCGAGCGGCTTGGAACCAAAACCACAAGCCAAACACAAAGGGAACTACCATCGTGATAATCCCGACGGTCGTCCAAAACACCACGTCGATGACTTGAGTCGGATCGATTTTTCCGGAGAGGAACGAGGTAGCCAACAGTACAGCCTCTGCGGTGACCAGACCAAGAATGAGCACGCGGAATGCCTTGAAATAAATATTCCCTAATTCTTTCCCTTCTCCGGTAAAGCCAAAGACGCGGCTTCCAAAATGAGTCCCTGACGAGAGAAAGGCTCGTTTTGCGTTATCGAAGATCGGGTAATAGATCCCCAAGGTCAGAATGGAAAAGAGGGTACCCTTGAGGTAGAGGGTTATAAAGTCTTTCGCAGAATGACGGAATGAAAAGTAAATGCCCCGCCATGAAGTGCGGCTCATGCGATAGCGATGCGAGCCTACGATCGCAATTGGAAGAAAGCATAAGAGGAGCAGACCGGCGACGATGTTCACACCCCATTGAAGGGCGGCATTGGATTGAAGCGCGCCCGCATAGTTGAGGGCGGTATAAGGAATACCAAAGATCGCCATGGCCTTCATCCATCCTTTGAACAACTCCCCACCCGTTCCATGGAAGGCTAAGCGAGCCCCAGCAAACCGTGTTTGACTGTGAAGGTAGCGACGAATTTTGACCCGACCCCAAAAGGAATACACCCCAAAGGTGAGCAACGTCAGCAAGCTATTCATCGTGAACATGCCAAACAACGAACCCCCCGTGCCTGAGAAGAAGGGGCGTCTGAAGCGATCGGGCGCCTCTCCAGAATGTGGCGATGTGGCATCAGGAGTAGGAGGTTGAGGCTCGGGTGGTGCGGGATCCAAGTCCTGAGTCTCTGAAGCCGTTGGTGCTTCAGCGGTACCTGTCGAAACTTCGGAAGGGGGTGGACTGTCATTACCACCTTTGGCTTCAGTGGCTGACCGGCGTTGTTCTTCAATGGCCTGTTCGTCTTGAAGGATCGCAGCGACGTCATCAGCAATTTCCATGACTGCGTCTATAGAACTCTGGGCGGCGATGGCCGCCAAGGGAAGTTCAGGTGGTGGTGCCTTGGCAGCGGATGACGCCATTGATGCCGCGAGCATTTCTTCTGGTGACGGTGCCGCAGCTTCTGGATCTTCACCGATTCGTGTGGGTTTCCATTCAGTCGGTGGTGGGTCTGCCTGAGGTGGCGCCGCCGCCGCCGTGTCGCTCGGCCAGTTCATCGTAACCGAATCTTGAGACGTGGTTTCGATGTCTGCCGAAGGAGTCTCCTCGGTGGATTGAGCTTCGATAGGCGATGACTCAGGCTCCCCTTGTGTGGTCACGTTTGCAGCAGCGGTCTCAATGTGTTCAGGCTGCGTATCGGATGAACGTGGTTGCGTTTCTTCACCAAGAACGTCGGCCCAATCATTTTCCATATCCTCATCAGAGTCGAGATTGGAATCTGATGTTTCAGTGAACGCTGATGGAGACGCGCCGGCTTGGGGTTCGATGTGTTCATCTGAGGCAACAGTGGTGGCAGGATTCGGCGTGCTCTCTATCTGTTCCTGTTCTTCGAGGGCGGCGGCCCATTCATCAGCGAGGTCGGCTTCAGACGCGGGTGGCTCTTCCTCCACAATGGCTTGTATGGGGGGCGCGGCGGTGTCGGTGGCTTCGGGCGCATTGGCGGCTATCGCGGTCGCGGCGGAATCTTCCTGCGTTTGTTCGGCCATAGCGGCAGCCCAGTCATTGTCCAGGTCATAAGCTTCAGTCGTGGGCGGCTCTTCCGTGACCGCGGCTTCGGAGGCATTGGCGACCGTTTCAGTGACGGCGGCTTCTTCCTCGGTTTGTTCAGCCAGCGCGGCGGCCCATTCATCTTCCAAGGAGGCTTCAGTCGCGGGTGGTTCTTCTGTGACGGTGGCTGGTGCTGCTATTGGTGCAGCAGCTTCGGTTTCAGGGGGATCTTCATTTGCTCCGGCGGCATCTGCCTCGTCTTGTTCAGCTAAGGCGGCTGCCCATTCATCGGCCAAGGCAGCTTCAGTTGTGGGTGGCTCTTCTGTGATATCGGCTGGCGCTGGTGCTGGCGCTGCAGCTTCTGCCACACCAGCGGATTCTTCTTGATCTTGTTCGGCCAAGGCAGCGGCCCATTCATCGTCCAAGGAGGCTTCGGATGCGGGAGGCGCTTCAGTGACCACGGCGGTGTCAGCCTCATCTTGCTCAGCCAAGGCAGCGGCCCATTCATCGTCCAGGGAGACTTCACTCGAAGTGGATAATTGTTCTTCAGGTGGATCTTCGGTCTGCTGTTTGGTGGAAGATGGGCGATCGATATTTTCGGTGTTGGTGCTCATGTCTCTCATCCTCAAGCTAGCCGCAAGTCAATTGGTGAAGAGAAGGTCTCCGAATGGGAAGTCCAATTACTTCTTGGGCATTCGAAGTGTCGTCTAGTCGTTCTCTTCCCTGAAATTTGTCGGTGTTTAGACAGCAAAGCTTAAAGGGAACTGCGTAAGTGTGGAGGCGATTGATGGTTGGAGATCGAATGGGTCGTGGCTTCTTCGGTGGTAACCCTGTGATGGCATGGTGTCAAAATTTTTTACGTTGTCCATGGGTGCCAGCAGCGTACGTCCTATGACGTATCCTCCATCAGTTGAATACAACGTCGAATATTCTTCCCCTCCGGAAGGGATTCTCTCAAAACCCGCTCTAGGTCAAGGGATACGAGCCATTTGCCTGTTCGCTTCTTTCAATTTGTTCGGTTCAGGCTCAACAGAAAAGTGCTCAGCGAAGTCTTTGTCTCCGTAATGAGAGACAACGCGAAAGATCTGGCTGTTGGAAAATTTGCCGGGTTGAATATGTCACAGTTCCTGGCCATTACCGTGACATACATTTTATTCCTTCATGATGTCGTTCTTTATGGTGATGGCCCTGTAAAGTTTTTTTACACTTTTGAAAAATGCGTGTGAATATCTTGACGGGAAATTGCCGGATAATTTTAGCACGTTTTGTCGACTTCTTTTCCTATCCTTTCGGTCTTTAACTCTTGCTGCACCTCATTTCTTTTGGCACGGCCCTTGCTCAATGTGTTCAGTATCAAAAGTAATAAGTCGGCAGTAAAGGTTCAGAGGATTAGGGCAACAAGCAATGTTTTACAAATTTAACTTTCACGTTTTCAAGGAGGTTCTATTATGATGCGGACAACGAAAAATCTGGTGCTCAGCGGCTTACTCTTGATGGGCGTCGCCCTAGCGGGTGTGCCCCAAGCGGGTGCGACCTCGAATGCAATGGCTATCATCGAAGCAGACTTAACCATTACAGGGCCCGGAATTGTCCCAGGGTCTACTGACTATTCCTTTGTTGTCCCCTATGCGGAGGGGAGTGGCGTGGTTGCCTCCCTCAGTTCTGGAGCGAGTAGTTCCGGGCCGGGGAATGTTGGTGCGGGAGCTCTATCATCGGTTTCCTCGGGACCACTCCCTGGTGTGGGCTTTGGGCTAGGGGTGGGAATAGGTTCCATTTCCCTGGCCAATGGAACTGATGCTTCAATGAACTTCTCCTATGAACTCTCCTTTGCGTATTTATTCGGGGGAACGGCGACGGGCAGTGGTGACTGGGCCGCATCTGGGGTCGGCTTGTTTGTGGTGATTAGTCCCTATGACTATGTCTTTGACATGAATGGCATCGCTGATAGTCTTGGGGCCGATGGCCGTGATCTTGGTCTCGTGAACTTAGACATTAATGGTGTGGAGATCATTCCCGTCTTGTTCGATTGGGACTGGACGCCAGGGCCTGGCAACTACGATTATGGGGATGATGATACGATCAACGGAGTTTTTACTCTCGACGCGTATGAAGCCAAAGACGTGACTCTGATCGTTGGCGCGGCCGCGGAAGCCGGTACCGCTCCTGTACCAGAACCCGCCAGTGTGGTGTTGATGGGTACTGGGTTGATGGGCTTAGTGGCCTGGCGCATGAAAAAGAAGCCCACCGTGTAAGTGGCGAGAGCCGCAGACATCTGGGTTGTTGTTCAACACGCCCCTCCTACACAGGAGGGGCGTGTTTTTTTGTGAATAAACCACTTCAGGAAGGTTAAGCTCCAGGCTTGATCAATCACAGTGTATTCAAATCCTCCATGCCGTAGTGTCGAGTTTTTAGACATATTGTGGTCGAACGCGAGCACTATGTGGATCGTGTTGCCTTTATCTCGCCCTGCATTCATTCTTCTTCGCCAACTGTGAAGAAACCTCAACAGACTTCAAGGAATCTACGCCTCAAGGTCCTTTGTCTCTCATTCGGGAGGCCATTGGAATTCATTTTTGCGAGGGTGCGTGTGAGGGATAAGCGAAGCCTGTCCTGTCCTCAAACGAATGGTGTCGAGGGATTTAACACTGTTGCGTTGGTGTCATCTGATCGTGTCTTGGCCATATTATCTAGGGAATCTACGGGTCAACTCTTTTTAGGGCGCCTCTAAAAACCGTCCTTTTCCGCGATGGCGGCGTCAGCCGCGTGCTCACAGCCTTCGGCGCGCACAGACTTGGCGCTCTTCGCGCCGTGCGCCCTCATGTATTCGCCCATACACTCCGGTTTTCCGCGCGCGGCTTCCTTGCCCTCACGAAAAATTCCTGGTTTTTAGAGGTGCCCTTTATAAGCTTCTGTTGTAGCGATGGTGTGTCGTAAAATTTTACACGGACTAGAACCGTTCCAACTTGTTGAAAAAATTCGCTAAAAATCATTTTTCTCTGAAATTTTCCAAGCATCTGTCAGATTACTTTACGATTGGTCACTTCTGTGGTTTGGCCACTCGGTCTGATTTGCGTTTTTCGTCGTAGTTGATCTGTGCTTCTGATTCCCATTCGGTTGAGTTTTTATTGGTTGGTGCTCTCGTG
>JAQBUF010000033.1 GCA_027623995.1 Nitrospirota bacterium
GGTTTGGAAGGAGGAGAAGTCTTCATGGCCGCCACCATACCGGGGATCCTTCATTTCGGGCAAACCCCAACTGCCGGATTTAGGTTGAAAGGACTCCCATGGAAGCTCATTGAACGGTAATTCCTGTGGGCGTGTTACGACGGGTAGGCGAACAACTGTTTCGGGTGGAACCCAGACTTTAGATACTGACTTAGTAACATTTGTCCGCATGGGAAGCAGTATACAGTAAACTTCTCTGTTCTAAAATTTCTCAGCACCTGAGGAATTATTACATCCCCTAACAACCTTTTCTGTAGAAATGTAGAATAGAAGGGTATCTTTTTTCCTTACTATCAAGCCTGCGCAAGTTAAGACCCTAATTACATTCTTTTAGATCCTCTCGACTCTTATATGATGCTGAGAATACTTTAAAAGGGATAGTAATGAGATATACCGGGATAAAAAGATGAGCAGTTCTGGGCATTCCAAACCCCAAAAACAGGTCTAAAACAGTTTTTTCGTCAGAGAGGCTACCGGCTGGACCTACGTAAGTGCCTGAAAAATATGGTGGGTCGTACAGGGATCAAACCTGTGGCCGGCTGATTAAGAGTTAGCTCCCCTACTGGAACCCAGCGACATTTATCATTTTCTAGCGAAGTCCGGAAAATGCTTTCAATTCTTGTTCCCGGGATTTTCCGGGTTTGACGATGGGCTTAGGATAATCTTCCCCAAGCTTCACACCTGCTTCTGCTAGTACCTCTCCCGGTGCTTCCCAGGGTTGGTGCAGGTATTTCACGGGCATCTTTTTTAGTTCAGGTAGGAACCGTCGAATGTATTCACCGTCCGCATCGAATTTTGGCCTCAGCCTCAAGCAGCGCGGGAAGCTGCCTTTTCCAATAATTCATGGATCAGCGTCTGGTAGGGTTTCTTTTGCTTGGCGGCCATTCGTCGGATCGTCTCTAATAGTTTTGGTGACAAGCGAATGGCAATGAGTTGTTTCCCTGTTTGACTCTTGGGTCGTCCCACACGACGCGCCTTTTTGAGTTCGTCATCGGTGGATTCCGGAATATCGGAAAAATCAAGCTTCCGGTCTGGAATAGGCCGCGCGTTCTTTGCGGCTAGCTTGCCTCGCCCCAATGATTCGGATGGTTTCTTTGCCATGTTCCGTTCTCCTTATTGTATAGACTACTAAAAGAATTCGTCCTTGGATGGATTGCCCTAACCGTCTGGAACGTTTTTCTTGCTGGGAATGTTTCAGGTCCTCCCAATCAAGCCCATCAGGGTCCGAGAAAACAGTTGCCGCTTCCTCAAAGGGAACCCCATGTTTTTCAAAATTGATAATCGCTTTTTGAATATCCCAGGTAAACACATTTCTGTATATACATGAATTATGTTAAAAGTGGCAATTGCTTAGCTTTTGAGGAAGGAAGGGATATGATGAAGGGAAAATCCCTGACCAATTCGGTGAGACTAGGCAAGCCGAGAGAATGCTTCTAAGGCTCGTTCTCGGGAATCTCCGAGGTTGACGATGGGCTTGGGATAATTTTCCCCAAGCTTCACACCTGCCTCAGCTAATACCTTTTCCGGTGCTTCCCAGGGGTTGTGCAGGTATTTGGCTGGCATCTTTTTTAGACCAGGGATGAACCGTCGAACGTATTTGCCGTCCGGATCGAATTTTTGGCCTTGGGTGACGGGGTTGAAAATTCTGAAGTAGGGCGCGGCATCGGCTCCGCAGCCTGCGATCCATTGCCAGCTTGCGCTGTTGTTGGCCAGGTCTGCATCCACCAACGTATCCCAAAACCAGTCCTCCCCGTGATGCCAGTGCAACAACAGGTTTTTGACGAGAAACGATCCGACGATCATGCGCACCCGGTTATGCATGTAGCCGGTTTCCCAGAGTTCGCGCATCCCGGCATCGACGATGGGATAACCCGTTCGGCCTTGTTGCCAACGCTTCAGCGCTTTTTCATCCTTGCGCCAGGGGAAGGCATTGAATTTGGTTTGAAGGTTTTTTCGGGGCAGATTGGGAAAATGAAAAAGCAGATTGTTGGAAAACTCCCGCCAGCCTAATTCACTATGAAAGGTTTCTCCATCAGTCCTCATGCCTCCCTGGCTCATTACGTGTTTGGCCGCATGCCACACGTCGTTGGGTGAGATTTCGCCAAAGTGCAGATGCGGCGATAATCGGGAGACATTATTCCTGTCAGGAAAATTCCGGCCTTCCTTGTAGCCGTGAAGTCCCTTTTTCAGAAACGCTTTTAGTCGGGCCTGAGCTCCGGCTTCGCCGGGTTGCCAATGTTTCGCCAGTTTCTTATGCCAGGGAATGGTGGGGAGCAGTGTTAAATCCTTAAGCGCTACACCCTTGTGGCTGACGAGTGATAAGTCTTTCGGGGCCTTCTCTGGCCTTCGAGGTTCGTTTCCCTTCCTCAGGTATCTATTTTTAAAGAAGGGTGTGAAGACCTTATATGGCGTGCCGTCGCTTTTGCGCGTGGCTTGGGGTTCAAACAGCAGGGCACCATTAAAGGTGTGGACTTCCATGCCTGCTTGGGTCAATGTTTTTTGAATGCCCGCGTCGCGTGTGATTCGCCAGGGTTCGTAACATCGATTCCAGTAAATCGCAGTTGCTCCCGACTTTTTGATGATGTCTTTTAAGACCTCTTGCGCTGGTCCTGCCCGGAGGCACAGTTTTTTCTCCAGTGCATCGTTCAGTGCTTTGAGACTTTCATGCAACCACCAGCGGCTGGCCGCGCCTAATTTCCACTCTCCGCTCGATTCATCATCAAGAATACATACCGGAATAATGGGCTGCCCGGTTTGATGCGCGGCGAGGAGGGCTGGATTGTCTCTAATTCTTAAATCTTGACGGAACCAGACGACGACGGGCGAGTTTTTTGTTGTCATGTCTTCTTGCGTGTGTAGCTGCGGCATCTCATGCCGCCTCTTCTTTTGTTTTTCTAGGAGGTGGGAAGATCGGAAGAGGGCACGACCTGCCTGCGCGCTTGCGCGTTGAAGTGCTTCGGCGCGTAAACGCGAAGCCGCTTCGGCGGAGGCAGGTGAGATCGTGCAGCGACAAAAGATTCTCCCTTCGTTCCCAAAGGGCACGATGGGAAGAATTTCTTCTACTCTTTCCAATCGAAGCCGGAGGCGTTGGCGAGTTCACGGGGTTTGATCAGGCCGGTGAGTCGTTTTTCACCGATGACCCATGTGGGATAACTTTTGATGTCGTTCTTTACGCATGGCGCGGTGAGTGCGCTGCCCCGTCCGCCTGAGCTGCATTCGACATAGGGGAGTCGTTTAGCGGATGACGCAAAGACGGATTTCTGTTCTTGGCAGCGGGGGCACCAGTAGGCGCCATAGAATTTGACCCCGGTTTTTTCCAAATGCATGGCCAGGGCCTGAAGCTGGGGATCTTCGGGACCGGCTGAAGCGTCGAAGACGCCGCTATAGTGCATGTGTAGCGCCGCTACGATGAGGACTGCCACGACAGCGGCTTCTTTGACCGATGTCAGCCATTCGGGCGGTTGCCGCACCATGGTCAGGATCATAATCGTCGTGATGATCAGGAATGAGGCCAGGCAATACGGGCAGGTCGCTTCGATTTCTATCACTGAGACGATGGTCAGGTAGGCACTGATGGCGAAGCCGCAAACCGCGAAGAAAATTAGCGGCGTCCAGCTTCCAATCTTGGTGCGTGCCCGCCATGCGAGTCCCGCAATGAGGATGTAGGTGAGGCATCCCCAGAGAGCCATGGGGACGCTAAGGAAGGTGGCCCAACGACTGCTCTGCACGATGTCACACCCAGAGCCTTCGCTACAAAACGCGGGGTGTTCTCCAAACGAGGCGGTAAATGTCAGATACGCGGTCAATAGGGTTCCAGCTACTGACAGTACAAGGACAACCATATCAATGGGGGACATTTTCTTTGAAGCCGGAGTAGCAGGCGTGCTGGAAACTTTTTGAGTCCCATCCGCACTTCCTGTTTTTTCACGTTTATTTCGTTTGGCCATTACGACTTCCTTTGCTGGTTGAACTTGGATTCGGTGTGTCGAAGACTTTTCCCGCTTACTGGAAGTTGAGAGGATTAAATCACAATTGGATCATTCTTCCAAGCGAGCACGAGTCTTGCTGGAATTGGGGATAAACACCTGTTGCCTGGCAATAATGTAGGTACCGAATAGAAGACTGACGACTATCATAGTGGTACGAGTTTGGTGAAAGCCAAGCGCGAGTTGATTGATGACTTCACTGAGGCAGGCCAAGGTGAGATATCCAAGATACGACCAAAATGCCCATTGTCTGGTATGCCATAATCCATAGCCGATCAACCAATGAATGAGGGGGTGTTGAAATTTCACTGCTTCGCCAGCCCACCCGGAAAACGTCGTTCCAAACACTCTCAGCGAATATTCCGGGTAGGCGAGAATCCACATGAGGTCGATGCCGCCAGAAATGACAAACAGAAGGCCGAGAACCTTGATGTCTTGTCCGGCCCTCAATCCATGGAAGAGTCTATGAGTGTTCCAGGACCTTCGTCCCATTGGTGTTGAGGATGTTCCCATGGTCACCATCGCCGATCTGGGGTGAGTCCTTATGCGAGTATTATGATGTGTGTGCCGGTGCTGTTTGAAACTGTTTTAAATGGGCCGCCAGCATTTCCGCGACTTTGCCAAGATCAAATGGCCAGGCATAGGTGAGGGTGATTCCAGGATGCTTCTTTCGCAATTCTACCATTTCCTCAGGGATTTCATATTCCGAATGAGATCCGCCTGGGGTGAACATGGTGGAAACCACCGTGATGTCTTTTGCGCCCTCGGCAATCTGTGTTTCAATCGCTTCTTCTAAGGTCGGAGTGCAGAACTCGTTATACGCCGTTGAAAAATGGGCACCATCGATCAAGGGCTTTAATTGGGAGGCGAGTTTTTCCAGCCCTGCTTGATAGGGATCGGTTTCCGGGGTTCGTGGCCAGAGCCGAATGTGTTGGTCAAGTTCGTGTTCTTCGGAAGACATGGGTTGTCCCGCCGCTCGTCGTTGTGCTTCCAGGCGTTTTAATTTTGTGACTTTATCTCCAGGATACCCTTTCGGAATCCCTCCGTGACCGACAAGCACTACTCCTCGTTCTGCTTTAGACATGATCATGACTCCTTGGTCTACAGATTATGGTTTTCTCAATTCTTCCAATCATACAAAACTTTACTTCTCTCTGCCGAATGTTTCTGGGGACACCTCTTGGGGATTACACATGATTCCGCAACATGAGTTCCTTGGGATGTGGCGTCAGGTACACCTGATCGAGTAAATAGCTGATCTGGTGGATTCTGACATAATGAACAATAAGCGTGAGGGGCACGATAAGGGGAGTGAGCCCTCGATGATAGTCTTCAATGACCTCGACCAATTCCTGGCGTTCCTCTCGTGACAGTTCCTTTTTTAAAAATCCCGCCAGGTGTTGGAGGACATCGACATGTTTTCTGGTGGTGACCTTGACCTTGAGAGCTTCCATGAACAGAGTTCCATACTCGGCCATCAATTCGCTTGGAGAATATTTTTTGCTATTTGCAACGAGTTGACCCAACTTTTGATAATGGGTCCGACCATGGGCCAACAACAAAAATTTGTGTCGGGTATGAAAGTCGATGAGAGCCCGTCGGCTGACTCGCGTTTGATTCAGGAGACGCCATCGTTGGTAGCAAAAGACACGTTCGACAAAATTCTCCCTCAAGATGGGATCATTTAAACGCCCGTCTTCCTCAACGGGAATCAGGGGATTGTTCTCGATAAATCTTTGGGCGAACAGTCCTCTTCCATGAGGGTTGGGCATTCCATGATCATTATAGATGCGCACCCGATGGACTCCACAGCTTGGCGAATCCTTTTTAAAGACAAAGCCATCTAAATTCATCGTTCCAAGTTCTTGTACTTTTTTCTGGGAATATTTTTTCAGGAGGGAGGTGTGATCTTTCTTTGTCTTGATGGTGAGCAGGGTTGGATCGCTGGAACTTCCTACTAAGCGCATAGCCTCTCTGGGAATACCCAACCCCGCCTCGTATTCCGGGCAGACAGGGACCCATTCGACGAATTGGCTGAAGGTATCGGTTAAAAACCTGTCACGTTTGTGTCCCCCATCAAATCTCACTTCATCTCCCAGTAGGCACCGACTGATACCGATGCGGAGTGTTGAGGGAAGCGCACCGTTTGCGCCTTCAGGTGTTTCGGGTTTCGTAAGTTTCTTCTTCATGGAGTGATCGGTTTCGGTTTTCTATAAATGTTCGATGAAAATGCAGAAAGAGAAAGTCACCGTTGTTTTGTGCGGCAATTGGTTCGTCATGTTCCGTGACTCAGGTGTGTTTTTCTTCCGATAACATGTCTTCACTTACGCGGATGACCTTCACTTCCCGAACCTCGGAAAATGTTTTCACCGTTAGCGTGACGGATGTCCCAATCTCTCCCCGTATGATGGCCACGACTTCTCGATATGTTTTGCCTTTCACCGGCTGTCCATCCACGGCCAAAATTTCCTGTCCATGAGTGAGTCCCGCTCTGGTTGCCGGTCCTGCCGGGTGTGTGGCCCGAATAAACAAACCTGCCGGATCACCGATGCGCTCGGCGGTGAGGTGCAATGCCACCCCAATAATGCCGGGTGGAGGAAGCATCGGTTCTTCCATGTCCCCATGAGGAATTCCCTGCTGGGGATAGACCTCCTGCCCATGGCTCATGATGGGAAGCAGGAGAAGGATGCCGATGATACTGCTGAGCAGAATCCAATTTTCCACATGTGTAGAGTATGGAAGAGTTCTTGCCTGTGCTGTTGTTCTCATAATTTTCTCCTTTTTGAGACGTAACCTTATATCAATCCTATCAAGCAAAATCCGATGATCAGTACCAGACTGTTGAGTTGCACTGACAAGCGATGAAGGGCATCTCGATCTTTTCGTAGAGAAACGATTTTAATCCCGAGTCTTTCAGTTTCTTTGAGCTGATCACTCAATGCATTGATCTTGGGCGTCAATGGAGATCGACAATAATTTTCGATAGCTAAGATTCCAAGCCACAGGGTGGAGGAAATCAAGTCAATTGGCCCGAATCCGTTCAGAAGCCCGATACTCGTGATGGTTGCCCATCCCACGATTGCGGCAACCATGCCCAGTGCATAGTAGCGAGGAAAGAGTTGTCGAACGACTTTGGCAAAGGAATCTGCATCCAAGGTTCGTGCGAGGACAGGAGCCGTGATGAAGGACAAAAACACGATCTTCCCTACTAAGACGGCAATCGCCACCACATGAAGATAAGCTAGGCTTTCTATCATGACCACACTTTTCAGGACTCTTGTCCTAGAACGCGACGGGCCGCATCAAATGCAGCTCGAAAGTTTGGCAGTTGGCTCATGGGTACAATTTCAATATACCGGATCATATTCTCCTCATCCACAACGAGCACAGCTCGCTGCAAGATTTGATGCATGGGATGAAGTAGACCTGTTTTTTGCCAAAATCAAAATGAGGAGAGTCAGATAAAAACCTGATATTGGCAATATTGGCCTTTTCTGAGAAAATTTTTTGGTCCTTGTGTGTATTTGTGCTGATGGTGACAATCTCAAGGTATTGATCCAATCCTTCATTCTTTTCGCTAAACCGATGTGTCTGTTCATCGCACACAGGGGTGTTGAGCTGAGGAACCATGCTAAGAATTTTCACATGGCCCTTGAGTTCGCTCAGTTGGATCGTGGAATTATCCGCGCCAAGGAGGTTGGCGTCAGGAAGTTCCTGCCCACGGGAAAGGTTCGTCGCGATCGACCAGGCAGGAACACTGAAAAGCAATAGAGCAAAGAGACTGATGACATTCATCTGGAAATATCTCATCAACAGACGCTTGAAGTAGAACCTATCGTGCATAAAAATTTCCTTTCACCAAGGTTCAAGAACGTGGCAATCATGAACCTTTTTCCAGTATTGCATAAAGAGCAGACTGGAGATGGGGATATGTAAAAGAAAACCCAAGTTTTTGAGCAATCAAAGGATTCACCAATTGACCATGGGTCATCAGTGTAGACAATTCACCCAATACGATGTTTAGCATAAACGCAGGGACTGGAAGCCAGGATGGTCTCCCCAATGCCTTTCCCAGTTGAACACAAAATTCTTTCATCGTGACCGGATGGGGAGAGGCTGCGTTGATGGGACCTTTGTAGGAATCATGTTCAAGAATGGTCGCGATGAGGCGAACGAGATCCTCCACGTGAATCCAACTGACAGGTTGAGTCTCATCGCCAATGGGCCCTCCCAAAAAGAGTTGAAAAGGGAGTAGCATTTTTTTGAGTGCCCCACCATCTTTCCCTAACACCATACTCGTCCGTAGGCAGACGGTCCGAACTCCATAGTCGGTTGCCCTGAAGGCTTCTTCTTCCCATTCCACACACAACTCAGCCAGAAAACCCTTTCCAGGCTTGGCTAATTCATCGACAGCGTTCTTCCCTTCAAGACCATAATAGCCAATCCCGGATGCGTTGATGAGCACTTTTGGTCGATCGGTTATGGGAAGATTGGACAACGCATTCACAATCATGCGAGTTGTATCGATCCGGCTCGACCGAAGCATTTCCTTTCGTGATGGCGTCCATCGGCCATCCGCGATTGATCCTCCGGCCAGATTGATGACGGCATCCTGCCCCAATAAATTTTTCTCCAGTCCCCCCCATTTCAGGCGGTCCCACTCATGAAGGTGAACTTGCGTGGGAAGCACCTTTTGCCCTCGTGAAGTATTTCGTGTGAGAACGGTCACTTCGTGTTGTCGTTGGAGTAATTGAGGACAAAGGTGTCTCCCGATAAAACCAGTTCCTCCTGCAATGACGATATTCATCTGGATTTTCCTATCGTTGGTTGCGCCTCTGTAGAAAGATCTTTGGCGCAACGGAACCCTGTTCCATGAGTTTTGAGTGCGAATCCTCCCTTCCCCCTTGCTGCTGCTCTGATGTCTGCGTCGAAGCTTCGCCAGGAACCTCCTCGGATGACCTTGAGTAGACTCTTCTCGGGCCCTTTGGGATTTCGTTGGGGAGCCTGTTGATAATAATCTTTGTCATACCAATCCTGGACCCACTCCCTTGCATTGCCAGACATGTCATGTACTCCATAAGCTGAGGCGCCTTTGGGCTGTGATCCCACTGGCTTGAGGGTATCTTTGTCTGCCCAATCATGATCATAGTTGGCATGTAAGGGAGATGGTTCCTGGTCACCCCAGGGATACATTCTGCCATCCGTGCCTCTTGCAGCCTTTTCCCATTCGGCTTCTGTGGGCAGCCGCTTTCCTCCCCATTGACAGTAGTCAGCGGCATCATGCCATGTCACTTGGACCACAGGGAGATTCTCAATCCCTGGCGCTGTGGATAGAGAACCCTCCGCATAGACGTTGAATGGTTCTTTGTGTCCGGTGGCAGCAATGAAGGCCAGATAACGTGAATTGGTCACTTCATATTTATCAATTGAAAACGCATTCAAAAATATCTTAGTTCTTGGCATTTCGTCCGCACGTCCCGCTCCCTCGCTACTCCCTCGAATAAAACTGCCGGCTGGAATGTTCACCATGGGAACATCATCCCTTTCCACCACCGGATGGTCAGCCAATGCAGGGAGATGGCAAAGGAGCAGGCCAATCGCCAGTTTTGTGATTCGTGTCAGGTTCATTGTTTTTGCCTTTGACTATCTTCCTTAATTTGATGAGATATTTTTTTAATTCGATCGGTGATTTCGAATACGGTCAACGTGTCATTTGCTCTAGCCGCGTTACGGGCATCAACTAATAAGAGACGAGATTCATGCAAGGCTTGTTCAATCTTCGTCTGCATATCTGGGGACGCCAGGGTGCCACCCAGTGCGGCATGATGGAACGCTTCCCATGCTTCCTCGACGCTTTTCCCCGCAAGATACAATGATTCCTCTACAGGATTCTGTGGGGTGAACTGTCCCCCCGCGGGGACGGCCCAGGCCAGACCCATCCCCCACGTCATGCTCAAGGCTATAAAGGTGATTTTTATAAGAGTTAGATTTTTCACGGTTCACCTCTCGATCTTCTTGCAAAAGCGATACGCTATGTTTTCTTCAATGAATACGTTCATTAACATTAGGACGGTCTACGGTTCCCTTTTGCCTTTTTCGACAATTTTCTTAAGCCGCAATAAATTTTCATTACGTGGATCAATTTTTAGAGCTTGGTCAATGTAGGTTTCTGCTTCTTTGTACCGCTCCAGGCCCACTTCCTTCATTGCTTCGATGGCGTAGGTTCGAATAGCATCCTCGATTTCTTGCGAGGCGGTCTTGGCGCATCTGAAACCCAGTCCCACGCCATAACTATTGTTCATGGGGTGATTCCAAAATCTGTGGGTCGTAGTCACGGTATGGTCCGCCGCAATCCAGGATCCACCACGCACAACCTTTTTTTCGCCGACTGTCAGACGATCGACATAGGTTCCCGTTCCACCCAACCACACAGCTTTAGGCGGTCCAGTAGGATTCGGAGGAAGCGGTCGTTGGGAATAATAGTTAGGGTCATACCAATCGTGGACCCATTCGAAGACATTCCCAGCCATGTGGTGAAGACCATAAGGACTCACCGCCTCCGGGAGCGAATCAATGGGCATGGTGGATTTATTCCGCTTGCCATTGTTCACATGCTTTGCATTAAATGTATTCCCCCAGGGATATCGAAGGCCTTCAGGGCCTCGAGCGGCATGCTCCCACTCGGCTTCTGTCGGCAGGCGTTTGCCCTCCCATTCACAAAAGGCTTTCGCGTCATTCCAATTGACTCCCACCACCGGCTGCATGGCTCCGTTTAATCGTGGATCGTCCCAGTAGGCCGGAGCCGCATGCCCCGTGGCTTTCATGAATTGACCAAATTTGCGATTCGACACTTCGTATTTATCTATTAAGTAGGAGCTTAGTAAGACCCAATGAGCAGGACCCTCGTCCTGAAATGCCGACTTTGACCAGGGCATGGACATTCTTCGTTGATACAAGGAGGGTGTTTCAGCTTTGAAAGATGGAATTGTATCCGGATTTTTATCGAGTCCTATGATAACGACGCCAAAGGGTATGTAGGCCATGTCCTCTGGAATGGCATTGAGAGATTCTGCTTGGGCGGAGGGAATAATATTGAATGATAGGCTCAGGGTAATCATAAATACCCAAAACATATTGAAACTCGTTGTTTTATGGATGCGTGTTTCAGTCATGTGAATTTCCCTTTTCATTAACATTCAAGCCCCAATTCTGGGAGGACCATATTAGTCCTCCCAGAAGCTGCCCCATTTAGTTCTTGATCTCTTTCAAAATCATTTTTCGGGTTTCTTGATATTCCCTATTTTCTGGATCGTTCTCCAGGGCTTTGTCGATGGACATCAATGCGTCATTCCATCTCTCTTTGCCCATGCTGATGAGAGAATGCATGAAGTGGTAGCGAACCATTTCCATGCTGTCACCATCCGCGGATTTCGCACATCGGAATCCCAGACCCACTCCATAGGAGTTGTTTTCTGGTTGATTCCAGAATCGATGACTGGTGTGCAGGGAAGTTTGCGGAGCCAACCATGATCCACCCTTCAGCACCTTCACTGGACCCTGGTTCGCGAAGTTGTATCCACCTGCTGGTCCTTGAGGGTTCAGTGCTGGGCTTACTTGAAAGTAATTTGGGTCATACCAATCATTCACCCATTCGAATACATTGCCGGCCATGTTGTACAACCCATATCCACTCACTCCCTCGGGATAGGAATCCACGGGTTTGGTTTTGCCAACATTTTGTCCGTAATTTGCTCGTGTAGGATCTATCTTGTGTCCCCAGGGGTAATGACTTTCATCAGGGCCTTTGGCCGCGCGTTCCCATTCAGCTTCGGTGGGAAGTCTTTTACCCTTCCATTCACAGAAGGCGTTGGAGTCGTACCAATTTACTCCGACCACAGGTTGGTTTGGACTGTTCAGGCGGGGGTCATCCCAATACGCCGGGGCCGGGTGTTTGGTGGCCTTCATAAACTCTCGATACTGCGCGTTCGACACCTCGTATTTATCAATGTGGTAACCGCCTACCACCACCTTATGAGGAGCTTCATCGCTATGATCTTTGCTTCCCATGTTGAATTCACCTTGGGGAATGAACACCATGTCATCGGTATTTGCTGCCAGGGCGGTGGCCCCTGGAGCGACTGTCAAGGATAATGACATGAGAATCGCGTTGGTGGATGTGAAGAGTTTGTTCATGATTTGATCTCCTTTTTTGAAACAATTGGTTTGTGGTTGACTGTATTTCATTGTTAATTACTGACTGACTGCATCTTTCCCCAGCGTCGTCGGTGTTCCTGCTTGGGGTTTGGAAGCTCGGCGCGGGTCCGATTTTCGAGAATGAGCGAATCCACGACATCCCCACATTGCACGCACCGAAGAGCCCACCGACGCATTTGGCCCGTTTGGTCGTAGAGATCAAAAAGGCTTTCCCTGATGAACAGGCCACCGCATCGCGTGCAGGGGAATGAGTTCTGTTCCCCTTGATGCATCCCATCTGACACCAGGGGGCTGGTTTGGGTTGCTAGGTAGGTCGCCATGACTTTTTCTTTTCTTTCTATGAGACAGTGTGTGTTTTTCATTTCCTTCATGTTCGTTACTTAATCCAATTCTCGTGCCAAAATTTTAAATACAAAAAATACGTTTAAAGACAATATCTTATGAATTGTTTTATAAAAATGTTATTGAGAAGCCACAAAAGCTGAGACAGAGTTATGTCTTATTAAAATGTCTCATGTATTACTGAGACACATATTTAAGTCTGCGTTGGTTATGGGCGTATGAGTGGATGAGGAGGGAGGCAAAAACCCCAAATGGTTTTCGAAACTAAAAAAGGACCACAGGGAAAGATGATGTTGTGGAAATGAAGAAGGAGTGAGTTGGCCTGTTGAATATTACATGTCGAGGGCCCAGAAATGCTTCAGGACAGACGGCTCGCAGCAGGGAGAGGGAATGTCCAAAAGCATGCCCTGAGTCGTAATTCTAGCCCTTGGAGGAAAAAGGAAGCCTGGCTAATTGGAACCAGAAATATTCTACGGCTTTGACAATTTCGAAAAACGGTTCAAGGTCCACAGGCTTGGTGAGGTAGCAATTCGCATGCAGTTCATAGGCTTTGGCAATATCATCTGGGTTTTGGGAAGAGCTGAGAACAATGACCGGGATTCGCTTGAGGGTTTTATCATCCTTGATGTGTTTGAGAATTTCAAAACCATTTTTTTGGGGGAGATTCAAATCCAGCAAGATTAAATGGGGAAGGCCTTGAGAATTTTTACCTTTGACCTCATCGAGAAACCGAATGGCTATGGATCCATCAGCTAGGACGTACAAGGTTGGGTTCAGTGTTGATTCCTTTAAGGCTTCTTCAAGGAGCCGCACGTCTGCCGGGTTATCTTCTATAATGAGAATGTTCGTTTTGTCCTTCATATCATTTCATTTCCACTGTGGTGTAGCCCAGATTTGAAATTTCTACCGTAGGACCAACGAAGAATCTTCCATTGATCTTAGAGGACAGCTATACAATGTTTATGCCAACCTTGTTTTCGAAAAAACATTATTAAAAACAGTATGTTGTAAGTTTATGTGGAAGGAGAATCTTTCTAGTTTGAGACACCTTCGAGACAGGTTATCGTCTCATAGTGTCTCGCATGGTGGGGAGGTTCAAGAAAGGTCTTGTGTGGAAATGTTTAGATCATCCAACCACCGGTAGAAGGTGGCGCGGCTGATACCCATAAGTTTTGCGGCTTTAACTCGATTGCCTTTGGTTTGTTGAAGAGCGGACAGGATCTGTTCCCTATTTTTCTCTGGTAGGGCAGTGGGCAATTCCAGGTGTTCTTGGTGGGCTGTAGGGCTGGGTTGCTCAAGGAGCTCAGGTGGAAAATGCTGGGGTTGAATGGTGGAGCCCTCACATTGGAGAACCGCATATTCAATGACGCTTTTAAATTCTCGCACATTACCTGGCCATGCATACTCGGTGAGTAAGTGTAAGGCTGAAGGGCTTATATCTTGAACAAATAATTTGCCCATGGCTTGACGGCATTGGCTCAGAGTGGCCGAGACTAAGAGCGGAATATCTTCTTTTCGTTCTCGAAGACCCGGCAGGCGGATTCGACCAACACGAATCCGGTACAATAGATCGGCTCGAAACTGATTGTGCGCTACTTGTTCATTTAAGTTTTGATGCGTGGCGCAGATGATACGAACATCGACCTTTCTCGGTTGCGATTCCCCCAGTCGAGTGATTTCCTTTTCTTGCAACACCCGGAGTAAATTGGTTTGGACGGTAGCAGGCATGTCTCCAATTTCATCGAGAAAGAGCGTCCCACCCTGCGCAGATTCAAAAAATCCCCGGTGGTCGGAGCTGGCTCCGGTAAACGCGCCTTTTTTGTGACCAAACAATTGGCTGCCTAACAGCGACTCCGTCAGCCCCGCACAATTCACCGCGAGAAAGGGTTTATCTTTTCTGGGGCTTGAATAGTGAAGAGCCCGCGCCACCAGTTCTTTCCCCGTGCCTGTTTCCCCTTCGATTAACACCGTCGTTTCGACCTGGGAGAGGTTTTGAATTTGCCTGTACACCTCTTGCATGGGTTTGCACTTCCCGATCATATCGTGAAATTGGGATTTTTCATCCAGTTGTTTTCGGAGGGTATGAACCTCGGTGACATCATAGAGAAAAAACATTTTAGCTCGAGGGTCACGAGGGTCATCTTGAATGTCGATTTCCAGCCAATGTTGTGAATTTCCTGGAGTGGTGAAATGGACCAAAACCTTTTGGCGCTCTTCGACCGGTTGATTCATGAGATGGGCCAGGACTTGGATGTCGTCGTCTGCTAACCCCAACGCATGTTGCCAGAGTTGCCCTTCGAGGCCATTATCTGTTTTTCCCAATAGCCGGATGGCGGACACACTCATGTGGAGAATCCGGCCTTCGGGGTTGGTCAAAATCGTGCCGATGTGCAGTTGATTCAAAATCGAATGGAGGTCGTCCGCGCTTTTTTTGACTTGGGCATTCACCCTTTCTAATTCAGCCTGGATGCGTTTCCTTTCAATGGCATAGTCGATGGCCCGAATGAGGACTTGGCCATCCACTTCTCCCTTATTCAGGTAGTCTTGGGCGCCTTCTCGAACCGCCTGAATAGCGAGTTCTTGGTCGTTGAGGCCTGTGAGTAACACGAGTGGGAGCGAAGGGTAGGACTCGGCAAGTTTTCGGAATGTTTCTAACCCATGGCTATCGGGCAAGGAGAGGTCCACGAGTGCTACATCAAAATTGGCTTCTTTGAGGTGGTCAAAGGCTTGTGCAAGAGATTCGGCGTTGATGATATCCAACGAGCGACCTTGAATATCACGAAAGAGCTCCTGAATAAGGCGAGCATCCCCCGGGTTATCTTCGAGTAAAAGGATTTTCATTGAATCCAACTTGCTGAAGGTTGTGAACTTTCTATTTCTTTACAAAAAGATCTTAGCATATAGCAGTTCTTATAAGAGAGGGTGGCTCCAGAATCGATTAAGCTCCAACTGGTGATTTGATCGTGAAATAAAATGTCGATCCTTTTCCTTGTTCAGATTCCACCCATATGCTCCCGCCATGTTTTTCCACGATCCTTTTGCAGGTGGCCAACCCAATTCCGGTTCCGGGATATTCTTCTCGACTATGTAAACGTTGAAAAATCAAAAAGATCCGATCGAGTTGGTCGGGTGGGATGCCTATCCCATTATCACTGACAGAAAATTCCCACCCATTCGTAAGTGCCTTCGCTCCTACGTGTATTTTGGGTGCAGCATTTCCTTTAAATTTTAAGGCATTCCCAATCAAGTTTTGAAAGACTTGAGTTAAAAGCGTTGGATTCGCTTGAACACACGGAAGCGCATCATGGGTAATGTCGGCATGATGTTCTTGTACCGAAGCCGTGAGATTTTTTATGACATGTTGACACACAAGTTCGCAGTCGGTTTTCTCGAAGGGTTTGGTTTCTGCCCCTACTCGCGAGTATTCCAGAAGATCACGAATAAGGCGTTGCATTCTGTTGGCGCCATCGACCGCGAACTCGATAAATTCATTGGCATCATCATCTAACTTCCCCTTATAACGTTTTCTAAGTAACTGAGTGTAGCTGGCGACCATGCGCAGTGGCTCTTGAAGATCGTGCGAAGCTACATAAGCAAATTGTTGAAGCTCGTCGTTGGATCGAGCAAGGTCCACGGTCTTTTTCGCCAGCTCGGCTTCTTGTCGTTTGCGGTGGGTGATGTCTGTTTGTACCCCAATGAAATGAGTGAGATTTCCGTAAGCATCCCTCACAGGGGCAATATAAAATTCATTCCAAAATAACGTCCCATCCTTTTTATAATTTCTCAGCTCGGCTTTCCCTTCCGTGCCTTCGCGTATAGCCTGGCGAATGTCGTCTAGTCCCGGTTGAGCACGATCCTTTCCCTGGAGAAAACGGCAGTTTTGGCCAATAACCTCTTCTCTTGTAAACCCCGTAATTTTTTCAAAAGCGGCATTACAATAGATCGTAGGCATATCTGGCTTGCGAGCATCGGCAATGAGAATTCCGTTGGTGGCGGAATTAATTGAACGATCACGAAGTGCCAGCTCTTCCTCATACAATTTGCGGCTGGTAACATTTCTTGCTGTAGCATAAATTACCTGGTCTTTTGGGCTGGGCATTGCATTCCACAGCAGCCATTTATGGGAACCATCTTTGGTGACGTATCGATTTTCAAATTGAATCGTCGGTTTGCCTTCCCTCAAGGATTCAAGCTCATTGATGGTAGACATTTTGTCTTCGGGATGTACATATTTCATGAAAGGTTGATGTTGCAATTCTTCAATGGAGTAACCGATCTCACGTTCCCAAGCAGGATTTAGTGCCTTAAATCTCCCATCCAATCCGGCGATGCAAAATAAATCCGGAGAGAGCGCAAAGAAGCGATTGCGTTCATCTTCGGCTTTTATCCGTTTTTCGATTTCTTGTTCCAGTCGTTTTCTTTTCACCACAACTTGGCGAGCGAGGATAACACTCAAAATAATGACCACTAGTCCAATGAATGGCGCGTCTCTCAATAATTTCAGTGCTTTTTCTCGAGAGTGAGTACTGAGCAATTTGACCACTTCGTCCGCATTTTGTTGAAGGTCATTTTGGATTTGAATAAGTAATGAAAATGATTCAGACGAGGGAGAGTGATCTGGGGCTTCGAATAATAAGGTTTTAGTTTTGGTGAAATATCCTTCCAAAAGGGAACGTTGTCGATCCAAGAGTTCCCGAATTTGGTCTGTCGGGGCTGGGGGGATCGAAATCCTTTCCCCGGTATAGAGGTTTACAATGACGGTTCCTCCATTTTTTAACGCATCGACGGAGACCAACAGCATATCTTGGGTTTTTTGAAGGTCGGACTGAACCCCATGAGACGCCAACATCATTTTATTAAAATACTGTTGAATCATCATTCGTTGGCGGCCTGCTATATCCACAACCATCCCATCGAGTTCGAGGTGTTTTAACGTATTAAAGATGAAGGCAAATATGGACCCCAGAGCCAGGATGAAAATCAGCACCATGGCGATCATTCTCTGCCCAATGTTCAACGGAAACGTTATTCCCAATTTGGATAATGGATTCATGGATTAATACCCCTTGGGGGAAGATGGTCGAACCATTTTCTCAACAAACATGTTGAAATGGTACCAATTATGAGGTGAGTTATTGTCTTGTACAACCAAAATCACTTCAACTCGTTTTTTAACAGGTTGCCATGAAAGGTCAAGGATTCGTGAGTAGCAAACCGGGGGCGTTCATTAGCTTAACCCAAAACAGCGTTGATCAGGAAAAAGATCCGGAGGATTGTCAGTGTGGAAGATTACGAGAAAGTCTCCCTGGTCTTTTTGCTCAACGTTTAGCATTAAATCCTTCCTGGCTGACCCCGACTCGAGTAACCTCACGAAAAACTTCTTTGAAAATCCCCACGATTTCCTCAAACTTTTCTAACGTATTCCATTCATGAAAGCCTGTGTCGCTCAACAGTTGAGGAAGCGCCGTCTGTTTCGTGCGTTTCCCATCTTGGCTTCCATCGCCAAGTAAGTAATGGTCGAGGATCGCGCGATCACAGCTGGCTTCGAGATCTGTCGCAAATTGCCAGGGATTATTTAAGGGTAGTAAGGGACTCACTGTTGCAACGGTGTGTAACCCGGCGGCTCGTAAGGTTCGAAGGGCATGGATGCGGGATTCTGGTGAGTGTGCATGCGGTTGAAATGGCCTTGGCCATTTTGCTCGGTCGGTCTCGACGGTGATGTTGATGTGGAGCCGACATTGTTCATTGAGTTTCAGTAGCACAGGGAGGTCTTCAGTGACCATCGGTGTGTGTGTCTGAATGACCAATGAGTCTGGGGGGCGAGCAATCATGTCTTCTAAAAGTCGTCGTGTACGACGAGTGGTCCGTTCCTGTGGTGGATAGGGCTCCGTGACACTCGACATGAAAATGTGAATGGGTTTGGCTTCACCAGATTTAGGATGTTTCAATCGATCGTATTGTGTGCGATAGGCGTCAAGGACTCTTTCCTTCACATCCAAAAAACTTCCCCACCGACGTCCTTGTAAGTGAAACGAATTCCACTGCGCGTAGCAGTACACTCCACAAAGTGTATTCCCAAGCGCACACCCACGATAGAGATTAATCGAGTGCGTAAAACCTTCGCCTAAAAATCCACCCGTGGGATTGAGAATCGTTCGGCATGGAATATCTTGGACCTTCATGTTTGGTCAGGGCCCGGGGGGTTCCAGAGGAATGTGTGCTTCCATGAATTATTGTAAAACAGCGGCCAGAAGATTGCTTACGGTTTCGCCACCGTTTGCTTTCACGTAGTTCAAAATGACTGGCACGAATTGGTTGACCATATCCGGTGAGAGCCCGAGTTGAGAGAATGAACTGGCGAGGCTGGCCAATCCTTCAAGGCTACTCCCGCCACCTCCGAACATTGATGTTGCACCACCAAGCATTCCCCCCATGCTCGTTTCTTTTTTCGGAGCCGCATCGAGCAGCCCATTCATATCTGGCACAGTATTGGAGACCTGGGAAAATTCTTGCGGGCTGAGTTTCTCTTTCGCGAGATTGAAGATGGACCCGGTGCCGCCTTGGGCTTGTGGTTCTGTGACACCAAGTTGTTGGGTGAGAAGACTGATAAGGCTGGTGTCTTGGGCGAAAAGAGGCGTATTGCTGAAAAAGAACATGAAGGACGCCAATAATATTGTGGAAAAACCGAACTGAAGTCTCGACATCGCGTGCCTCCGTTTTTTAATGAGATTGAGTTGGCCAGGGGTACTATCCGGCCCTATAAGAGAGTACCATATTTAAAGAGAAGAAATTGTGAATTCAAATGGAGAGCGATATGAAACTTCTTAATTGCTGGGGTCTGTTGGCCCTTTTCGTTCTGGCCTTTGGGTTGGTCCTTCCGGTGGCTGACGCATCTCAACTAGGAAGCGAGCGTGGGCAGAGTGTATTGGTCTCAGAATGTTCTGAGAACCTTGCGCATCTTGAGGGCGAAATGGAGGACCTTCTAAAGTCGGTGCATGTCCAAGAATTTCGGGAAACCATGCGGCGTTCTTTAAGAGCCTCGATTCCAGAAGCTGTCAGCCATATTGATGGGCTTACACAAGAAATCGACTCTCTGAAACGGGAGATACAACATCAAGTTCGTGTGGAAAAAAGCGCGGAATTTATTCTTCGCGATATAACCAAGACCTCTGACGGTCCCTTCAAGCCTTGTCGGCGAACGGAAGAGGGTGGATATTGCGAAACGCTTGAACGATACTACATGGCCAAAGCCGCAAATCTGGCGAACCTCGGATTTCTCCAAGCGCTGGAATGTCATCAGGACAACGGGAAAAATTGAGCAGCTCGCAAGTTATCTAGGTTAATTTACCTAATTATTTTGTTATCTTCTTTCCTTATTTTTTCGACAATTCTATGGTCCTTCTTTGGCTTGACACCCTTGCCTTTGAATGCCACTGTACACTCCTATAGAGAAGGGAAGAGCCAGTAGTTATGGCCTTCTGACTTTGATGCAATGTTCTAATTTATCAAACAGTTCGGTGGGAAATCCGTTGATGTTCGAGGATGGCCCCAAGAAGACCTGGTGGCCAAACGAAAAGCCT
The DNA here is from genome assembly GCA_027623995.1 of Nitrospirota bacterium. Classification (GTDB taxonomy): domain Bacteria; phylum Nitrospirota; class Nitrospiria; order Nitrospirales; family UBA8639; genus Nitronereus. The sequence continues at coordinate 20,162 of JAQBUF010000033.1, forward strand.
GGATCAACGCGTATTCCGATCACGCGTTGTTATATTTTGAAATTCAAAAAGTTTCTTGAGGTATAGAGGCTGTGTCAGGCTTACTTCGTTGCATTTCTCGGGGGAGACTTTGTGTGCATCTTCTTTTGGTGTTGATAAGCCTCTTGTGGGTTCCTGCGCTTTTGTTTGGAAAGACTGACGCCTCTCCTGCTCAACCACCTTCGAATCCTCAGGCCATGCCGACCTTCGAAACCCTTCACCCTGCGCCAGCGAAGACCCTCTTACCTTTCGATTTGCTCAAAAGCGATCATCACGACATTGGCGGTGAAAGTATCCCGGATGGATGGTGGTATCGCTATACCCTGAATTCACCATTCGGAAAATTGGAGGTGTTAGGCGAGGACATGCTTCGCATTCGCGTTCATGAGGTGCAGGCATTAGCGAAGATGGACCAAGAGATGAGTCAACCCATCGCCTTTGGCTATGGCGTGCTAGATACCGTGGTCAGTCCATTTAAATTTCTTTGGTCGCTAATCACTGAACCCAAAGAGACGTTGACGGGAGTGCCCAAGGGTATGAAGCGCGTGGGAACAAGAATTAGTGAGATGGTGACGGGAGAACGTGGAAAATTGGATGGTGGGGAAGGTTCTGAATTGATCGGATATGCAGGAGTGAAGCGAACGGTGGCCGCTGCCGCTGGGGTGAATGTGTATTCTTCCAATCTCGCACTACAGGAGCAGCTCGATCACATTGCGGTTGCAGGATATTCCGGTGGGGTGGGGTCGCGCATTGCGTTAATTCCGGTGAGTGGCCCTGTGGGCCTTGCACTGACCACTACCTCATTTAGCCGTGCTATGAACGAAATGTTGTTGGAATATGCCCCTGAGGATTTGCGACGAATCAATCGTAAAACCCTTGAAACCATTGGCGTGCGAAAAGAGATTCGTGAGTCGTTTCTTGAGCATCCGTGGTTCTCGCCGAGACATGAAACCATTCTTGTTCAAGCCTTGGATGAAATGAAAGGGGTGGCTGATCGAAGCTTAGCACTGCAAGTGGCGATGAACGCAAAGTCAGAGGAAGAAGCGTTGTTTATTCAACGCCTCGTAGAAATGTTTGCAAGTTATCATCAAACCGTGGTTCCGCTTGGGGAATTTATTCTGATCGATGACCGTTTGTTGGTGGGGTATACCACGGATCACACGTTGATGTGCGCCTTGCCTTTGGCGCATGTGGCGTGGACGCAAGAGCTGGCCACTGCTGTGGATACGGTCGTCAGTTGGCACTCGCGTGCGCATCCCATTCGGCGGGTAGAATTATGGGCATCAGGAGAACTTACCCCACGAGCTCAAAATGAGTTGAAGACGCGAGGCGTCATGCTCTTTCAGAAAAAGCGGGAACGTCTGTTGCCATCGGTTCTTCCCGAACCCTTGGCATTATCGAAAAAAGTGGATGCGGTCGCCGCATCAGAAATTAATGCACCGCAAGGAACGGTGCCTGCCAAAGACCATGATAAGAAATGAATCGAGGATGTGTACGGTGAATGAGATCATGACCTTCAAAGTATTCAAACAAAAAACCTTTCCATCGCCCTGTCTTTTCTCCCCAAGGGCGACGAGAAGAACCATGAGCATGTGCGTCACGCTGTTGATGGTGTTGGGGATGTGGAGCCCACTTCAGGCTCGTGATTTAGTTCAGCCGGCGTTATCTATTGAAGGGATGACTCAAGAACAACAACGCGTGTATCTCGATGGATTGGCGGATGGTTTTCAAATTATTAACGCCAAAATTCAGAGGAAGGGACAGCCGCCAATGTATTGCATCCCTGAAAAAGTGGTCATTCTCGGCCGAGATTTGTTGGAATTTGCGGCAGAGGATCTACAGGGGCCACAAGAGGATCTCACCATTGCCGTCTCGGGCCTCCTCGGGCTCATTGAGCGTTATCCATGTACAAAAGAGAATGGTGAAGCACCGCCTCCTACCCAAAAACCTACCACGAAATAATACCCTAGAATAATATGGGCACCTCTAAAAACCGTTCTTTTCCGTGATGGCGGCGTCAGCCTCGTGCTCAAATCCTCATGTATTCGCCCATACACTCCGGTTTTCCGCGCGCGGCTTCCTTACCCTCACGAAAAATTCCTGGTTTTTAGAGGTGCCCATATGTTGTGCGATTTCCGCTATCCTTGAATTTGGGATTGGGGAGAGAGTTGTTTGACCAAGGCAATGTTTTTCAGGCAATCGGCTTTACGAGTATAGCCTTCTGAGGATGTGGCAAGGATGGCGTGTTTCTCGGTGCAGAGCCGCCAGCAGTATTTCTTCTTGGAATCTCGATACAGTTCGAACCACGCCACGGTCTTTGACGCCGAAACAGGAAACGCCACGACATATTTCATGCGACGCATGAGCCCTGCACTGATGGCACTCTTCTTGTTCGCACTGAGAATGACCAATCCTGAATAAGACTCAATGCGTTGCAGCAAATAACTGACTTCCTGATTGGCATATCGATCGTGGCTGTCTTTCACACTCGTGCGTTTGCCAAACAACGCATCAGCCTCATCAAAAAATAAAACCCAGCCTCGTTTAGTGCCTGCGTCAAACACGCGAGCGAGGTTTTTCTCCGTCTCCCCGATATAGCGACTTTTCAATTGTGTGAAATTTGCCATGACCAGTTTGGTGAGAAGCTCTCTAGCTAACACCTCAGCGGCTAGGGTTTTCCCTGTTCCATTTAGGCCATCAAAGAGCACTGTGAATCCGTGGTGTTGTACCGCTTGACAACCCACACTTTGCGTGATGCACATTTTTTGAGCTTCACGAGCGATCGTTTGAAGTGCTGTTCTCTGGTTGGACGAAAAGGGTGCGGAATCCCAGGTGGCTGTAGGAGTCTTGGTGTGATACAAAACTGGTTTTCGTGAGAGGGCCATAGCAATGTGTGTCCTTTCTTGGCGAATGTTGAGCCCTAATGGCTCCTACTTCTCTCACAAAGAAACCAGAGTTTCAATATTGGAAATGTCAGTGTTGAATGTTGAGGCACGGATTCAATAGGACTGTGGCATATTTTGATTAGAGAAGGTATGGAACAGTGATCGTCTGTTTGGTGAGAGAGAAATGGGCAGTCTTGATAGGGAGGTGCTGCCTAGAAGACTTACGGCTGCGGATGGGGGAAGGACAAAGCCTTTCCCCTCCGCTGTTGTAAAAATTTCAGGCTTTGTCAAATGACGTATGTCTATGAACATTCTGGCATGGCAAAGAAAAATTCTTCTTTGGTGACCTTGCCATTCTTGACGGTGTAGAGGGCGACCTCTTCCATCGTCATTCGTTGGCCGGTGTGTTTGGGCGTGACATCGTATTTGAGGAAGAGGGCGAAACGGTCACCATTGGGGAAAGGCCCACGGATTTCTGCTCCGTGGACTTCATGATTATCCGTCCACCACTTGTTTTTACCCTTAATGGCCTCGATCCCCTTTTGAGTTTGGTCCATGCCGGGCATACTGAAGGCTTCCACGCTGACAATGTCCTGGCTGTAGAACTTTTCAATTGCCTCAAGATTTTTGCCTTGTTGGCAGAGTGCAACAATTTCTTTTCCAATTTCCATGGCTGACATTGGGGGGCCTCCTTTAATGTTAAAAATCAATGAATTTGATAAACGAGTTTATTGTACAAAGTCCGCGATAAGAATCCCAGGTTGAGAGGGATGAAATTTTTTGGAAGAAGAAATTCTACGAATAGCAAAACTATGGAGTGGTCTTTGGTGCGGCTGGAGTCGTTTGGCCGGGAATTGGGAAAGGTTCAGGTGTTCCAAAGGGTAAGGTTTCCACATAGAGTGAAGTTGAGGGGAAAGCAAAAGCGGTGCCATGGCCTTCGACAATGTCTTTGACTTTATAGGCCAGGCGTTCCTTGCAAGCCAGCCAATCGCCCCAATCTGTGGTGACGGTAAAGCAATAGAGCATGATGTCGATACTTGAGGCGCCAAACGAATCCATGAACACGAAGGTTTTAGTTCGCTCAGGATTGGTTTCAAAGTCGTCGCTCTCGTTGAGGTAGGCCAAGATGTCTTGAATGATACCTTGTAGTTGCTCTTTGCTCGTACGGTATTCGACGCCAATTTTCCAATAAATACGACGGTTGGTCATACGAGAAAAATTAATGAGGGCTTCCCCGGCTAACCGCGCATTGGGGATGGTGACCAGTGCCTTGTCGAACCGACGAATTTTGGTGGCACGAAATCCAATGTCTTCCACAGTGCCATCTACGTCAGGCGTCTGAATCCAATTGCCTTTTTCAAACATGCGGTCGAGAAAGATGGTCAGGCCTGCAAACAAGTTGGCAATGAAGTCCTTCGCTCCTAAGGCCACAGCCATCCCAACTAACCCTAAACTTCCAAGGACTGCGGCGACGTTGAAGCCCCATTCCTGAAAGACGGCTGCGACTCCCAGGCAAATCACGATAAACTTCGCCAGCTTCACGAAGAAGCCCTTCATGGTATCCCGCATACTCATACTGCCCATCAGTTCGATGCCACGATCCATGAGTGAGGACAAAGGATCGATGGAACGGAAGATGGCCCAAAACAACACCAGGGCAATGAAGGAACGGATCAGTCTATCAAATATATTACCCACGTCATCGGAAAACGGTAACACTTGTCCTGCGACGTAGATCCCGATAATAACGAATCCGAACTCGAGAGGTTTCTCGAGAGCGTTGAGGAGCTGGTCATCGAGATCGGTTTTAGTTCGCCGGGTGAGGCCTTTCAGGGAAGTGACGATAAATCGGAAAAATAACCGACGAATCCACAAAAATCCGAAAATAATCAGCAGGGCAGTGACAATTTCTCCCACGCTGATGCCAAAGACGCCGGTGTCCCAGACTGAGGTAAATTCTTTTCTGAAAGCTTTGAGGGGATTCACGAAGTGGGATGATCCTTTTGAGGATGAATGATAAAGAAACCGAGGGAGAATCGTTCGGTGATCTTCCCTGCCAGGATATCTACAATTGTATGCTATTTTTTCTTAAGAGCAATTCATTCTTTGGAGAGTTGGGCATGGACCACTGAATGGAGAACATGTAGTTTAGTTGATGAAGGAATTGACCCAATGGCATGCAGATTATTTTTTTGTCCATTGGCCGGAGGGGAGTTGGATGAAGTTCCCCGGGCTTGTTTTCTTGATGGCGGTTTTGCCAGCAAGGACTTCAACAGCGGCTAAGGTGGTGTGATTTTTTTTGGCAATATCCTGATACCGTTGATGGCGTTGTTGATTCACCGACTGTATTAGCGCGTCAACCTCAGGAGAGGATTGCCCCGCGACCGCTGCGAGATAGCCATTCGGTTGTTCGCCGACCAGGCCTTTGGCTTTGGCGTCGTCGAGTGATAGCGCCCAGGCGGTTGTGCAAGCCAGGATGAGTGTGCACAGGACGAGAACAGCTTGGCCGATCCTTGGTTGAACTCTTGAACGCATCGCATTCGCTCCATTAAAAAAGATGACTAGAACAATTTACTTTCTTCAGAGAACACAGCCTCTAAATCTTTTTCTACCTTCACTCGGATTTCGTGATCAATTTTCACGTTCAAATTTATCGTAATAGGTTTTTCAGAAGGGGCAACTTCTATTCGAGGCGTGCAGCTTAAGAGCAGGAGGCCACTGAGGAGCAAGCCTATGCCCAAGCCTGGTGTTGGTCTGGTCTTCATGAGTGAATGGTTTTCTGTGCTTGAATGAAAATCAACACGATGTTGCGTCCTCTCCTAAAACAATGGCCCTTGAAAGAGTCGTTCGATCTTGTCTTCAATGCCTTTAATCACGCGTAAGGTTTTGAGTAGCGTGGGAATATTTTCTTCAACATTGAGGTTGAAGTGAATCGGACGGCCTTCTTTGAGATCCGGGCTTTTCCCTTCAAGCTTCGTGGCCAGGGTCAAGGTGCCGTCAGCATCATAATTGACCTCAGCCTTGAGGACATCATAATGGAAATTCCTCAGAGACTGCAAAACAATGTCCATTTGCGGGTTGGCTTTCCTTAGGGTTTGGGCCGTGCCTTCCTCGGGTTCAAAGTGAATGACACCACCAGGTGGGCGAGCTTCAATGAGTCCATCATGTATTTCCACGGCCGTAGGATTCAGGGTGATAGGCACGACACCATCAAGAGTCCCTGAGCCTTCGAGACCTTTTTGCTGCTCAAGCTGCAAGAGTTGATCGAGTTGAAGCCCATCGAGTTTGACAGTAAACAACGATGGCAGGCGGGCCATATCGACATAGATGCTGGCGCTGGATACTTGACCACCCAAGAGGTGTGTTGAAAATTTCTCAATATCGACGGTGGGCAGGGAATCACCTTTCCCGAGTCGAAGAGTGATGTCGAATGTCGTGTCGGTTACTTCAATCCCAGTATTCACACTCCCTATCGTGACGGTTGCTGGAGAAAGCGTGGCAAAGTTATCGATGGCATTGGCCGTGATGGTCATTGTGGAGTTCACATCATCGATTAAGACGTTTTCATAGTACCCGCCAATGTGTGTAAGTGCGACCGTCACGTCCCCTCTTGCCAGAGTCATGGTTGGGGACTCACTTGATGTGATCGCCTTCCACGCGCAGTCCAGCGAAATCCCAATGTGACCTGAGGTGATATCAAACGGATGTTTCCAGGGTTGAATCCATCGGCTGAGGGTCATTGTTGATGGTGAAAACTTTTCAGGGTTGAGCGTGGCCTGAAGCGTGCCTTGGTTGGTTTGGAAGTGATGTGCCAGGCGCCCCTTCGCGCGGATGGTTTTGTCTGTGGTTTCGGCCACAATCCCTGCGTGAAGTGTGTCGGGATTCGCATCAAAGCCAATGGCGAGATTCAGGGAGGGCGGGTTGAAGCCCTTCATGGCCGTACTCACACCAAGAAGTTTGACCGTCCCCTTACTGTTCCACGTATGTTCGTCACCCGTGGCTTCTTGCAGGTCTAGGGCAATTTTTGAAATCGAGAAGGATTGATCGCGCCAGTGCACCGTGGACAGCTGGATTTGTGCGCTGGTGGTTCCCACCATCAATTGATGTAAAGGCCAATCATAGGTCAGGGGAACAGGTTGATCGAATAGAAATGCAAATTGATCTGCGTGGCCTTGGTCCGCTTTGATAGTGCCGGTCTTTACTGAGGACCCTTTGGCGAACGAAACTTGGATAATCTGGTTTTCCAAACCTATCTGGCCTTTGAGATTCCAGCTAATATCATGTGCCTCTGAGTCCTGATGCTGGAAATGGGGCAACGACCCCCACAGGGAAAATGTGGCACTGGCTTGTGTGGATAACGGGTTCAATAATTGCCCAGCGGCATTCGTGAAGACCACATCCATGCCGATCGGCGATTCTTCCTCTCCGTAGCGAATGTGCAAGGGACCATCGATATTCCATCGCGGGTCTTCCTTATCAAAAGAAATTCTGCTACGCACAATGTCGTTCAATTGAATATGGACGGGTTCTTTTTCACGGAGATTGAGAAAGGGAAGCTGGTCCTTCAACGGAAATTCGAGAGGATGAAGGTTGACCATCATAGAAGTCGTTGGCGCGAGGGCCAGCTGTACTTCGGAGGCATTGGCGTCAACGGTTCCAGAGAGATTGATGGAAATATTGTCGCTGACTTTTCCCCAAGTCGGCAGTTCGACCTGGGCCTGAATCACACCATGAAGCTGCGAGGATGGGTCCTGCATCATCCCTTGTAATGAATCTAAGTGCTTCGAAGACCCGTCCCATTGAAAGTTCACCATGCCATTGACGCGCTCAAGGTCCGGTCCAAGCGGCATCAATAAGGCCAAAAAAGGTGCGGCGCGTTGTAAATTTGCCGTCATGGTCCCTTCCCATTGAATGCCAGAATTTTTGGAGACGGTCATGGCAGACTCCAGATCCATCAGTGGATTGGTGTGGTCTTGTTGTGAATCCAGCACGATCTTCATCTTCCCCCGTGGATTGATGTTGACTTGCAAGGTGTACGCCTCGCCTTGGATTCCTTGAAAGGTGACGGTGCCATTGAGCATGCCCTCTGTGTTGTGCAGTTGACTGGATACCGTCACGCGTCTGAGAGGGCCAGTGGCATGCTCTCGGAAGATCGTCGCCTTGGTGAGGGAGAACAGGCCGAACGGAAGAGTGGGGAGTGGTTTCGAAAATAATGCCAACGGTGCGGCTACTCTATTTTCTGAAGACTGAGTGACACGTGGTTGGGACTCTTCAATGGGCACTCCTGTCATGTCAAAGTGCAATTCTTCGATTCGGATTTCTTTCATGAACCCCTCCAGCAATTGAGGCAGGTCATAGTTTAGTGTGAGATCACGAATTGTCAGGGATGCTGTTTCCGAGCCCATTTCTTTTTGAAAGGAAATCGAAGGAATGAGGGTTTGTTGTAGGCCAGGGTATTCTAACTCGACATTGACATTCTTGAGCCCAAAGGCTTCAAATTGTCGTTCGACAAAAAAAGAGGCGATTTTGGGTAAGGTAAGAAAGATGGCTAAATTAAAGGACACGGCGATGGTGAGCCACCACATCACCTTGCGCCATAATGATTTTGAGGATTTGCTCACAAGATTGAGAGAAAAGATACGGTGCGAGGTTGGGTATTGAACATTGAGATAGAATACCACCTATCTCGGACGTTTGGGCCGGCTCGTTGAATTGGCAGTGACCTTGCTGCGACTCCAAGGGAGCTTTATATGTCAGCCACCAGAATTGCCTGCTCTGATCTGGATTCCTTGAACTGGACATCCCTTCACCACTCGCTCCTCACAAGGGGATATGCGCATGTGCCTGGTCTCGTCAAACCTTCAGCCTGTCGAGCCCTTAGCAATCTATACGATCAGGATCGCTATTTTCGATCGCGGATTGATATCGCACTAGGGTTTTGGTTAGGGTGCCTATTCCTATTTTGCTGATCCTTTACCGGATCAATCGCAATTTTGGTGGAGGCGATGCCTCGTGTGGGCTCCCTCTCTTGTGTAGCTGCACGATCTCATCGTGCCTCTTCCCGCGCATCATAGGGCACTGACGTCTGGAAGAGGCAGCATGAGATGCTGCAGCTACAGGAAAGACTTGACCACGCGATGCGGTCGAAAGGGGGAGGAGGGGTGCCATGGGTTGGGGAACCCATCACGGGAACCAAACAAGGGGTTCGCCTGCCTCCATCAACATTGCGACTGATCCCCTTTACCAACGGTGGTCGCTCATCTTCGGACTCACTTATATACCCACCTTGTTCCGATTGCGAATCACATGATGGAAACGATGAATCGACTACAACGGTATCCTGCCACACATGTGGCGTTTAGAAAAGAATGTCAACAACAGGGGTAGACGCAGCGCACACCTTCACTGATGTGAAAAAAAATCAAGACCAATCTTGGATGCCGCCACGACGGTTATTCCTCAAGCACGGATTGTGTCTTCAGCAAGGCGGTTGGCTTTCAGCACTCATTCGTTTGTCTGGAGAGCGGGAATTGAAGGCGAAGTCCTAGACAGTCAGACGGGGAACGGCTTGGTGCGATCGTTGATCGTCGTGCAGGAGGGAAAACACTTGAAGTGTCGCTCAACTCTTGGGACGATGTGGAGCAGTTATTCAAGTTTTGGGCTCATCGCTTTGGTTATCGATTGTGCCGGGCCAAGGGAAAGAAGTTATTGTGTGCCGCTAGAATGAAGAGAGGCCGGATACTTAGGCAACAAATTGAGGGGTGAGCCACACGGCTTCTTCACTTTCTTTCCACCAAGATTCTTCTGATATGGCAAAAGCGTATGGAGGTGCCGTGGTTTCATCGGTGACTGCTACTCGAAGTTGTTCCGCACTCATCCCTGCCGCCTTCCCAAGATTCACTCCCCTGAGATCAGTATCCACCAGGATGGCATGTTGAAAATTTGTTTTGGCGACATCAGCCGCGATTAACGTGGCCTGAAAAAAACTGGCATAGGCAAGATTGGCTCGAGCGAGATTTGTCCCTTGGAGCACGGTTCTTGAGAGATTGGCCTTTTGAAGATTCGCGCAACGGAAATTGGCTCTCTCTAGATGCGCTCCTTCTAAGCTCGCCTTCCAAAGATCTGCGCGGGCAAAATTCGCTTCAGTCAGAATCGCTTCCCCCAACAAAGCAAAGCTGAGGTCTGCGGCATTGAGGCTCGCATTCGTCAAATTGGCTTTGGCCAATGTGGCATTGGTCAATTTTGCGCCGACGAGGGTCGCATCTTGTAAATTCGCATTGGCTAATTGTCCTAACCAGAGTTGTGCTTCATCGAAATTGGTGTGTCTGAGATTGGCTCCCACCAGCAGCGCTTGATCCAAGTTGATGGCTCGGCATTGTGCTTCTGAAAGGTTCGCGCCATTGAGATTGGCTTGTGCCAAGTTGGCATGACTTAAATCCGCTCCCTGTAGATCCGCATCAACCAGTGAAGCGCCTTGAAGGTTGACGCCAACAAGTCTTATCCCGCGCAATGAAGCCTGACTCAGATCGACTTGTATGTTTGGATGCTCGGCGCGCCAGGCGTTCCATGTCGAAGCGCCCTGCTTAAGAATGGTGAGATGTTCGATGTTGGCCATGGCGAATTTTCCGACGTAAAAGGGTGTATTTTTTCTTAGTTCTACTCTCGGAAGTTCCTCAAAGACCTTGCTAAGATGAATCAATATGAATAAATGAGTCTTGAACTTCAGAAAACTCCACAGTTTGTATGCTCGTCTCGTTATTCAGTTTTGGTTATCCCGCCTACCACTGAGATTTACTTGCAGAATCTTGGAAATTCAAGCAGTCATGAACGCTGTGATGGGTCGAGCTTTCACGCCTTCGAAAGCGCTTTTTTTCTCTCATAAGCTTGCCTTAAACACACTCATTTAATACTAATTGCTAGGAATGGAATAGGCCGTGGAAGTCCACAATTTTCTAGGATTTATCACTAGTTAAGTCTGAAGATTTGACTGCCGAAGGTACCCTAATTCTGCTCGTTCCCCTTGGACAAGTTAATAGGCACATTTAAGGAATTAATACGCTATGTCTGATGCAACAATTACTAAAATCCTTTTCGTCGAAGACAATGCTGCTGATGCGTTGTGGGTTCATCGGGCGTTGGCGAGTTTTGAGGATTTTGCGTTTCAATGTGTGCATCAGAAGACCTTAGCGGAAGCATTGCTCCACCTGGAATTGAACAAAATGGATGTGATTCTGATGGATCTTTCGCTTCCAGATTCCATGGGGTTGGACACTTTTCATCAGCTGCGGGCCAAGGTCCCTGATACGCCAATTCTCGTGTTGAGCGGTGTCAATGACGAAGATGTGGCTGTAGCGGCGGTGCAACACGGAGCTCAGGATTACCTCGTGAAGGATCATGTGACGAAAGATTCGTTGCATCGTTCCATCCGGTACAGTATTGAGCGAAATCGATCGCAGCAGCATCTCGCCTATCTCGCGCACTATGATCAACTGACCGGCCTTCCCAATCGTGGATTGTTTTTTGACCGATTTGGCCAGGCGGTAAAGCGAGCACGACGATCGGAACAACTGGTGGCGTTGCTCTTTGTTGACCTCGATCATTTTAAAGATATTAATGACTCCATTGGGCATCAGGCCGCCGATATTATGCTGAAGCGAGTTGCCGATCGTTTGCGGGCATGTTTGCGCGATTGCGATACGGTGTCTCGCATGGGGGGCGATGAATTTGCGCTCGTGCTGGAAGACATTGCGAGCATTCAACAGCTCAGTGTGGTGGCCAAGCGAATCCTACAGCATCTCGCGGAACCGTTTCTCATAGAAGATCGAGAAATATACACCAGTGTGTCCGTGGGCATTACCATCTTCCCGTTCGATGACAACGAGGAAGGCATCTTGCTCCAACATGCGGATATCGCGATGCACCAAGCCAAGCATCAGGGTGGGAATACCTATCAATATTATTTGGGTGGAATGGGCGCACAGGTGGCGAATCGGTCGTCGTTGGCCAATGACCTCCGTCAAGGGTTGGCCAAGGATGAATTTTTTCTGCACTACCAACCGCTGGTTGATCTGAAGACGAGCCGGATCATTGGAGTGGAATCCTTAGCGCGATGGCAGCATCCAACTAGGGGTTTAATTCCGCCTGGTCAATTCATCCCGGTTGCCGAACAAATTGGGTTTATTGGGCGATTGGGACAATGGGTTCTTCAGAAAGCTTGTACGGATATGGGGACGATTTCCCAGGATGGGATGCCTGAGATCCCGGTAGCGGTCAATGTCTCTGGTCGGCAATTCCGGAACAAAAATCTCGTTGAGAAAATTCAGATGGTTCTGGATCAATCGGCGATGGCACCTGGAATGTTGGAATTGGAACTCACAGAGAATGTGTTGATGGATGATTCTTCGAATCATGCAGCTACGTTAGACAAAATAAAAAAGATGGGGGTGAAAATTTCCATCGATGATTTTGGGACGGGCTATTCCTCGTTTCGATATCTTCAGACTTTTCCCATTGATACCCTGAAAATTGATCGGTCATTTATCCTGGATCTTCCTCACAATGGTCACAATGCCAGTTTAGTGGCGTCGATGATTGATATGGGGCACAGCTTGGGACTGACGGTATTGGCAGAAGGCGTGGAAACCGAGGAACAAGTCAAATTTCTTCAAGCGCACGATTGTGATCGGGCGCAAGGTTTTTATTTTGCCAGACCTCAATCCTTGGACGCCCTGATGCCTACCCTCATGCATGGTCATGTTCCCGCGCCAGCACTGAACTAATCACCTGCTTCTCATCTCTTCGATTTCCTGCTCCTTCAATACCTGTGCTCTCCTGTGGTACGGTGCGACCCCGTCTGTAGGTTCAGGCACTAGGTGATCTCACTTCCAGCGGGCCGCATTCCTCAACTTATCGTGTAAAAATCAAGAGATGGTATGCCCACAATAGGACAATCGTATCGATGGATCATTTTGGCCTGTGGGATCTTGGCCTATGCGACGTCCTATTTGACGCGCTGGAGTTACACCGGTCTGGCCTCGTTCATCAGTGAAGATCTGCAGTTAGATAAAGCGGACCTGGGACTGTTGGGCAGCGCATTTTTTTATACCTACGCCATGGCGCAAGTCCCGTGGGGAAAAAGTGCGGATCGCTGGGGTGGGCGAACGGTGATCTCAATAGGCGTGCTGTTATCGGCCGTGGGCTTGATGGGATTTACCTTGGCGCAGACCTTTGGGGAGGCCGTGGGATGGCGCATGTTCGTTGGAGTGGTGGCTGCCAGTGTCTTTGTCCCTGTGGCCGGACTGCTGAGTCATTGGTTTGTGCCTAAGGAACGCGGGTTGGCCAACGGGCTGTATTATGGGTTGGGCGGAGGGTTAGGACAAATCACTGCGTTCTTGCTGCTTCCCCTGTTGCATCTCTATTTCCTTGACCGCGCAGTGCTGCCGATATTGGGGTGGCGTGGAGCGATGGGGTGTACAGCAGTAGTGGTGGCCGTCCTGGGACTGGCATGTTGGATCTTTCTTCGATCCTATCCTTCTTCAACAGATTCAGAAGTTCACTCAACAGGCTACTCTTCATCAAAAAGCTGTGCCACGTATTCTGATTCAGATTCCCCTATCACGCGCGATCCTGTCCTGTGGTGTCTCGGTGGCTATTTTGCCGCAGGCATTATTGCCCTTCGGTTGGTCCCTGGGTGGCTGACGATCTTTGCCAGTGAGTGGTATCGAGTTGAACAGGGATTTACTCAGACTGACGCGGTGATTGCTGGCGGGGTGATTGGAACGGTGTATACCGTAGGACATGTGGTCGGTAGCCCGCTGTTAGGCAAGATGTCGGATCATTTGTTACCCCATGGTGTCAGTCGATTCAAATGCGCTTCGGTCGTGTTAGGGTTAGGAGCCCTCTCGGTGAGTTGTTTAACCTTGCCGATGAGATCGTCCTGGATGTTAGGGGGGGTAGCGCTGCTCCTTGGTGTGACCCTGCATGCGTTCCCCATTGTGAATGCCGCCGTGTCGGATCGTTGGGGAGGAAGCCGGACTGGTCAGGCCCTTGGTTGGATTAATATGATGGGCCAGTTTGTTGGGGCGATCGCGTTGTCAGTGAGTGGGTACGTGGGAATAGCATGGGCGTCGGGAGCCACAGGAACCATTGATGGGTATGCTGGGATTTGGTATTTGGCTTCAGCGGCATGTGTGGTTGGGGCGGGGTGTGGGTGGATGGCGCATCGACTGACAAAAAGCGTCGTTCGTATCTCGTGAAGCGTATCTCGTAAAGCATAAAGTCAAGGATAATAAACCGTTTTATTTTTACTCTTCACGAAATACGAGATACGAGATACGAACGACGATGTATAAAAATGACTAGAGTATTGTGAAGGCGCAATCCCCAAATAATGACAACACGAGCAGCATTCCTCCTTGGATAAGAATTATCCAAGACGGGTTTGTGGTGTGGGTGTTACTCGGAGCAGCGTGGGGGTGGTTTGCGCCGGACGTCGCGGCGTCTGGAAAAACGTGGATTCCTGAGGCACTGGCGGCTGTCATGCTTGGGATGGGCCTTACACTGACGCATCAAGAGGTGCTCAATCTTCGCTATTCAGGACGTATGCTGATGGTAGGAGTGGCGTTGCAGTATCTGGTGATGCCGCTTAGTGCATGGATGATTGCGATGGCCTTAGGGTTGCCGAAATTGTTGGCGCTTGGAGTTATTTTGGTGGGAGCCTGTCCTGGTGGAACAGCATCAAATGTGGTGGCCTATCTTGCGCGAGGGGATGTGGCGTTGTCGGTGGGGATGACGACTGTTTCAACATTACTCAGTCCCATCTTGACTCCCTTATGGATTTGGATTTTGGCTTCGACGTGGATCTCGATTGATTTCCTTCCCTTGTTGGGGACGGTCACAAAAATCGTGTTGTTGCCGGTGTTGATAGGGATGATTGTGCGGCGCTTTTGGCAGCCGACTCCTCGGTTCTTGGAAGGTCTTTTGCCAATATTCTCGATGGTCATTATAGCCTGGATTGTTGGGGTGATTGTGGGGTTGAATCATGATCAACTCAATATCGCTGGCGTGGTAGTGATTGCGGTGGTTGCCCATAACGCATTGGGATTGGGCCTTGGTTATTGGGTCTCTGGATTCACGAAGGCTGCTCATCAGCAACGGCGAACGGTGGCGATCGAAGTCGGCATGCAAAACTCAGGACTTGCTGTCGCATTAGCCATTGCGCATTTTGGACCAATTGCGGCGGTGCCTGGGGCCATCTTTAGTATTTGGCACAATGTGACGGGGCCGTTGTTGGCGAGTGTCTGGCGACGGCGAAAAGATTAGGTAGGGTTTATTTTATGCGGGGTGTCGCCCCCGCGCGACGAGTCCCTTTTGTTTCGGCAAAAGTGCCCAAAACCATTTCCGCCCGGGCGCAGCCCCTCCGGGGAGACTTTGCCACGGAACCAAATTAAATGGCTCAGAAACTCGCTCCGCTCAAACAATCCTCACCAAAGAGTCGAATTTGGTTCCGCGGCAAAGCCGCGCCCGAAGGCGGAGAGAAATTCAAGACAAGACCAAATATTCAAACTGAGGCTCGGAAAGTAAATCCTACGAAATTTCCAAAGCCAGCCATTAAAGCCTTTCCCTGTCTCAATGATAGTTTCCACCTATAAGAATCGGTTGTTCAGTTGCATTTTTGCGGGAACGGGAAGTAGGAGGGGGGGTACTCAACGAGTCCTTCTCAAACCTTTGGTTAAGGAAAAGTATTATTTCATTCTATACAGATGTAATGATGTATTTTTACAATAAAAATATGATGAAATTAATAGACCGATTAAACTCCATGGCGGCATTGATAGCGCCA
Source organism: Nitrospirota bacterium (assembly GCA_027623995.1). Classification (GTDB taxonomy): domain Bacteria; phylum Nitrospirota; class Nitrospiria; order Nitrospirales; family UBA8639; genus Nitronereus. Next base: position 35,906 of record JAQBUF010000033.1, read on the forward strand.
GTACTATGAAAAGGCAGAAAAATATTGAGTTTGAAAATATTTCAAACCGTCTAATGAAACAACATCGACAACCAATTCAACTTGAATTCACATAATAAGTGCACCACCTCATTATTCGTTGACCAGTTGGTAGACTGCTGGCTCAACTCAAGGAGGAGGTGCCAAGAT
>JAQBUF010000034.1 GCA_027623995.1 Nitrospirota bacterium
TGTTGACAATAGTCCTCCAACCACGCCAGGTAGGTTTCCCGATCATCGTTGGTCAAAAAGATATCTTCCCGGCGGTTACCACGTTGGGTAATGTGATGAGGCACCTTGGCAAAAACAGTTCGAGCGAGACGTGGCATAGGCGAACTCTATCATATCTTTATAAAAAAGGGTAGCGTCCCCTTTTTACTTCCAGCAATCCGACACCCTTCACCAACCACATGGCAGGACTCTTCTTGTCATGAAGTCGCCTTCTCGATCAAAGCCTTAGCCGCCCTCTTCGCGATTTTGGCCGTTTTGGGATTTTGAGAGACTTGAGCTGTGACGGTCGCGCCTTCCAATAATAACGCCAATTCCTCTGCGAGCTCTTGTGGATTAGACGTTCCGACTTGTTCACAAAGCGAAAGAATGTAGCCTTTCACTAATTTCTTATAATCCTTACAAATCTGACGAATGGGTGTATCGTTGTCGGAGTATTCCCCAATGGTGTTGATAAACAAGCACCCGTAGAAGTTACTTTGCTGAAACCATCGTTCTGCAAAATCAAAGATTGCTAACAACCGCGCTTGAGGGGTCTTTCCCCCACCTTCCACCCGCCGCATGAATTCATTCCTGGCCATTCCGTCGTACTGACGCAACACCGCCAGCACCAATTCTTCCTTCGACCGGAAATGCGCGTACAAGGTTTTTTTGGTGACGCCGGACCGTTCCACAATCGCGTCAATCCCAGTCGCATGAATGCCATTCTTTCCGAATAATTCCAGCGCCGTCTGAATGAGTACCTCCCGTTTAGAGGAACCACCTCTTTTTCGATTTCCTTCCATCAACCTTCTCGTTTACGAATTTAATTTTGAAATTTTCCTTCTACCGAATAACCACCCACAAAAAATCTACCATAAATAACCTTTCCTACCAAGCACTTGGATGATTTTGTCATTAAAGCAATAAAATTTTTCTTAGTTGTAACGAAATCAAACCTGGCCTGACTAACCTCCATAAAGTATACAGATCGGTATACTAAAAAATATTCACCATTTACTCATCACAAAGGAGATTTATCATGAACATGAGGAAAACAGTTTTAGGTTCTCTGTTCGCGTTGTTCATGGCCGTCGTGGCCACACCAGCTTTGGCCGGAGATGTCACGCAAAGCACCCCTGGGATTAGTGGCTATGATCCCGTCGCTTACTTTACAGATGGCAAGGCAGTGAAGGGTTCCGGGTATCACGTGGCTGACTACAAAGGCGTCACGTATGCCTTTGCCAACAAAGACCACAAGGCGATGTTCCAAGCCAATCCGGAAAAGTACGTCCCGGCCTACGGAGGCTACTGCGCCTATGGCGTAGCCGTTGGGAAAAAGTTTGTGTCCGATCCGGAAGCTTGGAAGGTCGTCAACGGCACACTGTATTTGAACCTGGATAAGGATATTCAAAGTAAATGGGCGAAGGATATTCCAGGGTATATCAAAAAGTCCGAGGCCAATTGGAAAGAAATCAAAGATAAGGCCGCGTCGGATTTATGAGAAAAGAGGGTGAGGCCCGTCACCCGCTACATGGCGGGCCTTACCCGAATTTCCACCGACATCGTTAAAGGGGAAACCATGAAACTGATCACCATCATCTCAACGGGACTCATGCTCATTCTGGCTAGCTGGACAGGATGGGCCATGATCAACGAGGACACCCCGTTTGCCCAAAACGTGAATCCCGAAAACGGAGCAATTAGCGTTCCCGGCGATTACAGGGAATGGCCGACACTCGGTACTTGGGCACATGCCAAAGTAGAGGGAAGCCCTGGGTTACAAGAATACCACGTCGTGTATACGCATCCTGAGACGATCAAGTATTACCAGAAAAAGGGGAAATTTCCCGATGGTGCAGTGTTAGTCAAAGAACTACTGAATACTGAAACCATGGCCATGACCACGGGCCCGGCCGTAGGGCATGCCACTACGGTGAAAGGCTGGTTTGTCCTAGTTAGGGACACCAAAGGCCGATTCCAAGCATCAAGTTTGTGGGGGGATGGCTGGGGATGGTCACTGTTTAATTCAGACGATCCCCATCACACCGTGTCTAAAAATTACAAGACCGATTGCATTCCTTGTCACACGCCTGCCCGAGATCTGGCCAGGAAAAGTGCGATCGACGAAGATAAGTGGATTTACACGTTCGGATATCCCGTGCTGCAAAGGGAATAACCCCTAGACAACAAAAAAGGAGGAAAGGTCATGTTGAATAGCAAAACCATCTGTATCGCATTTGGGTCCGTCTTTGTATTGGTTGGACTCTTGGGATTCATTCCCAATCCTATCGTGTCATCTGAGGGCATGTTTGAAACGAATGTCCTACACAATTTCGTACACCTCTTAACAGGCGCCGCGTTTCGTTTCGGGAGCGTGGTTTTGGACGGAAAAGAAAATCTGACCCTCAAGGCCATCACCGTTGCCTATTTTGGCGTGGCCCTGCTGGGGTTTTTTACCGAAGGCAACATGCTCTTAGGCATGGTGCACATTAACGAAGCTGACCGATGGCTCCACCTGGGTCTGGCGATGGCCATGGTTGTGTCCACCATTGGGGCGTCTCAGCTATCAACTCAATTGGTGGCAAGTAGTCACGCGTGATCACACATTCACTATCAATCATCAATTCATTTCAACAAGGAGAAGTATCATGAACACATTCACCAAATCGTTCCTCACTCTCACATTAGCCAGCGCGGTGTTGGTCGGTTGCATGACGGCCAATGGCCCGGCAACTGCCGAACAGAGTATGGGGCAAGCCCACATGACCAAGACCCGCATGACGAAAGAAGAAGCAGCTGCGCCCAAGCTCAACGACTTGGAGATCGCACACATTGCTTACACGGCAGGTGCCATTGATATCCGATATGCGCATCTGGCCTTGGCTCTTTCCGAAGATCCCGAAGTTCTAAATTTTGCCGAACTGATGATCCGTGACCACACGGCTGTGAATAACAAAGCTCTGGCATTGGTCCAGAAACTCCAAATCACGCCACAAGACAACGCGATGAGCCAACAACTCAGCCAACAAGCTCAACAAATTCGAGAAGAATTGTCTCAGCTTCGAGGAAAAGAACTGGCGAAACGCTATGCCGCGAATGAATTGGGATACCACCAGACCGTGAACAACGTGGTGGAGAACACCTTCATCCCGACTGCGCAAAACCACGAACTCAAAGCGCTTCTCACGGCCGCCCTACAAACCTTCAAGGTACATGAGGGCCATGCGGAAGCCATGAATAAGAAAGTGATGTAAGCATGAATGGGGAACCAGTCCTCATGCGGTTCATCGTTGGGTTGATCGCGCTAGGAATCTTTAGTGGGGAGGCCGTGGCGCAAACGGCCTCCCTCCCACAGCGACACGTCGTTCACATCGAAGCCTTTGCGTTTCAACCCCCACAGATCATCGTTTCACCGGGAGACACGATTGTGTGGGTCAACCAAGATATTGTGCCCCACTTCATCAGCATTGCCGAAGGCCAATGGCAATCACCGATCATAGAGGAAGGCCAGTCATGGGAAATGGTGGTGGATCAGACGGGCAGCCATGCCTACATCTGCGTGTTTCACCCCAAGATGATGGGAGCATTCGCCACCAATTAATGAAGCAGACCACGTTAAGGAGCCAGCAATGAAGAGGAAATTTTCTCTACTCCTTCAAGAAGTGAAAGCATGCAATCTCTGTCAATCCGTGCTTCCCCTCCGACCACGCCCAGTTCTCCAACTTCATCCTAAGGCTTCCATTCTTATCGCTGGACAGGCTCCTGGACGAAAAGTTCATGAAACCGGCATACCCTTTGATGATCCGAGTGGAGATCGACTTCGGGAATGGATGGGCATCCATCGGGACACCTTTTATGATGCTCGGAAAATTGCAATTCTTCCCATGGGTTTTTGCTATCCAGGAACCGGGAAATCGGGAGATCTCCCTCCCCGTCCCGAATGTGCTGCAACCTGGCGAGCTCAGCTATTAGCGCATTTACTCAACATCAAGCTCATCCTCGTGATTGGCCAATATGCGCAGGACTATCACCTGCACGATTCTCCCTATACCAACCTCACCGCAACCGTCAAAGGCTGGAAGCATTTTTGGCCTGAACGCCTTCCCCTGCCACATCCCAGTCCACGAAATAATATGTGGCTAAAACGCAATCCCTGGTTTACCACAGACCTCCTCCCTGTTCTCAGGGAACACGTTCAGACAGTATTACGGATCAGCTCCTGAGTTACGCGAACGGTTTGGTCCACAGGTTAAGATCACGCTTTGCGAAGGTTACCGAAATTTTCTAGGTTCAGGATCAATGAATTCGGCGAGTAACCATGACTGCATATTGGCCAATCAGGGCATTCGATGCGAGGCTCAAATACTCCAAGGTGAGTTAAAGTGGTGCGTCATCGAAAGTATCCTTGTAGGAATGGCAGCTGGAAGATTCTTTTGGACAACCAACTAATGGCCAATTCACTTGAACGTCACCTCACCTTCGCACGCCTGTCAGATATCTCGCCGGACGAAATTATTGCGCATATGTCAGACCCTCGCGTGGCTGAGCATATGCCGCTCCTCACCTTCAAATGGGAACACGACGCGGTCACCAAATTTATTGCGGCCAAAGAGGAGTACTGGCGTCGCGATGGGCTTGGGCATTGGGCCATAAGTTGTCATGGCCGCTATGTTGGATGGGGCGGCTTTCAGAAAGAAGGCGATGAGTGGGATTATGGATTGGTGCTGAAGCCGGAAAGTTTTGGGCTTGGTGCGGTTATCTCAAAGAAGGCCATTGCGTTTGCGATGGCCGATACACGCATTCCCCTTGTGACATTCCTGTTGCCACCATCGCGCAAAAACCCAAAGCGGACGTTCAAAGATACAACTTTGTATCATCACTAAACTTCTTCGTAACGTTATAGAAAAGGGGACGTTATCCTTTATTTTGCCTCGAAAAGGGGAACGCTTCCCTTTATTTTCTCTCCCAAGCCCTCTATTGCGGACGGCATTGAATTGGCAGCAAGTCTTGCATTGATTCCCGGCCAGACTACCCAACTATCCATCTGGATTTGAAGAACTTTACAGGATTTAATTGCAAAAATCCCGTTAATGTCTAAAAAGAGTTTTTTGATTAGGGGGCAATGAATTACAAACTGAGAAAGGAAGAAAAATTGGAGCGGGTGAAGAGATTCGAACTCTCGACCAACGGCTTGGGAAGCCGATGCGCTACCACTGCGCTACACCCGCTCACATGGTAGAAGAGAGGCATTCTAAACAGGGGTCTGACGGCAAGTCAAGGAAGAGACCCTTCGAGATGGGTTCGCTTCTTATGTTGGAATATTTTCCTTAGCCATTTTCGGTATTGGCGATTTCGTGATGCGTAATGGGTGATGCGTAATGCGAAAAAGAACGAAGACTCTCTCTTTCTCTCAGGCTTCACGCCTCACGTTTTACGCATTACGGATTAACAGAACGATGCAGAAAAACTCTTACAAAACACGTAAGAAATGCGTCTCCAACATACCTCCCGCTAGGAAATCTCCACTTTCACCAACGCGTATTTTCGTTTACCGATTTTCATTTGATAGTCATTGCCGTCTTGGAATTCAATGATGGCGTTGGCGTCTTGATAACGTTCATTATTTATAGTCAAGGCCCCTTGCGTAATAAGCCGTCTAGTTTCACCTTTGCTGGGAGTGAGGCCTGTTCGCATGATGAGGTCGACGACGCCCATTGACGGAGTCGCAGGATTTTTGAAGTCTTCTTTTTTTAGGATGACCGTAGCGTCCGGCTCATCGGGAAATTCGCGTTTTCGAAATTTCTGTTGAAATTCTTCTTTGCCTTGTTGGGCTCCTTCCAAACCGTGGTATCGACTCACGATTTGTTCTGCCAAGGCGATCTTGGCTTCCATGGGGTGTTGTTGTTTCACTTCATCAAGGTTATTCGACGTGAGTAGTTCATAATATCGAAACATAAGCTCATCGCTAATCGACATCACTTTACCAAACATGTCACCCGGCGGATCTTCCAACGCGATATAGTTGCCAAGGCTTTTGCTCATCTTTCGCACACCATCGGTACCTTCCAACAAGGGCATCGTGATAACCACTTGGGGTGTTTGTCCGAAAGCTCGCTGCAAGTCACGTCCAACGAGGAGATTAAATTTCTGATCCGTTCCCCCAAGTTCCACATCAGCCTTGAGAACCACCGAGTCATAACCTTGAACCAGAGGATAGAGAAATTCATGCACATGGATGGGCTTTTGGTCACGGTAGCGTTTGGAAAAATCATCGCGCTCTAGCATGCGGGCGACGCTGTAATGGGAACACAAATCAACCATTTCTTCGGCACCCATCTTTTGCATCCATCGACTATTAAATTCGATGCGTGTTTTGTCGGGGTCGAGTATTTTAAAAATTTGGCGCTCATAGGTTTTGGCATTGGACAGCACTTCTTCTTTGGTGAGTGCTTTTCGAGTATCTGACCTTCCCGTTGGATCACCGATTATTCCCGTAAAGTCCCCGATGAGAAAAATCACTTCATGCCCGAGTTCCTGGAAATGGCGGAGTTTTTGGATCAACACCATGTGTCCAATGTGCAAATCAGGGGCCGTGGGATCAAACCCGGCTTTGATCCGCAGGGGACGACCTTCTTTAATAGACGCCGTCAGGCGCGTTTCCAGTTCCTGCTCTTGGATAATTTCGATGGTGCCCCGCCGGATAAGATCGAGCTGACGGGTTAATTCGGTATTAGGCATGAGATTCCTTTTTATTTATCATCCTTGTGACTTCTTTGCCACAACGTAGGGAGAGATCTTGAGTAATGGGCGTAAGGCTTGAAGTTTTTTCTTGCCAATCCCTTTCACTTGCTGCAGAGCTTGAATCGATGGAAAGTCACCGACTTGTATTCGATGATCGATAATGCGCTTGGCCAGGGTTGGCCCGATTCCAGGCAAGGCTTCTAACTCTTGAGCCGTACTGAGATTGAGGTCGATGGCATTGGTCTTGGAACCGTGACTGTTTAATTCAACTAGCTTAGGTTGATCAGGCAACTTTACCGTATGCTCAACTTTGCGATCGGGGGCGGAAGAGATCGGTGCCTCCGCAAGAGATACTGGCACAGATGGCTGCGAAGCGATTCGGAGAGTTTCCACACGGCGATCCACCACCGGCCAGTTCAATGCCATGACAAGCCCAAGCGTGCCAGCTAACAGAACGAACTTAATGGTGAGTGAACGAATCATGGATGGCTTTACCACTCATCTTCTCCACAAGCAGGGCGAGATTTGAGTGGAAAAATTTATGATAAAATCCCCCTAGCCCCCTTTGCCAAAGGGGGAACCTCAGTGGAACAATTACGGTCTTTTTCTTCACGCTTCACGCTTCACGCTTCACGCTTCACGCTTCACGCTTCACGCTTCACGCTTCACGCTTCACGTCCCCAGTCGTTTCGGGGCTTGATGGATCGCGATATCATGCACATCTTCAGCCGCTTCCATGAGGCCTTCGGCTTGGGTGGGATGGGCGTGAATCATTTCTGCCATCTGCGTGGCTGTGGCCTTCATCTGCATAGCCATGGCTGCTTCATGCACGAGATCAGCGGCATGGGCTCCGACCAAATGCGCTCCTAGAATGGCGTCCGTATCTGGATGGGCGATCACCTTGGCAAATCCGATGGTATCCCCTATCGCATGGCTTTTCCCTAAACCCGCGAATCGAAATCGTCCGACTTTTGGCTCAATCCCCTGCTCACGAACTTGCTGTTCAGTCAGCCCCACTCGGCCCACTTCAGGAAGCGTAAAGATTCCTGCAGGAATGACATTATAGTCGATGGCGTGTTCATGGCCCATAATATTTTCTACCGCGACTTTTCCTTGTGCTGAGGCGACATGAGCCAACATGGCTTTCCCGACGACATCCCCGATCGCATACACACCTGGCACATTCGTTTCCATTCGGTCGTTGATGGAAATCTCGCCTCGCTGTCCCAACTGTACGCCTACTTTTTCTAATCCTAATCCGCTCGTATTAAAGCGACGACCGATAGACACAAGAATCATATCCGCATCCACTGATGTACCGTTTTCAAGAGTGACGGTTGTGGCTGATTCACTTCGAGTGACCTTCTCCACTTTCGTCCCCAGGTAAAATTGCACTTTGCGTTTTTTGAGTTCTCGTTCAATAAGAGCGGAGACTTCTTCATCTTCAAGTGGCAGCAATCGTGACATCATTTCAACGATTGAGACTTTCGAACCCAACCCAGAATAGAGTGACGCAAATTCACAACCCTCAACACCACCACCGACGATCAATAGATGTTCAGGTACACGGGTAATTTCTAAGGCCTCTTTACTCGTGATGATCGTGGTGCCGTTTATTGGAAACAGAGGAAGATTGGGCCAGGATGAACCCGTAGCGAGAATAACAGCGTCCGCCTGAATTGCTTCGGACGTGCCATCCGCTTTTTGCACGTCTACAGTTCGATCATTTTGCAGCGAACCGGTTCCTTCGATATGGGTGACGCCCCAACCTTTGAACAACGTGGCAATGCCTTTGACCAAACCCGTCACGACACGATTTTTTCGCTCAACCATTTGTGTGGGATTCAAAGTCGTTGGTCCCGCCAGTGTCAGCCCAAGGTCCTCAGCTTTTTTGAGTTTCTCGCTCAGCTCGATCACCGACAATAATGCCTTGCTGGGGATACACCCAGAATTCAGACACACTCCACCTAACGCTTGGTTCTCGACGACGGTGACCTGAGCGCCAAGCTGCGCGGCACGAATGGCCGCGACGTACCCACCTGGGCCAGCGCCAATAATCACGATGTGTTTGGATTGAGACATTAGGACCTGAGAGAACAGACCTTGGGCATATCGCGCCAAGATTTGGGTCGGATTTGGACGGAACGATTGAGAAAGACCCGAGGCATAGCACAGCTCTGTTGAGGGTGTTTCGATTGAGGCCCGTTCAAAGACGGCCCGAAGATTGGATACGAGATGTCCAAGGTATATTCTCTCAGGTCCTTAGCTCTGCGAGGAAATAAATTCTTGGTACTGGGCGGCGGTCATCAGACCGTCAACTTCGGCAGGATTCGAAAGTTCGAGAACCACAATCCATCCTTGACCATAGGGATCTTTGTTGAGGTGTTCGGGATGATCTTGCAGGTCGGTATTCACTTGCACAATTTTTCCGCTCACAGGGGAATAGATGCTTGACGTCGCCTTGGTGGATTCAACTTCTCCAATTTCTTGATCCTGTTCCATCACCGTGCCTATTTGTGGCAGGTCCACGAATACCACATCACCAAGCGCCTCTTGCGCAAAGTCGCTAATGCCGAGGGTCACCTGTTGGCCATCTTGCCGAACCCATTCATGCTCTTTGTGATATCGCAAACCTTCAGGAATCATTCCACTCTCCTTCGTTCTGTACTCAAAATTTTCCCCCGTATTTCTTTAAAGAAGGGGGTCTGGATTGTCAAGGAACCGGGAAGAAATCATGAAGTTCCCCCACCCCCTCAGGCCAATCGTTTTTTTTTACTTGTTGTTCATTCAAAACCATACCGAACCCAACACGAGGTTCCTGTGCTGGGACAATCACCCAGACCTTTTGAGGCTCATCCAAAAATTTCACCATTCGCTGAATGAGATCATGATCAAATGATCGAGGGTTTGACTGGGACGTATTGGGCAAATTCAAATACATGCCGGAGCTTGCGGTATTGGACACACGAGTGACAAAAAAATCAAACGGGGCATGAGCCATTTCCACCCAATCTTCACTAAAGTTGGCTAAGGCATACACCGGGGCATGAAGACTTTCTTGATGGATCTCTACTCCAAATTGCAGGTGAGGAAATTGTTCCCTGACGGATTGCATCAACTCATTCATCACTCGAAGGCGTTCACGCGATTTCCAGCCAGCCCATTTCCAAAACACATCCGGATAGGTGTCCATCAGGATTTCTTGAATTTCCTCCGGACCGCGTTGAGGCGTGCGTACAGGATTACCTCTCAGGAATAGAGAGGCGGGATGCAGTTGGGCATCAAACGCCTCGGCAAATCGTTTCATGGCGATTGGGCTCAATCCTTCATAGGGCCCCAAAGGCGCATCTTCTTGAAACACCATCCCCGCAATTTTGAATCGACTTAACTTGGAAAGCATGTCGAGCAACGCCGTTTGATATTCCAATGAAAACAGCGAGAAGTACGAAGACCTCCGCACTCGTTGAGACTGCGGTTCAAAGGACCAATCATGCCATTCAGCCAGGTCCTCCTCGGATTCTTGGGCAAACATTCCTAAACAGGGAAGTGACACGCCAAGATAGACGGCTTGTCCCATCTGATAGGCATCATCAATGAGAGGACCAAGTCCTCGACCAAGACGGTTGCCCCAATCAGCTTGTGTATTGTCGGCTTCATCCATCGCTCCATCCGGTGTTGGAGGGACGGGGCATCCAAGGTTGATCAACACCACGCCCCCTCGGGTGTGACGAATGTGCGACATGAGCGATGAAATTTCTGATCCGCCTTGCAGGTCATGTAATGCCACAGAGACACCGTTCGTGGTCGAAGGCAAGGCCTCAATACCAAGGGTTTCGATCAGAGTTTGAGCCCGCAAACTGGCCTCATGGCGATAGGGGTGATTGGTTGAAGAATGTGCCAGGCGCTGAAATCGGCCTAAGGCCAATCGAAGATTTCCCGATTGTTCATACGACCGCGCTAACCACCATTCTGCTTCCGGCACCCACTTTGAATGGCGATGTGTCTTCACAAAACGATTCAACAACAACACGGCCTCGGGATAGTCCGATCGAACGAACGCCAGTTTGGCATCTTCAAGCAAACGCGCCTCGGCTTGCGCACGGAGCTCCAACAGCCCGACTTCCGGTGATGGGGACTTAACGCAGCCAACAAGAAATACCGTGAGTAACACAGGCAGAAGAAGAAACTTGGTCAGTGCCAAAGAAGGCATGGGATTGGTCGATCCTGCCTGGATACCCCCTAACAGCTCAGGGGCATCCAGGCAATAGAAGGAACGTTGGGTATGGTGGCTGAATGATTATTTCAACTCAGGGAAAAAGTAGCCGATTTCAAATGTCGCGGTTTCCGTGGCATCAGAGCCGTGCACGGCATTGGCTTCAATGGAAGCTCCATGGGCCGCACGAATGGTTCCAGCCTCGGCTTTTTTGGGATCAGTGGCCCCCATTAAATCACGATTCTTGGCAATCGCGTTCTCGCCCTCAAGCACGATCACCACCACCGGCCCGGAAGCCATATAGGTCGTCAAGTCATTAAAGAACGGACGTTCACGGTGCACGGCGTAAAAGCCTTCTGCATCCGTTTTGGATAACGTCGTCATTTTCATGGCGATTGGATGAATCCCCGCGCCCTCATATCGATGAATAATATCGCCAATCGCATGTTTTGCCACGGCATCCGGTTTAATAATCGCTAACGTTCGTTCACTCATGCCACAATCCTTTCTAGATAATAAACGTCACATCGAGGTTCGATGTGGATAGACAACACCTCAAATGAGGGAAACGCTTTGTTTTAGCACAACTTTGGCCTTAGACCAACTATGGCTCTTGATACAGAAAGAACACTCTGGCGGGTCCAATTTCAAGGTGAGATTCTATAAGGGGTTTGGAGCTACATTGGTCGGCCAGGGTCAGATCCAAGACGGTGATCGGCTTATCAGGCGCGGCTAGCTCATCTACTGCCAACTGAGCAGCATGGTCCCAATCCCTATTCAATACGATCCACCCAAGTTGTCCCGGCGCATATTCTGACGTTCGCGAAAGCACGAGCAAAGACGGATGGTTGACCGCCACTCGACTTAAGGTCCCCTCCCCTTGCAACAGAGGGACTCGCAGTTTCGTTTCATTGACGGCCAGTACAAACATTTCAAGTTTCATGGTTCCAGCTTCCCAGTCAGAAGGTTGCATCTCTACGACATGCAGCTTCTTTCGAAAGCCAAACTCATAACCAATGGGCATCATCACTCCTGCGGAAAATGTCGCGGCGAAGGCATATCGTTGACGTTGAATCTTTTCCAGACCGTTGGTTTCTTGAGCCAGACGATCGGCATCATGGTTTTCAGGAAAAGAAATCGACGGCATATCTTCAAATTCTCGATGCTGGTCCAAGCACCAATCATCATGAAAATTCCACCACTTCGAACTGTTACAAAAATTGTGAAACCCTGCACCGCGCAAGGCGCGGGTTTGCTCCACAGTACACCCTAAATTTTCAGCCCAAAACACGGCGTGGGGATTGACCTTCCGCGCTTCTTGGATCAACACCCGCCATAAATTCGCTGGCACCTGATAGGCAGCATCGCATCGAAACCCATGAAACCCCAGATCGAGGTATTGAAGAACCAGCTCCTTCCAAAAATTCCACAATCCCTCTCGGTCGGCCGACCCCTCATTATCAACAATGCCCAAATCTCCCCACACCGTTCGCAATTCAGGATTATGGGGATCGACGGCACCTGGATTTCTCACATGGCCATCATCATCCCATTGAAACCATGCAGGGTGACGTTGAATAAGTGGGGAATCAATCGCCGTGTGGTTGATCACCAAATCGATCATGGGATGAAGCCCAAGATCGGTGATCTGCCGAAGAACGGGTTCCAAGGCATCTAATGAATGGCTTGGAGACCCCGGAGGGACAAAGGCTGGATTGAGTCGATCGTATTCTTTTGTGGAGTACAGGCTGCCTGAATATCCAGGGTAGTTAATTGGATTGATATAGATCCAATTGAAACCCATGGATGCCGCGCGGACTGCGTGATCAACCCATTGATCACACGAACCCGCCAAGCGAGGGAATACATTATAAATGAGAGGAGTGCGAAGGTAGTCCAAGGAATTTCAACGATCTAACAGGAACGCTCTTCAGGCCGAGTATCTGTTCCCGGTCCAGTTGAAACTTTAATTTGACCAATATTTTTGACATTCGCACAGAGGTCACCCAATCCAGGGGTAATCAGCCGAAAAGGACCACCTTTGTTCTGAGGCAAGGGCAGCCCATCGACTTGATAGACGAGGATACCAAAATCCCTAGCTTGATGAATCGTGAGGCTGGCTGAATATTGGCCATCCTGGGAAGTAAAGGTCACATGATCTGCAACAGGATGGGCCGTGACCAACTCTAAGAGGCCTGACAATTTAATCCCTTGTCCTTGCATGCCCGGCATGAGAGTACTGACATCCAACACATGAAACTCCTGGCGAAGCTCAGCAAAGGTCGCCTCACTAACCCTTATAGGGTCAATTCCTGGACTAAGAAGGTTAAAGCTCGGGAGTTCTGAATTATTTGGCATAGTTTATTTTTAAGAGAATTTGATAGTTTTGGGGTTTACATAATGATGAAAGAAAGACCCACTTGAAACGACAGGAAACCTCGTCCATTTCAGACAATCATTTTTTCTTGTCGGTAAAATCTGTTTGGAGTTTAACCCTATGATTTTACAGAATAATTTATTCTGGCATGAAGGTCAAAGACTGCGAGAAACTCCTTTAGATTTTTTCTCTACTTCAGCTTGGTGTCACCCAACCGATAGAACCAATAGGACCCATCATTACCTAAATCTCCATTAAAGAATAAGAATACGTAAAATCACGAATCTCCTGACAAAAGACTCTTGCGGAACGACCAAGAAGCATGAGAACATGGTGCCTCGTCAACACTAGGCTACAGCTACTGCTCAACATGTAGGAGTGCCTCGATGTTTTCCCTCTTCTCAGCAGCCAAAAACAAAAGTCCTCGCACTGGAAGCGACATCGCCAAACTCGTGGCGAAAGATCTTACGGCCTGCGCGGTCCTGTTCACCCCTCTGATTTTCCTGGGGTCTTCGTACTTCCAAGAAACGCCTCCAGTCCCTAAGAACCAATCCGTGGTGTTCACCAAAACGCAGTCGGACCTTCCATGGTTTGATGTCCAACGCTTTCAATATCATATTGAAACGCGACTCCCTCTCTATCAGGAACAATTTGAAGAAGTGTCCAAACAATATGGAATTCCCTGGACCTTGCTGGCCGCTCAAGCCTATCAAGAATCCCGCTGGGATCGGCATGCAAAAAGTCCAACAGGAGTCCTGGGCCTCATGATGCTCACCCGCGACACAGCCTCATCCTTAGGGATAAAAAATCGTCTCGACCCCTATAAAAGTATTGAGGGCGGGGCTCGATATTTTGCCTACCTCAAGGAGCAAGTTCCTGACAATATTGTCAAACGAGACCGAACTTGGATGGCCCTCGCCGCGTACAATGTTGGGTTAGGCCATATCAAAGATGCTCAACGGCTTGCGGAGAGAATGGATAAAAACCCATATTCGTGGAAAGAATTAAAAACGGTACTCCCGCTCCTGGCCAAAAAGCAATACTATTCGTCGCTAGAATATGGGTATGCCCGTGGCTGGGAACCAGTGCAGTATGTCAAACGCATTCGCGCCTACCACGCCCTCCTCGAACATTACTTCCGCGAAGTATAGCCGTTTTCCTACTGCTTGGTTTGTGGCTTCAATCAATCCTATCTTTTTATTTTCTCTGATCTACCAAAAATTAGCTCAACATAATTACGAAGTTTCAACCACGCTATGTGAATGATTGAGCGGAGGACTTCATCAAAGACACCAAAGGGTACCTGGCTTGTTATTCGCGGATCTGGCCAGATCCAAATACGATATATTTTGAACAGGTCAAATCCTCAAGTCCCATCGGACCACGTGCGTGAATGCGTGTGGTGCTAATCCCGATTTCTGCACCAAGGCCAAATTCCTTGCCATCATTCAACCTGGATGAAGCATTCACCATCACCGCCCCTGCATCGACTTCACGCATGAACCGCACCGCTCGACCATAATCATTCGTCACAATCACTTCAGTATGTTGCGAGCCATGCTTCCGGATATGCTCCATCGCGTGATCGATATCCTTGACCACTTTCACAGCCAGGGTGAGCGACAAAAATTCTTGCCCATAGTCCTCATCCGTGGCGGGAATAGCCTCGGGAATATAGCCACAGGTTTTTTCACAACCACGCACTTCCACCTTGGCTTCAACTAGAGCTTTCCCTAATTGAGGTAGAAGGGTTCGAGCCGTTTGTTGATGCACTAACAGCGTTTCCATGGCATTACAGGTTGAAGGTCGTTGCACTTTGGCATTGAGGGCAATCTTTTGAGCCATATCGACGTCAGCATTGCCATCCACGTAAATATGGCAAACCCCTTTATCATGCTTGATGACCGGAATGTTCGTATTCTCTGAGACCGTTTTCATTAAGGCCTCTCCACCACGGGGAATGATCACATCGATACAGTCGTCCCGTTTCAGAAGCTCCAGCACAGCGTCACGTTCAGGTCGTTCCACAAAGGAGATGGCACCATCCGGGATGCCAGACTTTTTTGCGGCCTCGGATAAAATAGTCGCAATCGCCGTGTTAGAATGAATGGCTTCCGAGCCACCACGCAGCACACACACGTTTCCAGATTTGAGACAAAGCGCTGCGGCATCTGCCGTAACATTGGGCCGCGACTCATAGATCATGCCAATGACTCCAATGGGAACCCGTACGCGCCCAACCTTCATCCCATTCGGACGTACATGCATGCCCAAGGATTCCCCGACAGGATCACGTAACGCCGCGATTTCACGAATCCCTGAGGCCATTTCCTCGATTCGTTCTGGGGTGAGTCGTAGACGGTCCGCCATGGCCTCTCGACCATCACTGCTATCGAAGGCCTCTAAATCTTTTTCATTCGCCTCCATCAACTCCTCAGAGGCATTTTCTAACCCCTCTGCCATCGCCAGAAGTGCTTCATTTTTTACAGCGGCAGTCAAACTGGCTAGCCGGGGAGCAGCAGATTTCGCGATTTTCAAAAGTTGGTCAATATAGGTGGGAGTATCAACGATTTCTTCTTCAGGCTCTTGCCCTTCGTCATCAGCCGATTTCTCTAGCTCATCAATATCTATCTCTTCAGGTTGAACTTGATCAGTTTCCATTTCAGTAATGCTCCCACCCTATTGAATGATGTTTTTTCTCATGCAGTGAGAATTGAGAAACCTTCAGGACGCCAAGATTGGCACAAGGACCTTCGCCATAATGCCAACAGTCAAATCAGAGGCCACGATCCAAGGTTCCGGTGCTGTTCTCCCGATACCTAATGCAGAACATGACCCACTGCAAACGCCCAACAAACCTTACATTTAGGTAAGAAAATCAGAATACCGGTGCGCTGAGAAATCCGTCAAGGAAGGGGCCAGGCTTTTCCTTTTTCCCAATTGACCAAAGCTTCCAATGGTTCCTGGACAGCGATTGGCGTCTTTGATAGCCAAAGGCTTGAAAAGGCAGAAAAATTCGTACCCTCCCCCTGTGAGCTCTGGTACAATAGGAATAGCTGCCTGGTAATAGCCACCCCCAAGGTTTGGAGTGACAAGGGAAATCCGTATAAAAATGAAACGCGACCACCTCAAATCCATTCCACTCTTCTCGGAACTCACCAATGCCGAACTCGATCTAATTGCCTCCAATGTTCGAGAGCAGAGATATCCTCGTGGAAGCATTGTCTTTTATGAAGGGGACCCTGGGGATTTTTTGATGGTGGTCCTTAAGGGAAAGGTCAAGGTCATTCTGCTTGGGGAAGAAGGTCAAGAAATTATCCTGGCCATGTTGGGGGTCCGTGACTTTTTTGGAGAAATGGCGATTCTTGAATCAGCTCCACGCTCAGCCACGGTTATGACCGTCGAGCCCTCAGAGTTTTTATGCCTTGACCAAAAGAGTTTTACCGACCTCTTACGAGACCAGCCGTCCATCACCATGAAGATTCTGAAACATTTATCCGAACGGCTTCGGCAGGCAGATGAGCAGATCCGCAGCCTAGCCATGTTTGACATCTATGGCCGAATCGCTCAAGGCCTCCTACGATTGGGGCAAACCCAGGGAAAGCGCTTAGATGGTAAACTCGTCATTACTGACCGGCCAGCCTTCCAAGAACTGGCGCATATGATTGGCTGCTCCCGCGAAACGGTGAGCCGCGCCATGAAAGTCCTTCAAGAAGACGGGTATCTCACCGTCACTCGTAAAGAGATCACCATCAATCGCCCTTGGCATAATCCTAAGTAAGGAAACCCCAAAAAATTTGTTCGTGGACTGTATCACTCCTGCAATCCCCAATCACTAATTTGATAACCAGTGCCATCCCCAAAACTTGATTTTTTTCAGGGTTTCCTGATACACCTCTCCCCTCACTTGTCGGTTGCCCTCTTTTTCTAGAGTCAAACCGAATCTCTTGATCCGCCCGTCAATCATATCGCCACGTGCCGAGGTAGCTCAGTTGGCAGAGCACAGCCCTGAAAAGGCTGGTGTCGACAGTTCGATTCTGTCCCTCGGCACCATAATATCAAACGCTTAGATCAATGTTTGTAGAATGCCATGCCTGGAAACGGTAAGCCGTTAAGGAAGAGGAACTAGAGGAAAAGGCTCATCGAGTAGGTCTCCGCCCTACTCCTGGCTGGATTGATGATCTGGTACCTATTCCAGAAGCTAGGGCTAGGTGTTCGGAAGAAAGTTTTTTGAATCGTTACGTTGAACAGGTCCCCGGACTCAGACTCTCCAACAACGCCTTCAATCCATCTTCCAAACTTGCCTGAGGCGTATAGCCCAAAACTTCTCTAAGACGATCATTGTAAGCCGCCGAGTGTAAAATATCGCCATCGCGAGGCGCCTTGTGTTCAACTGTCAATTTCTGTTTCACGCAAGTCGAGAGTGTGTCAATGACTTGTAAGAGCGTCCATGTTTTGCCCGTCGCAATATTACACGCTCCAGTCCCCTGACCTTCCAAAGCCGCGCGGTTCGCCTGTGCAATGTCTTTGACATAAATAAAGTCACGAGTCTGTAACCCATCGCCAAATACCACCAACGGCTGATTCTCGGCAATCCGCTCAATGAATTTACTGATCACGCCAGCGTACGGAGATTTTGGGTCTTGCCGTGGACCAAAGACATTAAAATAGCGCAGCCCGATCGAACGAAAACCATACAACGATTCAAACAATGTCGCATATTGTTCATTCACATATTTTTCCAACCCATAGGGTGATATTGGCGCGAGCATGCTCTCTTCAGTAAGAGGAACCTGTTCAGGCACGCCATACACCGCAGCACTGGAGGCGTACACAAACCGTTGCACTTTATTTTGGCAAGCCGCATGCAAGACATTCACAAAGCCGTAGATGTTTTGGGTACACGAGGTTGGTGGGTCTTCCACCGAGGCCTGCACCGAAACCTGTGCTGCCAAATGCAGCACATGTGTGATGCCCTGCATGGCCGCATTGACCTCCTGCGGATTCCGAATATCACCGATCTGAATTTCAAGTTGAGGATGGGCCGGTAAATTCCCACGCTTCCCGGTAGATAAATTATCAAAGACCCGAACCCACGCCCCAGCCTCCAACAACGCCTCAACCGTGTGAGACCCAATAAATCCGGCTCCTCCAGTTACAAGTACCAACATGCTTCATCCCCTCGTTTTTCAAAAAATTGACGATAGTCTAGACGGGTACAACTAAATGGACCAAAGACTTTACAGTCTCAAAGGCCCTCCTACATTGAATCGGAACATATCACTAAAAAACTAAGGGAAAAATGGAGGGATTGGGGCATGGATGGCCTGGTCTTTCATTGCCATATTATGAATAGGAATGTTACTTAGAGGTTTGACAAATAGACTTTTTGCGGAACACGAGAACAGCACTTTCTAATTCAGGCGGGATCACGAAACCACTGAGTTTTGGATCAATGACGTAGTCACAAGTTCCTTGACTCGCATAGTCCTGCCAGTTTCCACTGGCAAATTTGTAGCGACTCCCAATGACGAGATAAAGTTCGACGGACTTCGTGGAAAAGATTCGGCGTTCAAAGTTATTTCCTGGAGGCGGCCAGGAGCACACGACAACTTGTGGCTGGTATTGTTGAAGGGCCTGTTTCGCCCCCATATTTTTGACATCGTCTGGATATTCGATTGCATGAGTCCAACTGTGATTGTCCGTTGCGGTAATGTTTACACCCTCTTCAGCGAGAAAACGTGAGAGGGTACCATCTCCAGCCGCAACTTCTAGGCACGAGCGATTCCCAATCAGCGCAGCCAATTCCTTGATGAGTGTTCGCGAATAAAAACAGTAAATTCCCTGCTTTTGAACTAATGGCATCAGGATTCGCTTTTGTGTCATAAAGCGCCACCAAAAACGAAACCATCCTAATGATACGGGTTTGCGGATGAGGTCACGGCGAAAGAGCAATGTCTGCATCAAAAACCCGTTGAACAAATTGAAGCGAATGTTACCCGTTGTGATTCCCGTCGCTGCCGAGAGCAGGCATTTGTCTGCCGCTAAAATGGCCATCCGACTTCTAATCAGAAATGGTAGTGCCGACTGTAGGGTTTTATGATTATGCTGGCTTTTGCGAATTCGGTCCTTCCAAGTGTTCTCCAACGCTTTCGCTTCAGCGACAAAACCATTCAACTGTTGGATTCGACCGCCCTCAAGGGAAGAGACAAGCTTCGTCCCAACGTGATCCCATTCTGCGGGATGCCGCTCCATGAGCTCGTGTAGTGGCGGGTTGGTATTGAGCCATCCCAACTCATCCTTGGGCCCTGAAGGGCGTGATGAAAAATCAGATCGTGACATGTTTTTATCTTGGGCGAATTACCTAAGAAAAACTAGACAAAAATGAAAGGAGGGAATTCAAAAAGATATGAGTTTTTTTAGGATAAAGTAGCTCAAGAAAGCTCCAAACCAATGAGTTGCTAATTTCTATAACCCCTTAGACTTGTACAATTGCGAATCATTGAAGAAGGTTTTTGGCAAAAAAATTCGGCAAGTTTGGGGTGTATCCCCTAGGATACTGTGAAAATCTGAGCTCAAAAATATGAAGGAATGTCCAGCAGGTCTTAGGTCGAATGGACTTCGGTAAAAGCATTGACCATTGATTGAAATACTAAGAGACCATCTTGATTGCCAAAAACGGATTCGGCGCAGCGTTCCGGGTGCGGCATAAGACCAAAAACATTGCCGGCAGCATTTCGGATGCCAGCGATATTATCGAGGGAGCCATTGGGATTGACTTCTGTGATGACTTGGCCGTCAGAATCGCAGTATCGGAACACCACCTGCGCGTTGGCTTGGAGGGAAGAAAGGGTAATGGGGTCGGTGTAATAATTGCCTTCCGCATGCGCGATGGGAAGTTTTAAAATTTGACCTGATTCGCAGGCATTGGTAAACGGCGTGGCGGCGTTTTCGACTTTGACGTAGACGTCTTCACAGATAAATGACAGATCTCGATTGCGCATCATCACCCCGGGAAGCAGTCCGACTTCAAGTAAAATTTGAAATCCGTTGCAAATGCCCAGAACTAGCCCACCCTTCGCGGCAAACTCTTTGAGCGCTTCCATAATAGGCGAAAATTGGGCGATGGCTCCAGTACGCAGATAGTCGCCATAGGAAAATCCACCGGGCACAATCACGGCATCCACCCCCTCTAATGAGGTTTCTTGATGCCAAATTTCTCGAACGTGTTGGCCGAGCCCTTCTGCCACCGCATGGGCACAGTCATGATCACAATTAGATCCGGGAAAAACGAGTACGCCAAAGTTCATGAAGTTCAGTTTTGTTCGAAAGGTTCTAACTCGTACCGGTAATCTTCAATCACCGTATTGGCCAATAACTTTTCACACATGGCCTTCAGTTGAGATTCGGCTTGCGATTGATCTGAGTCTCCTAACTCGACTTCGAGAAACTTGCCTACTCGCACGTCATGGACAGAAGAAAACCCCAGAGTGGCTAACGATTGCTGAATCGCGCGTCCTTGGGGATCTAAAATTCCTGATTTTAGCGTGACATGGATTTTGGCTTTCATAATCTAGGCACGTCCTTTTTTGCGGGTTGGCTTCGCGGAGCTCTTTTTTGCCGTGGCGACATTCCCGAATACTCGACGAAAGACCTGGGGCAAGTTCTTGAGATACGCCTGTGGATTAAAACAGGTGTGGATTTCTGATGCGCTGAGCTTTCGACTGATAAAGGGATCGTTGGTCACAAGATCTTGGAAATTGCCATTTCCTTGCCAAGCCTCCATGGCATTGCGTTGGACGGCTTCGTAAGCGGATTTCCGTTCAGCCCCACGGTCAATTAAGGCCAGCAATAGGCGTTGGGAATAGACCAATCCTCCGGTAAGATTCAGGTTCTTGAGCATCCGATCCGGATACACGACTAAATTGGTCAAGAGCTTCGTGAGACGCACCAGCATGTAGTCCATGAGGATATTGCTATCTGGGATAATGATGCGTTCAACTGACGAATGACTAATATCCCGTTCATGCCAAAGTGCCACATTTTCCATGGCCGCGAGACTGTTACTCCGAATGACCCGTGCCAAACCACAGAGATTTTCTGATCCCACGGGATTCCGCTTGTGTGGCATGGCCGAAGACCCTTTTTGCCCCACGCTAAAGAATTCCTCGGCTTCTAAGACCTCGGTCCGTTGTAGATGCCGAATCTCCGTAGCCACCTTTTCTATGCTAGCCGCAATCAACGCCAAGGCGGTGAGATAGGCCGCATGCCGATCTCGTTGGACAACTTGATTGGACACTGGCGCAGCTTTGAGGCCAAGCTTTTTACAGACCATGGATTCAATGCGTGGAGGGAGATGGGCAAACGTGCCCATGGCACCAGAGAGTTTTCCGACCGCGATATCTTCACCCGCAGCAACAAACCGCTTGCGATGGCGCTTGAACTCTTCAAACCACAGGGCAAATTTCACGCCTAAGGAAATCGGTTCACCATGGATCCCATGGGACCGCCCCACCATCACAGTCTCTTGATGCTCGACTGCCCGTTTTTTTAACACCGCCAACAAGGCATCAAGATCTTCCAAAATAATTCCGCCCGCCTCTACCATTTGGAGTGCCAAGCCGGTATCCAACACATCCGAGGAGGTCAGCCCTGCATGCAGGTGCCGCGCCTTAGGGCCGGCTTGTTCCGCCACAGCTTCCAAAAAGGCAATCACATCATGCTTGGTGACTTTTTCAATTTCATCGATTCGATCAGGATCAATCGTGACCTTCCGACGAACGTGAGCGGCAGTCCCTTTGGGAACTTTTTTCACTTCTTCCATGGCTTCGCAGGCCGCTAATTCAACCTGAAGCCATGATTCATATTTTCGTTGTTGGGTCCACAGGGCGCCCATACGTGGCAGGGTGTATCGTTCAATCATGAAGTGTTCCGTTAAGTTTCCTATGGAAGTACAGCACGAGCAGACCGTGCACATCCGTCAGCGAATGTGGGTTCGCTTTTCTTCCAACCGAGGGTCGTGCCTTAAAATTTTATCTAAAATTCCATTCACAAATCGCTTAGCCTCATCATCAGCAAAACTTTTGGCGAGTTGCAGTGCCTCATCCACTGACACCTTTGCTGGAATGTCTGGAATCCAAATCAGCTCATAAATGGTCTGACGAAGAATATTTCGATCAACGATCGCCATACGATCCAGCGACCAATTCTCAGCAACCTGCTCAATCAGTTGATCGATCTCTTCTTGTTGAGCCTGAACCCCGACAACAAGTTGATTTGCAAACACTCGCACTGGCTTCAATGATCGCTGTTGCGCCCAGAATTCATCCAACCAGCCATCGGTGGTTCCATGAAAGTCCCATTGAAATAGGACCTGCAACGCCAACTCTCTAGCACTATGACGAGTGAGGGAAGGTGCAGGTTGTAATTCAGAAGGTTCGTTTGATGGTTCAACCAAGGGATCTAGGACTTTCATGAACGTATGAAAAATTCGATGAGCCAGCTAGTCTTTCAGAAAACCTGTAGGCTTCCGACCGCTTTGTTGTAATTCTTTCATTAAATTGACCATCTCAATAGCAGTGCGAGCCGCATCCGCTCCACGGTTCTTTTCAGGTTCCCCCGATCGTTCCAACGCTTGCTCAGGAGTATCCGTGGTCAGCACGCCAAAGACAATTGGGATTCCAGTTTCCAAGGCAGCCTGCGCAATTCCACGACTCATTTCTGCACTAATGTAATCAAAGTGTGGGGTCTCCCCTCGAATCACAGCCCCCAAACATATCACGGCATCGTATTGTTTGGATCTCGCTAATTGCCGAGCCACCAAAGGAATTTCAAAGGCACCAGGGACTCGAACGGTTTCGATATTTTGGTCTTCAACACCTTGCGTCTTAAGTGTCTCCAGTGCACTGCTCATAAGTCGGCTGGTCACAAATTCATTAAACTTGCTCACGACAATTCCAATGCGACAATCTTTCCCCTCCAAGCTACCTTCTTTTATTTCCACAAATATATCCCTTAATAAACAATTACTTGCGATAAATACTTAAATGCATACAAAAACTTTAGCTTTAGATTTAACACCGCAACACTTTAGACATTATTCAATAAATGCCCAAGCTTGGCCTTCTTAGTACGAAGGTACTCAACGTTCGCTTCCCTAGGAGCAATTTCAATGGGAATTCGCTCAACCACATTTAAACCATAGCCTTCAATCCCTACAATCTTTCGTGGATTATTGGTAATCAAACGAATTTGCTTTAACCCCAAACTGACAAGAATTTGAGCCCCGATGCCATAATTGCGGAGGTCGGGCTTGAACCCCAATTGCAAATTGGCCTCAACGGTATCACTACCCAGATCTTGTAAGTGGTAGGCCCGAATCTTATTGAACAAGCCAATGCCCCTGCCTTCTTGGTTCAGATAGAGCAACACGCCCTTTCCTTCTTTTTCAATCATCTCCATGGCGTGATGCAGCTGATCCCGACAGTCACAGCGAAGTGATCCAAAGACATCCGAGGTCAGACACCCCGAGTGAACACGAACCAAAGTTGGCGCTTCATCGATCGAACCTTTCACTAAAGCAATATGAGCCGCATTATCTAACTCGTTTTCGAACACCATGGCCTCAAAGTTGCCAAAGATCGTCGGCAACTGCGCATTGACCGATTTCTTCACAAACGTCTCACGCAATAAACGGTATTGGATCAAATCTTTGATCGTAATGAGTTTAAGGTCATGCTCCTTGGCAAATTTGACCAAATCTGGCACTCGAGCCATCGTGCCATCATCATTCATGATCTCACAGATCACACCAGACGGGTTCATTCCAGCGAGACGGGCCAAATCAACCGAGCCTTCGGTTTGGCCAGCTCGCTTGAGCACTCCTCCATCATGGGCGCGAAGCGGAAAAATATGGCCAGGCTTGGTAAAATCGGCCGCTTTGCAGTTCGGGTCCACCGCCATTCGAATAGTCGTGGCTCGATCTGAAGCTGAGATTCCGGTGGTCACATCACGAGCCGCATCAATCGATACCGTAAAGGCCGTCCCAAATGGTGCGGTATTTTCAATAGATTGGGGATGGAGTTGAAGCTCGTCGGCGCGGGAAGAACTCAAAGCCAGACAGATCAGGCCTCTGGCGTACTTAGCCATAAAATTCACCGCTTCGGGCGTGACGCATTCTGCGGCTATGACCAAATCGCCTTCATTTTCTCGGTCTTCATCATCGACCAAAATGACGCATTTGCCGTCCCGAATATCCTGAAGGGCTTCATCTATTGAATTGAACGATTCCACGCTTTTGCCTTTCTCCAAATCCACTTCAGCTTATATGAGGTTTGGGTACCCCTGTCAATCTGGTCTTGTGTTTTACTCCTGAGCCAAAGTCGGCTCCATTGCCTCTCCCAGGCACCGCTTCATCACCAACACACTCAAAGCGGCCAAACCTGTCAATAATCCAAAGACCAGAAATCCACTAGCATAGGTGCCGGTAAGATCTTTCAAGAGACCAAACCAGACAGGCAGGAGAAATCCTCCTATCCCACCTGCCGCTCCTATAAACCCTGAAGCTGTTCCCATCCGTCCTTGAAATCGAAGGGAGACCACCTGAAAAACCACACCGTTCCCAAATCCAAGAAATAATAGGGTCAAGACCATCAACGGGAGAGAAATCGGCAAGGGTAACAGCCCACTCAGGCCCACACTGAGTATAGTGCTCAATGGAAACACCACCAAGAGTAGGTTAATCCCCCCCCTTCGGTCGGCCAAGTACCCACCCATCGGCCTGGCAACACTCCCCGCTAACCCGCACAGGGCCGTGACCGTCCCAGCCATGACAATCCCCAGCTGATACTGATCGTGAAAAAACATTGGCAAAAAACTTGAAAACCCAACAAATCCACCAAAGGTCACGCCATACAAAAAACACAACCAGTATAAAAACGGCTGCTGAAGAATAGATCGGATAGACAGGGACGCTCCTGCCCCCTTCCGGCTATTGGCGAACCCAGTTCGGTTTGGTACGACAAAGAAAAACACGAGTGCGGTAATCACGACGGGAATAATCATGACCCCAAAGGTTCCATGCCACCCTATGAGACTGGCAATTCGAGGACCAAAGAAGGTCGCCAGCAACACGCCACTATTCCCAATTGCGGCCACTCCCATGGCGAGCCCTTGATGTTCAGGAGGATATGCTAGACTGGCGATGGGTAAGGCAATGGCGAAACTGGCCCCGGCAAATCCAAGGAGCAACCCTACACCCAACATCTGGACATAGCTGTCTCCAAAAATCCAACCCAAGAAAAGGGCCACCACTTCAAGCCCTAAAATCCCTAGGCCAACTCGCTTGGCCCCAAATTGATCGGCAAAAGGACCAACCACAATTCTCAGGAGAGCTCCACCAAGAAGCGGAACTCCCACGAGAAATCCCTTTTCGGTGGCACTCAGATCAAATTCTTGAGCAATGGCGACACCCATAGCCCCAATCAAGAGCCACACCATAAAACTCACCTCAAAGTGCAGCCAGGCCCCTAACAAGGATGGCCAATGTCCAATTTTTAACGCTTGCAGTCTCATTGACTAAACCAACAAATAGAGGTTGACACATCACACATATTAAATTCTCATCATCACCCTATGCCCTACATAGCCGTTTGCACTATAGAAGATCCAATTTTGCTGTCGCAATTAAAGGGCTCATTGTCAGAAGAACACAGATGAAATCATCTTTGTCATTCTGAGACTTCGTGTTTATAATTTTCTTGAAGTCTCGAAGATTCACCAAAATTTCGCTTAAAGAAAAACGCTTAGATGAAAGACCCCAAGACCTCAAAAAACCAAGAGAAGTTGCTGTCTGAAGAAGAGGACGTCGTTGATGTAGAGTTCTCCCTTGAGGAAGATGGTCCTGAACTTCCCAGCGATACTTTCCCACAGGTAGAGAGCGAGAAAACGCCATCACCTGATGCAGGTTCCCTCATACCTGGAACTGCCATCAATCGGTATTTAGCGGAAATCCGTCGGTATCCCTTCCTATCTAAGGAAGAGGAGATTCAACTCTTTCACGAATATCAGACCCAAGGGAGCCGAGAGGCTGCCGTCAAACTGATTCTCGCCAACCTACGAGTCTCTGTCGCCATTGCCAAAGAATATGCCCATACCGGCGCAGACCAGATGGATTTGATCCAAGAAGGCAATGTCGGTCTGATGCAAGCCATCAAAAAATTTGATGTCAATCGGAATGTACGCTTTTATGCGTATGCCGCCTGGTGGGTTAGAGCGTTTATATTACGGTATCTCTTGAACTCACACCGATTGGTGAAGATTGGGACCACCCAGGAGCAACGCAAACTCTTCTACAATTTAAAAAAAGAAAAGGCCAAGCTTGAGCGTTTGGGCTTTGTCCCAGATGCCAAACTGCTCGCAGATCGTCTTCAGGTTCGCGAGCGAGATGTGGTCGAGATGGATCAGCGGCTCGGTGGATGGGAATTATCGCTGGACCAACCCATCAACAGCGAAGAAGGCCAAGGCACATTTCTCGATTTGCTTCCTTCCCAATCCCCACGGATTGATGACAGCCTGGCGGAAGATCAGCTTCGAGTCTTATTTCGAAAAAAACTTGGAGAGTTTGCCAAAATGCTCAATGAACGCGAAGAGGACATTCTCAGGAATCGACTGCTGTCGGAGACACCCCTCACCCTAGAGGAATTAGGGCAGAAGTATTCGATCACCAAGGAGCGCTCACGGCAACTCGAGGCAAAAATCATCAAAAAGTTGAGAGAATTCATGAAATCAGAGGTGAAGGATTTTGATGAACTCAGATTTTAAACCCACCTCCCTCTCAGGAATGCTATAGATTGACACAATGTTTAGGCAATAAATAGGCAGGGGAAAGCAGAATTTTTCTTAATCAAGGCCTTGACTTTCCCTAACGCCGATTTATCTACCACTTCAGCACGGGAAATTGAAGAATTTTCCCATCAGGGATGAGACCGCACAAGATCAGCACATTAACGAATCAAATTATTTTCAACAAAAGGAGGCAGTTTTAATATGGCTACCAAGGAAAAAGAAGAAAAAAAAGAAGGCAAAGAGGGTAAAGGAACTTCGGCTAAAGGATTTCTCCCATTAGGAGATCGGGTATTTGTGACCTATACCGAAGAATTAGAGCGTACGGCCGGTGGCATTTACGTTCCTGATTCCGCCAGAGAAAAACCCCAACGCGGAACCATCGAAGGGGCTGGCGTAGACGTGAAATGCCTCAAAGTTGGCGATCAAGTGTTATTCGATAAATATTCTGGAACAAAAATAAAAATTGAGAACGATGATTGCCTGATTCTTCGTGAAGAAGACATCTTAGGAGTGTTCGTTAAGGACTAAGCTGAAACTGGGCATTCAACCAGTTTTATAAAATGAATCTCTAGAAATTAAAGTTTTACTTAAAAATTCGAAGGAGAAAGATTATGCCAAAGCAGTTACTGTATAGCGATCAAGCCCGAGCGGCCATACTCTCTGGAGTCAATCAATTGGCCAATGCGGTGAAAGTCACCTTGGGACCCAAAGGCCGGAACGCCATTTTAGATAAGAAATTTGGTGCTCCCACCATTACCAAAGACGGTGTGACCGTCGCCAAGGAAATTGATTTAGCAGATCCCTACCAAAATATGGGTGCTCAACTGGTCAAAGAAGTGGCCAGTAAGACCAGTGACGTGGCTGGTGACGGAACCACGACGGCCACCGTGTTGGCTCAGGCCATTTACCGCGAAGGTGTCAAACACCTCAGTGCTGGCGCCAATCCCATGGAATTAAAACGTGGGATCGATAAGGCCGTGGAAGTGTGCATTGAAGAGTTGAAAAAAATCAGCAAGCCTTGTCAAACCAAAAAAGAAATCGGCCAAATCGGCTCCATTTCTGCGAATAACGATTCCACCATTGGCGATCTCATCGCCGAAGCCATGGACAAAGTTGGTAAAGATGGTGTGATCACCGTTGAAGAAGCCAAATCCATGACCACCTCATTAGATGTCGTGGAAGGGATGCAATTCGATCGAGGCTACATCTCTCCGTACTTCGTGACCAATGCCGAACGCATGGAAGCTGTCATGGAAGATGCCTTCATTCTCATCCACGAGAAAAAAATCAGTGCCATGAAAGACTTACTCCCAATTCTCGAGCAAGTCGCGAAAATGGGTAAACCCCTCGTGATTTTAGCTGAAGATGTCGATGGCGAAGCCTTAGCCACTCTTGTGGTCAATAAACTTCGTGGAACCTTGAATGTCTCTGCGGTGAAAGCCCCAGGATTCGGCGATCGACGCAAGGCCATGCTGGAAGATATTGCCATCCTCACCGGTGGGCAAGTGATTTCAGAAGAAGTCGGCTTAAAATTAGAGAACGTGAAGCTCACCGATCTTGGCCGGGCCAAGCGCATGACCATCGATAAAGACAACACCACGATCGTTGAAGGCGCTGGAGATAGCAAGAAAATTGAAGGCCGCGTGAAGCAGATCAAGGCGCAGATTGCCGAAACCACGTCCGAATACGATGGCGAAAAGCTCCAAGAGCGGTTAGCAAAAATCGTTGGCGGTGTAGCCGTGATTAACGTGGGTGCCGCAACGGAAACCGAAATGAAGGAAAAGAAAGCCCGCGTCGAAGACGCCCTTCATGCAACCAAAGCCGCCGTGGAAGAAGGTATTGTTCCTGGTGGTGGTGTGGCTCTCCTGCGTTGCGTTCCTGCTCTCGAAAAATTGAAGCTCCCAGGTGACCAACAATTCGGTGTAAATATTGTGCGCCGCGCCTGTGAAGAGCCCATTCGTTTGATTTCTGAAAATGCCGGGGTCGAAGGTTCAATCGTTGTCGATAAAGTACGCAACGCTGCAGCAACCCATGGGTACAATGCAGGGACTGACGAATATGTTGATATGGTCGAAGCGGGTGTCATTGATCCAACCAAGGTGACCCGATGTGCATTACAAAATGCCGCGAGCGTCTCTGGGTTGCTCCTCACCACTGAGGTGACCATTACTGATGCTCCTGAAGAGAAGAGTGGTGGTGGTGGCGGTGGTGGTCATGACCACGGTGGTATGGGTGGAATGGGCGGAATGGGCGGAATGATGTAATTTCCGCGTATTTGATTTTGCCTTGCTCTTCGAAGGCCCCAGAAGGAACACTTCTGGGGCCTTCGTTTTTTTTCGAACATCTCTTCCCTTTCAGCGGTCGCACACATTGCTGGCCTGACGAAAGTCTTCTGTGTTATATATCTTTAGTCACAAAAACGACCGAAACACACTTGGATTTTTGCCGAAAGGACACAGGTTATGAAGCAGTATTTAATCGGACTCATGATGGTAGGATTCGTCACCGGAGTAATATTTGGACACACCACGAGTTCCTTTGCCGCACCTCAAGCAGAATCCATCTGCACCATCGGCATGGAAAAGGGAGAACAGGGACGGACGTGTGAAGTTCCGATTCCCGATGGCTGCACCACCGCAAAGGTCCCCGGCTATGACCAACCCTGGGCCGATATTTCAAAGGGTGGAGGAACGCAATGTCAATACGACAAGTCAAAAACTGATTGGACCACCAAGATCACGGCCTCCTGTGGTCCTTGCACCACCGACAATTGCTCCGCACAGTTCAGCGTCAAATTCAATTGCTCCGGCGGTAACACCGGGTACAAAGCACAGCCTCGACCGAAACATTGACGCCATATCAAACGTCTAAAATTTCCCACACATTTAACTGACTCGGTGACCGTGCTGTCTTTAGCTGAATCGATTAAACAGGCCGCCATCGCCC
This sequence comes from Nitrospirota bacterium, assembly GCA_027623995.1. Taxonomy (GTDB): domain Bacteria; phylum Nitrospirota; class Nitrospiria; order Nitrospirales; family UBA8639; genus Nitronereus. Next base: position 30,141 of record JAQBUF010000034.1, read on the forward strand.
AGGGTTTTGATGTCGTTGGTATTAGCCGCCTCACAATCCAAGACTGCGAACCATTTCCACAGCAACCCGATACCACCCCCCTCCCCGCCAAGTCGCTCCTTAAGCACTTACATGACTGGATGGCCTTTGGTTACCACGGAACCATGCAGTGGATGGGGAAAGAGCCAGAGCGTCGAGCTGACCCAAGGAAGGTATTACCTGACTGTCAGTCCATCATCAGCGTCGGAATCAATTATTGGACTGACAAGGATCCCGATGAGGGACCAGGAAACGGGAGGATTGCTCGATACGCCTGGGGCAAAGATTATCACCGCCTCTTCAAAAAACGCTTAAAAAATCTTGAGCTGTCAATTGCAAAGTTAGCACCAGACGCCACGACACGCAGTTACGCGGACACAGGCCCGGTCATGGAAAAAGTCTGGGCCCAACGAGCTGGCCTAGGCTGGATTGGAAAACACTCCAACCTCGTGTCGTCAGACTTTGGATCATGGCTTCTCCTAGGGGAAGTGTTAACCAACTTGGAGTTAGCCCCAGACGAACCTGGTACGGATTTATGCGGGACCTGCACCTTGTGCCTTCAAGCCTGCCCCACCAACGCCATCACCGAACCCTATATCGTTGATGCCACGAAATGCATTTCGTATTTGACGATCGAGTACCGTGAAGACTTGGAGACTATTCCCCCAGCCCTTCGCACCAAAATGGGCAATCGAATTTTTGGCTGCGATGACTGCCTTGACGTCTGCCCTTATAACGTCAATGCTTTGCCGACAACGGACACGGCCTTCTTTCCTAGCCCAATCACGCAAAGCCCAAATCTCGGACTCCTGTCACACATGAACGAAGACACGTTTGCCCATACCTTTGAAGGCACTCCGATCCGTCGCCCAAAACATGCCGGGTTTCAACGCAATGTCCAGGTGGCGATGGCCAACGATATCACCCTCTCGAAATCTCCTAACGCAGCTCAACAATCGTAACTCCATCGCCACCCTCACCCTGAACTCCCGGCCTATAGGATTCGATATACGGGCTCTTGGCAAGATATTGCCGCGTCGCCAGTTTAAGTTTACCCGTCCCATGCCCATGAATAATATGGAGGGACTTCGCCACGGTGAGTGCCGCCTCATCAAGTCGTGAGGCCAAGCCTTCTAACGCCTCATCAACCGTTTGCCCTCGAAGGTCAATCGTCAATAAACCAGAAATGGTTGGTGACGTGTGATTCTGTTCGTTAAACCCTTTGGGTGTGTTTCTTTTTGAAGAAGCCGAAGTTGCAGAAGCACCAGACAATGGGCCGTCGACCCCAGGCTTCTTTCCAATGAGCAACTCCACCCCGACGGAAAGTTCAGCCCCTCCCACTCGGAGGCGGACTCGTTTCTTGCCTTGGGGAGCTTCAAGTAATGTTCCGGTTGTGCCCAAGTTTGAAATTTCAACAAGGGACCCAACCTGTAAGGAATCAAAAGGAACAGTTTGACTATCATCCTGAGTATTGCGATGAAGTTCGTCTTCAATGGCATGCACACGCGCCTTCGCTTCCTTGGCCTTCACCAACGTCTTATCCTGCTTGAGCGCATCTACGGTTTGTTGAATTTCGCTTCGGGCCCGAGCAAGTTCTTCCTTGAATTTCTTTTTGACTTTTTTTAATTCCTCTCGCTCTGTCGTGCGAAGCCGATCCACCCGTTCTTGTGCTTCAGTCGCGGCTTCTTCGGTTTGACGACGAAGGGTCTCCGCCATGTCTAATTCCACTCGAAGCCGATGATGCATATGTTGCAAATCAGAAAAAATATGATCGAGCTCGCGATCTTGTTGATGCACCAGTTCCGCAGCATGCTTCAAAATACTGGGCTTCATGCCCAATCGACCGGCAATATCCAAGGCCGAAGACCCACCTGGAACCCCCTGAATGAGACGATAGGTAGGGGTCAAAGTCGTCACGTCAAACTCAAGACTGGCATTGAGGAACCCTGGCGTAGAGAGCGCTAAGGTTTTTAAGGAATTGTAATGAGTGGTCACCACGACTTTAAATCCACGCTCTGAAAAATGCATGAGAAGCGCCTCAGCCAAGGCCGCACCTTCGGCAGGATCGGTGGAACTAATCACCTCATCGAGCAACACCAAAATTGGACCAGAGGCCTCGGACTGCGACGATTCATCGATAGCCAACAACTCACTGAGTTTAGTGATATGGGCAGAGAAGCTGGAAAGATCGTTGGTTAAATCCTGGGTATCGCCGATATCCGCATACGTGTCCACAAAGAAACCCATTTCGGATCCTTCAGCACAAGGAAGGTGTAGCCCCGCACGAACCATAAGACTATACAGGCCAAGTAATTTGAGATTGACGGTTTTCCCTCCGGTATTGGGACCGGAAATCACCAACACATTGTGGTCTTTCTCCAGCACCAGATCATTGGGAATCACCTCATGGCGCGCAAGAATGAGCAATGGATGCCGTGCCTTCAATAACCGAATATGACCATCTTCCGACAGTGCCACAGGATTGCCCTGTAGACGTTGGCTTAAACGCGCCTTCGCCCCAATGCTGTCAAAAATTGTGAGGACCTGAAGGTAGTGCTGAATGGCCTGCGTATGCTCAACTAACATTGAGGTCAGTTCAGCAAGGATTCGGAGAATCTCTCGATCCACCTCAAGATCAGCCACTTTGATGCGATTATTCAGCTCAATCAATTCCCGAGGTTCGAGGAAAACCGTTAACCCACTCGACGACACATCGTGAACAATTCCAGAGACCTGATGCTGCATATCGACCTTGATGGGCAACACATAGCGATTTTCCCGTTGATCAAAATACGGTTCTTGCAACGCATCACGATACGGCAATGAAGTCATCATCGACTCCAAGCGTTGACGCATTCGAAACTTAAGCCCTTTGGATTCCTTAATCGCGTCATAGAGCACGGAGGACGCATCGTCCAGCACATGACCTTCCGGGCTAATGCATTGATCAATTTCAGATTGCAAGAACCTGAGATCTTCAAGATGTTCGATATGGGCAAATAGGTGAGGAGCAAGTTCTTTCTGCGCAGTGAGGCAACGCTGTGCATGAATAATCAGAGCGATTACATCGGCAACACGCCGCAACTCTTTGGCCTCAAGAGCTGCCCCTTTTTCCACACGAATGAGTGCACTCCGACTATCGTGAAACGGCAATGCCGGAAACGGAAGAGGACCTTCAGAGAGCGCAATCATTTCAGTGGTTTCATGCAGACGACTTTGCGCCACAGCACAAGTCTCAGCCAAAGGGAGCGATCGACAGTAATCCGCCCCTAAGGATGAATGCGCTTGAGATGCCAATAGCTCAAGGAGCCTCGGCCATTCTAAGGCTTGCTGTGTCTGGTGAAATAAACTTTCGCGTGACATACGACCAACCTAATTAATGAATGGTTTCAGGTATGTGGCAGCCCTTCGCTGCATGAGGTGGCCAATCCCGAACAGTTATTAAGGGCCTGTTGAATATTTCATATTCGGGATGCATAGATGCTCAGATTAGACGAGCAGCATCGGTGCGAGGGAATGTTCAAAAAAGTTCATCCAGCAAGGCCGCAGCCCTTTTGACGCACAGAGCGTACCCCAGTACGTAAGCGCGAACGCCGCGAAGAGCGGCAAGTCTGTGAGCCCGAAGGTCAGACAAAATGGCGACGACAAGTCTATGCGAGCCTCTTCGGCAAAGCCAGGGAAGGCTACTGGCGGATTTTTTCAACATTCCCATTCAAAGAATAGCGAAGTCTGCTTCGAAACGAAAGGGAAGGGAAAGTTATGCAACAATGAAAGGCAGGGACCTTAAAAGAAATTCGACGCGGCTTGCTCCAACGCCACTTTCAAATCCGTGACCGCACGATCTAAACCGACTTTGATGTCTTCCCAGGCCGCTTCGCTCGATCGAGTGGCCGTTTCGATTTTTGGAAGAAGTTCGTTTTTTTGTGACTGTAATTGTTCCAAGCGTACCAGGAGTTCATTTCGAGCCTTTTCCCGAAGTACCTCCCCTTGAGATTTTAACTCGTCAATTTTATGATCAAAATCTTTGAGTTGAGATTGCAGATGCCGATAGAATTCTTCCTTTTTCTTTTCACTAGCCTCGCTGGACTCATTCACGACCATTTGCGTATTTTGAGCAATGGCCGGACCCAGACTAGCTTGACCAGCGAAAACAACCGGCTGATCCAGGAAAAACAGCAAGACCAGGAACAACACCATCAGTAATGACCTTGATCCATTTATACGCAAATTTTTCTGGTTTAGCTCATTGTAATTAATTTGCATGATCTGATCCCATTCTTTTTGCAACCCCGAAGAACTACGCTCTTCAACTCTTCCCCAATTTATCTTTCCTGATACTTGTCCAGCACCTAAGGCTTTCCTTAGAATGCGCGAAAGGAAAAAACTATGACTCAAGATGAAGCCCGAGCCTACTTAAATTACCTCTTAACCCTTAGTCTTCGCCGCGAAGATGCCTTTGGGCCGCTGTCCCTGACCTTTATTCGCGAACAGGATCTCAATCAGCTGGGCATTCTCCCCGAGGAACACTTTAGTTTGCTTCTGGCGACCATTCAGGCGTTTGCCGCTGAACCCAAACGCTACACCCAGAAACTCGAGCTTTTGCAAAAAGCGCATCAACTGCTTCCCAACACCAGATATTTTGATCCTGAACTGGCCCAACAACTCGACCACGATATTAAGAAAACCAGTGCCGAGTTAGGCATTTATAACGAGGCCATGAAAGGGCCTCGGCACCAACCCCTTGAGAAGCAATGTCTGATTGTCGAAACCGATATTCCTGAATATTTTTTAGACCTGGCGCAAAAACGAGCGGCCGCCTACTACCAGGCTAAATACCGTTTGAGCAAAGAAGCCAAAACCGCTCAGCACTTTGGTGGTACCCCCAAAAAATTTGAACCCGACAACGACACCGTGCATAAAGAGTTTCCAGGTGCCTGTGCTCCGTTCATGACCGTTCGGACAAACACCTTTCATCTCATGCTTCCCTTTGATCTGAAAATCAGCCGAAGCCCCGAAGACCCCCTTGATGCGGGCGTCCGAATCTTTTATGCGAAAATGGGCTATTCCTTTCCTCTTCGGTATGAAATGGGAAAGCTTTGCAGCTACCACGACGGCCAAGTCAACGACATTTCCCTAGATGACCCAAATCTCCTCTTTGTCTCCATGTCAGCCGTCAAGGACCCTGACTTTCAGCATCAAACCGAACCAACGTCATCTGAGATACCACCAGAATATATCTACCCTGTCGCTGTACTAGAACATACCGGCAGCTTGGGGCCATTCATTCAGGTGAGTTGTAATTTCAAAATCTGGTTTGACGCCTCGATCGTGTCGATATTGATCCAAGGTGCTCCAGATTTACACGAATATGGATTTCAGGGAGGATCAGGACTTATGACCCGATCCTATGCCTCAGATAAGGTCCACACCTATGCAGAGGCCCAATCCGAGGCATGGCAGGAGGGACTCAGCTTTAACTTTGTGAATCTCCACCTCTCACTGAGCCCTGGGACCGATTCAGCCTTAATCCCCCATAGCACTCCCATTTTTTCAGTCTATCCTGTCCTCAACCGGCAATGCTTCAAATTTGAAGACCGCCGAAACATCGGCTAGGGCTGAAATTGTCTTCCGGTCGCACAATCCAAAAGTCTCTAGTAAGGTTAATTTTCCATTTAAAGGTACCTAAAGACGGCCGTAGCACTTTGTATCCATGTGGGTTGATCGTTTTCAATAATGGGCATTTTGGGCCAATATTTTTTTTAAGTGTAGAGCCTGTTGCACAAACCCCTTGATACTTAGGTGTTAATTCGTATATACTGCTTTCCTCACCAGAGGAGGGTACCCATGGGCTACCATTTTCTGCCATATGATCGCGACCAACTGTATTTGCTGCCGCCAGCCCTGCAGGACTGG
>JAQBUF010000094.1 GCA_027623995.1 Nitrospirota bacterium
TCTCGACTCCCGGCTTTCAGTATCATTTATGAATTAGAAAATACTGAGGGAAGACGTCAAAAATATTTATTCAATCCTAGGACTACATGACATGGTCCAAAGCAGCATCCGGCAACAAACCTACAAAACAGGGAAAATGCGAATCAGAGGTGAAAGAAAATCTTCATAAAGGTATGAGGGGGTGAACCGAAAGAGGAATGGGGGGAATTTGCCAAAAAAATTTCCAGGGCACACGAAGTCACTTTTTGGCATTCGTGAACAGTCACGTGCTTCATTCATAAGGAGTTGCATTCATGACCACAGTTCCATTCTTTTCGTGGTTCGGAAAAAGTTGCATAGCGAAAGCCTCAGTGTTTCTTTTGATGTGTAGTGTTACCCCGAGTGGTCTTGTTCTGGGACAGTCCTCCGAGTTTGAGGCTGCGTCCACCATTCAAACTTCACCGGACATTTCTACAGATATTCCAAGAATTGTCGAGCATAGCCAACGACTGGATCAGGAGCTGGCCGATGTGGAATCACGAATTCAAATCCTTAAGGGCCAACAAAGCCCCGATGCGTTAATCCTTCATCCACAGTCGGTGGAACGGGCACCCCTGCAAGTTGTCCTGCAGATGGGAGCCGCCGACATGAAAGAACCAGAGGTGCAGCGGTTAGAAGAAACGCTCGTGAAAGACACCTACCTGGATCCATTCAACGACGACGTCAATACCGAAATCATCAAAGACCCCTGGGAACCTATGAATGAACACGTGTTTTCCTTTAACCTGCACGTTGATCGTTATGTGTTAAAGCCAGTGGCCACTGGCTATGCCTGGCTGCTGCCCGACCCTGTTGAACAAGCCATAGGCCGGGCCATGACGAACATTCGATTCGTCCCGCGCACAGTGAATAATCTGTTGCAATGGAAATTAGAAAACGCTGGAATCGAGGTCGGAAGGTTTGTCGTCAACAGCACAGTTGGGGTCGTGGGGTTGTTCGATATAGCGGGTGATTATCTTGACCTCCCTCCTGTCCCCGCAGAAGACTTTGGCCAAACACTTGCCAGGCATGGTGTGCAGGCCGGCCCGTATCTTGTGCTGCCCCTTCTTCCTCCCACGACGGTTCGAGATGGAATCGGAACGGTTGGGGATGTGCTGCTCGATCCGTTAAGCTATGTCTTGCCTTTTATCCCACAAGCCTCAATGCGTGCTACCGAAATCGTGAATGAGCGTTCGAAGAATCTCGATCTATACGAGGGAGTGGAGGTGGCCACACTTGATATGTACGGCGCGGTGCGCGAAGCGTATGCGCAGAAGCGGTCGAAGGTGATTCGGGAATAATTTTTATGCGGGGTTTCGCCCCCGCGCGACGAGTCACTTTTGTTTCGGCCAAAGTGACCAAAACCATTTCCGCCCGTTCGCGTCCCCAAGGGGGTCCCTCCGCCTACGCCCCGAATAAGATGGCGAGAGAACTCGCTCCGCTCAAACAGCTCTCGCCGAAAAGTCGATTCGGGGCTCCGTCTCCGCCGCAAACAAAGGCGGGGATACAAAAACAAGAAAGATTCATTCGATCGTGGCGCAGGTCTTTTTCTCTGCGTTGGGTGCGGCTGGGCCTCCGCCCAGAATCCTACCCCTCTGGCGAAGACTGTCTGAGCGCAACGAGTTTCTGAGCCATCTTGATTCGGGGTGGTTGTCCAGTGACCCCGGAGTGCTTGCTTCCGAGCAAGTTCGGAGGGGCCGCGCACAGGTGTAAAAGAGGTGCTTCGTTGCACTCAGCATGACAAATTTAACTACAACCCACCTCGCTCTTCCCGCGGAATCGTCAATTTCGCGTTAATAAACTCCTGATGTGGCAGTTCCAGCGATATGGCAATACCACGAATTTCTTCGATCTCGGCATTAGAGGTTTGCTCGGCGGCGTTGGCAATGGCGAAGAGGCATTTTAAAAAAGCTTTGCGTTCTTCGACTGTGGTGTACTTGCAAAATCCCGAGGTTAATCGTACGAGGTCTAAGCCGTGCATGATTCTGGTGTGGCTCATCTCGGTAATCAGTTCGGCTTCTTCCTTGGGCAAGTTCCAGAGTTGTTGTAGCCCCAAACTCATGGCTTCCCGTTCTCGATGACAAACTTCATTATCTACCCAGGCTATGTGGGCCATCAGTCCTGCGGCTAAACAAATTTTCCTGGCCTCTGCTTCTGGAAAAGACAATGTGCGTCCCTGGTTCTGCATCTCCGAGGTCAGCTGATAATAAATAGTGTTTTTGATGAAATCTTCAATCCGGCCTTCGCGAGATGATGTGCCTGTATAGTGGCTGGCCCGAGATTTTAAGGTTTTTCGAAGCGGGCTCATGAGATGCGCCAATAGGCCAGTACTTTTCGAGTCCAAATCTTGTCGAATTGATTCAATGACCTCGGCATTGGCTGCTCCACCTTCAACGGTAACCAGTTTTTCGAGAGTGTCCAGCGCCAATTGTTTTTCACCTGCTGAGCGAATGCCTTTCAAAACACGGTCTAACAGTTCCTCGCGTTCGGCATCGGTCACCGCATGGGTCATATAGAGTTCAAGTTGTCTCCAATCCTCACCGGAAATATCTGGCAGGAGGAATAGGAGTTCTTTGAGGGCGTTGATTTCTTCGGGGTGCAGCTCGCCATCCGTCCATGCAATGCCAATCATGAGTTTGCCGAGGTCTAAAATGAAGTCTTTATTCGTCATTTGGGCTCCTTTTTCGGTGAAAATCGTGCTTGCGTTGACACTGAAAAGAGTCTTTCTATAGCATCTTTCTCTTGTGCTTGTCTTGGGTTGCTCATGAGCGACCCACCCATTGTTGTGGTTTATGGATTTCCTGGTTTGATACATCTTCATTTATTGCAACGCTGTAAACCCTTGTTGTCCTCCCTATTTTTCCGTCTAGCCTATTTACGATGACGACCTCTACGAAAAGATCTTTTCCTTCATGGTATCGCTGGTGGTTTTTTCTCACGGCGTTTACAACTGGCGCTGTGGTCATGGCCTTGGAAATCCTCGGTAGCCGATTGTTGGCTCCAGTCTTCGGGACCTCTCTGTATGTGTGGGGGGCATTGATCGGTGTGGTGCTAGCCGCGATGAGTACGGGGTATGCGGCTGGTGGCTGGTTGGCGGATCGACGATCACCTGGTGCGGTCCTGACGGTTCTTCTGTTATGTGCAGGGATTTGGACGCTCATGCTGGCTGGCGTGGGGCAACCAGTGGTGTTTACCGTTGCACAATGGACGACAGATCCTCGATTGGGTCCGTGTTTGGCGGGTAGTGTGCTCTTGGGTGTGCCGGCGTTTTGTTTAAGTGGCGTTCTTCCAGCCCTACTTCGGTTGGCCATTGCGGACATGGGGCATTTAGGGCGTCATACCGGCGGCATGATTGCGGTGTCGACGATTGGGAGCCTTGTGGGTACATGGGGGACTTCCTTCTTTTTACTGACTTGGCTTGGAAGTCTTGCCTTAGTTGCCGCGCTGGGCGTGGTCCTTATTGTGTTTGGCTTGGGTTGGTGGGTGTGGACGGGGAGAGTCAGAGCGTTGGTGGTGATTCCTGTGGTTGGTTGTTTGGGGGTCGCGATGTGGTTTGGCTTTCATCCAATTTTAGTTCAATTGCCGGCTATTTATCAGGAAGACAGCCCGTATCAGCAGGTACGGGTTCGCGATGAAAAAGGACTACGATTTCTTATTTTGGATAACACGTTTCACGCCATTATGTGGCAACCGGATCCGATTCGTTTGGCGTTGCCGTATAGCCAAATGATGATGGCGGTGCTTGGTCTCCATCCCAATCCTCAACAGGGGTTGATTCTTGGTCATGGTGGCGGGTCTTTGGCGAAATGGCTGCAAAAGTTTTGGCCACAGCTCAACATGGACATTGTGGAGATGGATCCGTCGGTAGTGAAAGCCGCCGAAGAGTTTTTCGAATATACCCCAGACAAGGGACATCAGGTCTTTGTCCAAGATGCGCGGGTCTTTTTGCGGCACACGGAAAAACACTATGACATCATTTGGGTCGATGTATTTGCTCGACACCAAATTCCTTTTCATCTGACGACCGAGGAATTTTTCGCGGAATTGCGAAATCGGCTTTCTCCCAAAGGCGTGATTGCGGTCAATTTAGCCGCGTCAGATTCGGCATTAGATCGAAGGCGAGCCGAGGCCGTGGTCTCGACGATGAAAACGTCGTTTCCCCATGTGGAGACCTTTGGTATCCCTGGGCCTTCTTGGTTGCGAACGAAAAAGGGGTCAACCAATTTGATATTTTTTGCGGCTTTGGACCCCTTAAACATGCGGTCACCAGAGTTTGCGAATACGACGATCGAGCTGTTGAACCAAGGAAAAATGCCGCATGAAGTGTTTACGTTTTTATCCTCCGCTCAATCACCTGAATGGCAACCAGGCTTGATTCTCACCGATGATTTTTCTCCCTTCAATCTTCTTCTTGGTAGTGGTTGACCCTCCTTGTGTTCCAATCTGAGTGGTTTGGCAGTTCCTCTCCGAATCTTTAGTTCTATCCTTTCCCCTTGTTCTTAATCTCGGAAACTTCCTTCTCTCTAATCGTCAATAATTAAAGAATGCTTCCTAGAAGCCGAATTAACTGAGGTAATGTGTCTTCTCCTACTGTTCGGTTCAGAGGTGACCTTGGGTGGGAGGTGGTGATAGGGCGCAGGCAAATGAACGTTCAACCGGTGGAAATACATTTGGTCTAAAGAGGTAGCCCATTATGCGTACTGAGAAAATGACTGCGCCGCAAGCCGGAGCTGTCATGGATGTTCCGTCAGAGGTTCAATCGGGGATATGGCCTCGCGTGGTGCCCTTTGCGGCCTATATGGGGTTCATTGCGTTGAGCTCATTTTTTGTGGTCAGTACCGCTGACGGGACCCCCAGTACATTTGAGTTGTGGTCCTACCCTATCAAAACATTGGTGGTCGCAAGCCTTTTGGTGTTTTTCTGGTCTCGCCTTCCTGAATTAAAAACCCCAATCTTTGTCAATTGGCAGGAAGCCCTGGTGACGGTGGGCGTTGGCTTGGGAGTCTATGCGCTGTGGGTTCGCATGGATTGGCCTTGGGCCATCCAAGGGGAGTTATCAGATTACAATCCCTTTGTGGCCGGATCCACCATGGGAATTGCGCTGGCGGTCATTCGGATATTTGGGGCTTCGGTGATCGTCCCAATTATGGAAGAACTTTTTTGGCGATCGTTTCTCCTTCGCTATGTCGTGAATGCGAATTTTGAAACGGTCAGGCTCGGGACCTTCACCATGGTATCGTGTGTGGCGACGGTCGTGCTGTTTGGGTTAGAGCATAATCTGTGGCTGGCTGGAATGATGGCGGGAATTTGTTACAACGGATTGTTGTATTGGACCGGTCGTTTATGGCCTTGTATTATCGCGCATGCCATTACCAATTTGGTGCTTGGCATTCACGTGCTTACCACTGGAGAGTGGTATTGGTGGTGAGGCAGATTGTTGACGAAAACGTCATTCGTGAAGCGTATCCCGTGAAGCGTGAAGCCTAAAAAAGGAGAAAAGACAATCTCCTTTCTACCTTTTCACGAGATACGAGCGACGAGATACTGAGAGTTTTCTCATTCAGCTTAGGCACCCCAAAATTTGTACCGTATCTGAGGAAGTTGTTTCGCTTCAAAGTTTGGGATGTCATAGAGACACCGATCAACCGTCTCCACTTCTTCTTTGGTAAATTCAAACGTTCTTCTGGTTTTCCAGAACTGATCGTAGGTAAAATAGTCACCTTTTTCAGGCTTTTCAGAGACGGCCGCTTGCATTTCCTTAAACACTTTGGAGTCCACGCCCGGTATTCGGCCCTTATTCTCTTTGATACACCATTTCACTATTTCAGCGACACCGTACATGGATAATTCAAGTGAAAAATTTCCTGATTGAGATTCTGCCATTGCTGCCTCCTCGTTGGTAAGAGAGGATCTATAACACATTTCTGTTTCTTTCTTCCAGTCGTTCAAGCCAATCCAAAATTTTTATCAAATTTTTTTGCTCCAGAGTAGGACTAATCCCCATTCTCTCAAGCGATCGTAGGGCTTTGGCCTCATCAAAATGTGGTCAAGTATTTTCTAATTCATAAATGATACTGAAAGCCGGGAGTCGAGACGTGCCACGAGCCTGCTCCATCAGGCCGTCCGATGTTTCTGT
>JAQBUF010000035.1 GCA_027623995.1 Nitrospirota bacterium
AGAGAAAACGTGGCGTCGGTTGCGAGGCTATCACCGATTGGCAGAGATCATCGCAGGCATTGAATTCATTGATGGAGAAAAGAAAGCCAGAAAGGCCGCCTAGTCACGGCATCCCCAACATTTGACAAAAGCTCGAAAAATTCTGGGGGGCAAGACCAAGCGATACTTGTTGGTCGGGATTGATCGGGTGTGCAAGAACGCCTATGTAGAATTGCATAAACGCATGACGCAACCCATCGCCCGCAGCTTTTTGGAACACCTCATCAAAGATTCTCCCTTCACCATCCATCCCATTCTCACCGAGAACGGGCCCCAGTTGACCTACGCGCTGTTGCCCGAACGGTTAAGCCCGCAACACAAGATTCATCTTTTCGATCAGACCTGTGCAGCACACCGCATCCGCCACCGTTTGACGAAGTTCCGGCATCCCGGGACCAACGGCCAAGTGGAGGGCTTCAACCGGAAGATCAAAGGCCACACACCCAAACGAGACCACTACGCTACGGCCAACCAGCTCACACCACACCTCATGGCGTTCCTGCTTGCCTACAATTTCCAACGTCCCCTGAAGGCCTTGAAGTATCAATCACCCGATGACACCGTTATCCAAATCTCTACACAGAAACCGGAATTGTTTCACGACAATCCACTCCAGGAAATTGTGGGACTAAACAACTAATGATATGAATCCGCGTAATCTCAGTTTTTGGGAGTTTTGACATCAGACTGCCGCAGAAGTGCAGGCAAGCCAAAGTAGGAAAAGGCATCTTTCAGATTGGAGAACCAGCGCTTCCCTAAACTCATGGTGGGGTCGGTCACGTATTCTAGTGTCAGCACGATGCGTTCTTCGCCTTCAGCGGAGGGCGTGACGGCATGATGGAGTTTATCGCCGTTGAAAAATATCAACAGACCTGGATCGGTGGTGAGGCTTAATTCTTTGACTTCACGGCCAGGTTCTTTGGTGTGGAGACGGCATTCGAGTCGGCTGGTCGATCGATCGACTAATCCTAATAACACGGTATATCGCGCGCCGTTGTAGTACGACGTATCGTAGTGCCATCCAATGTGGTCCCCAGCTTCGGTATAAAAATACAACGCGCAGGCATGGGGATCGTCATCAGGACACAGGAGTAATGGTGCTCCCGCGATTTGGCTTAGCCACTGGATAAATGCGGGGGAGCGATAAAACGCTAAAATTGATGGTGCTGATTCGCGCAGCAAATAATGGCTGACGCTGCCGCCCTTTTTATGTGTAGGGAGGTAATTGCGATTAAGCTTGGGACGAACGATTTCCACTTCGGTCATAAATTGATCGATGACTTCTTGTGGGAAAAACTGGTCGATCGAGAAAAACTCGCCTTGATCCACGTAGGTCTTGGCAATCACTTCATTGGGATGTCGCGCAATCGCGTGTTCTAATTCTTGTGTCACACTGTTCAGTAATTCGGTTTGCATGATTCCTCCCTCCACCATTTTGATCAACACCTTGGTCTGATCGGAACTAGCGCCAATCGGCCAACCACACCATGAAACACCCACCGTTCTCATTGGCACCGGCCTGTATACCAATCCTTGACCCAGGGAGAAGGCCCTGACTATTCTGCCATTTTGACAATTCACCACCAAACAGGCAAATCCTTTTCACACGTATATTTTTGTTGGACCGGACTAAAACGGAGGACATAATGGCAGTGGATCTTTCTTTTCGTGAGCTACAACTCGGCACCGATTACTGGGTGGCCGATAATGTTCTGCCCAATGCCATCGAGGTGGCCCAGCGCTGCATCTCAAACAGCACATGGACGTTGGGCTCCCCCTGGCGTCCGGAGCCCTGGCCGGGCATGCGTGCACCTCACGCGTTAACGGACGAAGAACTGAGGTACATTGAGACCACTGTCAAAAAAGGATTGGGCCTTGAATCTTTGAAACCGCAAAGTGCGGAAGACATGGGAGTCTCGGGACACAATCATATTCAAATTTGCGGTGGGGCCGAGGGCGTGGCTCGCCCCCATGTGGATTCGGCGAATATCTGCGACTATGCATCGGTCCTCTATTTACATCCGAGCCCACCCACCACGCATTGCGGAACGTCACTGTATCGCTTACATCTCCCAGGCGAAGAACCCGGGGGCAATGCGTGCCCGCGCCATTACGAAAGTTTAAGCCAAGTGCCCGGGCTCCCAGAGCAAATGGATCCAACAATGTTCGAGGAAATTTTAGAAGTGCCGTATGTGTTTAATCGCTTGCTGGCGTATAAATCAGACTTGATTCATTCGGCGAGTTCGTATTTCGGTTGGGGGCATGAAATGGCCTCAAAACGCATGGCCGTCGTGTTTTTTTGGAAGGTTTAGCAGGCGCGAAATATGGTGCCCAGTCAGGACTGGGTTCACTTTTAAAGTCTGGAGATACAGATTAGCTCTTTTCATATCTAATTGTTCGGCGTAATTATGACCGAATACATGCTGAAGCCAGAACCTGAATCTTTATTGCCTCCAAGTGTCACAGAGCCAGCGGAAAAAACCTGCTGATACATCTGGAAGGTCGAATCCGTCGTACTCAAGACTTCCCCTGTTGGAGTCCAGGTCGTGAGCCAATTGGGTTTAGTGATAATGCGTTGGTCATGGGCTACTGAGACCGTCACCGGTTGATTCACCTCGAAACTGAAGAAACTGTTTCCTTGCGAATTCTTATCCGCATTGGCGGTCTGAATGAAGGTGGCACCAACCAATCCCGCTGGTACGGCTGTGTAGGTGTAGGTGCGGTCGATATACACTATGGGCCCCACACCCAGCCCATCCGGAAACACTTGATACGTGCGCCCACTGCCTGTCGCCACATTGGTAATAGCCAGAGGTCCACTCCCGCCTTCTGCTCCAAAGGTCGCCGTCACCATCCGCGCTTGATTCATCGTGAGAACACAGCCTCCTGCCCCGCTGCACCCTGCGCCACTCCAGCCGGTAAACACTGAGCCCGGTTCCGCACTGGCCTGTAACGTCACACTGGTATTGTAGTCGTAGTCAGCGATGCAGTCGGTCGTACATGTGAGGAGGTTCCCATCGGTCACGGTCCCGCTCCCCGTCCCTGCCAGGGTCACGGTCAAGGTCTGTACGCCTTCAAACGTTGCCGTTACATTCTGGGCTTGGTCCATCGTCACGAGACAGTCGCCGGTCCCACTGCACCCCGCCCCACTCCAGCCCGTAAACACCAAGCCGGGATCCGCCGTCGCATGGAGGGTCACACTACTGTTGAGAGGATACGTAGCGCTACAGCTCGTAGAACAGCTCAGCGGCCCGTTATCCGTCACCGTGCCACTACCCGATCCCACGACGGTGACCGTCAGGGCCGGATCGCCGGGGACCATCTGATACGTGACGGAGAGCTGTGGACGCTGCGCCAGTTTGTTCGCTTCGGAGCTGCGAACAAGCACGGGGCTACTCCCGGTTGGGCGAAAGATCCAGCCGCGATTGGCCGTGGGATTATTCGTCCACGCGCTTAGGCTACTCCTGACATCCACCAGCAGGGGCCCGACCGGTACGGTGCCCCCCACCGCACTGAGCAGCGGCCCAAGATCCTCGGCTTGAACTCCTGGCTGGCTCCCCAAACTATTAAACGTCTCGGCTTCCGTCCAGTCCACCGCCGCTTCATAGATCTCCGCAGCTAGCCCATCATCATACACTTCGAGCGTGAGGGTCGCCGAGGTAATCGTGGCCCCGATCGGGACTTGGTCGGCTCCGCCTCCAAACACATTGTCAAACCGGATCAAGACTGACTTCTCGCCACTACTCGTCCAGGTGAGAAACGAGACATCTCCCTGGGAGGCGTCCGGGGCGCTCCCGCGAATAAAGGCATCCTGGGTCCCAGTATAGCCATTCTCGCCCTCACGAAAGGTCACGGTGCCGGTGGAGGGGGGCGGAGGCGGGACCTCAGTGGTAAAGGTAACCGTATTATCTGTACTCGTCGAGGCACTGTTGGCATTGCCCACACTATCGGTGGCCACGCCAGCGGCCAACGAGGCCGTGACCGTGCCATCGGTGGCCATGCCACTGACGGCCACGTTGTAGGTGAGCCCACTGCCGGTCACCGTCGCCGTGGTCGCACCTGCCGCGCCACCCAGCGTGACATCACCAGTGGCGAAATCGGTGACTATTTCACTAAAGACCACAGTTAAATTGATCGAGGACGTGTTCGTGGGATCGGCCTGGCCGGCGGCTTGATTGATGGTCACCGTCGGGCCCGTGGTATCGGTGGCAAACGTTGCGGTCACGGTCTCGGCTTGGAGAAGCGTGACGAGACATGGACCGGTGCCACTGCATCCCGCACCAGTCCACCCGGTAAATTCTATCGTTGGATTCGGGACAGCGGTCAGCATGACGGTCGTGCCCTGACCATAGCTATCTTGGCATGTGGTGGGACAATGAATGCTGCCGAGATCACTGGTCACCGTCCCATTGCCTGGGCCGGCCAGTTGTACTGTCAAGATATGTTCGAGCTCAAAGGTGGCGGTCACTAAGTGGGCTTGGTTCATCATCACCACACACGACAGGAGGCCACTACAGCCCGCGCCACTCCAGCCGGTAAAGATGGTCCCCGCTGGGGCGCCGGCATCCAATGTGACCACCGTTTGATCGGGATAGGTGTCCCCACAATTGCTGGCGGGACAATCGATGGTGCCCACATCACTGGTGACTTGCCCAAGCCCGCTGCCGCTGCCGGCCATCGTGACCGTGAGACTATAAGACGGGGGCGGTGGTGGTGGGCCGTTGGAGACGACGGCGATGGTATACATGCTTTTGCCCGTGGCAGTTTCGTGATTGCCTCCCAGAACGACGGGACCTACGGGAAAGGTTTGTGTATAGACCGTAAAGGTCGTATCCGAACTCACCCAAGTCTCCCCACTGAGGACAAAAGCGGATACCCAGACGGGCGTGTCTGTAATCCGTTGGTCATGACCGACATACACCGTGACGGGTTGATTGACGTCAAACGAGAAGAAACTGGGGCCTTGGGAACTTTTGTCGGCATTAGCTGTTTGAATATAGGTGGCGCCCTGTAGAGACCCAGGGATCGTGGAATAGGTAAAGCTTCGATCAATATACACGGTGGCGCCGATTTGCAAGCCATCGGGGATGACTTGATAGGTGCGCCCACTGCCTGTCGTCAGATTGGTAATAGCCAGAGGTCCACTGCCACCTTCTGGTCCAAAGGTCGCAGTCACCGTCCGCGCTTGATCCATCGCCAGAACACAGTCGCCTGACCCACTGCATCCCGCGCCACTCCAACCAGTAAACACAGAACCCGTATCCGCACTGGCTTGTAACGTCACACTGATGTTGTAATCAAAAAACGCTAGACAATTCGCCACACAGGTGACGCTATCATTGTCGGTCACACTGCCTGTTCCGGTTCCCCCAAAAATAACGGACAGTGCTTGAGAACCCTGAAAGGTCGCAGTCACTGTCTGAAGCTGGTTCATAGTTACGACGCATGTTCCAATTCCGCTACAGCCAGCCCCATTCCACCCTGTAAACTCATAACCGCTATCGGCGGACGCACTTAATGTCACGACGGTATTCAAATCGTAACTGTGGCTGCAGACGACAGGACAATTAATCGATCCCACATTACTCACCACTGATCCAGTGCCATTGCCACCAAAAGTGACTGTCAATTCTCGTTGAACCGTTGGATTCACACTTTGCACAGCAGCAAAGGCATCCAGCAATCCATGGCCTGAATCCTGATCTACTCCTGGGGCTTCAATATCAAGGGCAGTCGATTCCAATGCCGTACGAATCTGTGCGTTACTTAATGAAAGGTTGGCTGACTTGACTAAGGCCGCAATCGCCGCCGCATGTGGGGCGGCGGCAGAAGTCCCAAAAAACGGATTAAATCCTGGGGTTGACGTGCTTACGCCATCGGCAGCGGCAATATCAGGTTTTTGCCTGACGAGCCCACCTGAGGCACTGAGATTCCCTGGAGTGACCTCGCTCCCATCAGCATGATAGAAAATTCGACGAGGTCCATCGGAACTAAAGGTTTCCACCGGGTTGCTGGCCCCGCCGATAAAGTCGCCCCCGCCAGCTGTGGCAACGTTGACCGCGGCGACACCAAAAGCCTCGGCGGCGGCGGCATGTCCTAACGTTTGCCCATTTGTGGCAATATCTAATTCGCCTCGATGAGTATTGAGGTGCAAATACCTGTCCTGGGCACCATTGTTTCTCACCACCATTAATCTCGTATTCAAATGATTAATGAGTCGGGAATCAATAAATTATAAAGGGTCTTGGGAGCCAGTTTGATTACTGGTAGAGGCTGACAGTACCGAGGTTCCGCTAGAATCCAGGACAAACAAATCGTAATCATTGGTTGAAGCACCGGGAAGATCAGACCACCAGAGAATCACCCAATTCGGTGGATCAGCTGTGATTTTGTTGGTTGCGGTGCCTCCGCCAAAATCATGAGCTTTGTCACCAGAATTGAGGGTGGCATGAGAAATTGCGCCAGGAATATCCATTTCCTTGAAATCACCTTCCCAGACACCTGCTCGATTGTCATTCACATTACCGGAATTCCCCGCAGAGGAAAAAAATAACACGCCACTGGCCGTCACATCATTCACAGCTTGCGCGACGGTTCCATCGATAAAGGGGGTTTCCGCAAAATAAAAGACATCGTCTACGATGATATCCGCGCCCGCATCACGAAGCGCTAATATATTATTGGCAAACTGTTCCTGAGTGTTAAACGCCGTGGCAAATAACAAATCTGCGCCTGGAACCAAATCATGCACGATCTCCAACATGGCCGTCCCTTCACTACCAGAACCAGCTTGGCCAGCGAGCACCGTCACATTGGTCGGAAGATCGCCCACTCCTTGCAGGTGGGAAAGATTGTCGACCCCATCGGACATCACTCCAACCTTGACGCCGGTACCGTCCACCCCAAACGTGCTTCGCACTAAATCACTGCGATGCGCATGGTCCCCTTCAGACACATCAGGAAGAGGATGAGAATTCGTTATCGCGTGATCGCCTGGTCGAATAAATTGAACCTGAGGTAATAAAGCCAGAGATTCTAATTGAGAAAGCGGAACTCGTGCGTGAATCGCTCGATGTGTGGGATAACTTTGTATATTCGATCCACCCATGGCAGTAATTTGCCCAATCACCGATGGGGAGACATCTGCGCGAATAAAAATGTCTGTGGTTTCACCTGCATGGATTTTGACGCCATTCAACAACTGCTGAATTCCCTTTGCCACAGGTCGCCCTAATCTCATGTTTCTTGCGTGCAATAAATGGGAACTGATTTTCTTTTGGGAAGGGGTGCGTTGAGCTTTTTCAGTCAACAACGCTTGGATTTGATTGAGTGCGTCTAGAGATATGTTGGAAAAATCAGGTTGAGCAGTTGCAGATCCTACTGTCAGCACACACACGACTAGGGCAGCGATGTTGATTTTCAAGAAGGCAGAAATCGTATTACATTGGGGAGTGTTTATGGAGAGACGACGACGGCTCGGACTCTTGTGTTTAGGCTTCCATAAAAAAGACATTTCTCTCCTTTTCTTAATTTGACTTTAATACAAGAAGATTAATACCCCCCATCCGTGGGAATTGCTTCCATCCTTGGCTTTCAACCCCACTATTATACTAAATCCCAACATTTTTTTCAGTACAAATATACGAGAAACATACGCCAGATTGCGTACAAAACAATCGTTTTTTGGCCTTGTCCCATTAGAATTAGGCAAAACAATGATGGACAGAGACTTTGCCAACCGTGCTGGAAACTTCAATCTTCCGTCAGGTTATTTTTTTTTGCGAGTCACCGACTTTGAGAGGTGAAGCATTTCAGAAGCAGCTTTTTTCACAGTGTCCGTTGGTTGGTCGCCCCCAAGCATTCGAGCGATTTCGTTCTTTCGCTCAGCAGGATCAAGAGGTACGACGCTGGTCGTCGTTCGATTGTGATCCACGACTTTTTCCACCCTGAAATGTTGCATGCCTTGTGATGCGATTTGAGGAAGGTGTGTTAAGCAAAACACTTGATGCGATAGCCCGAGTGCCAGAAGACGCTGCCCCATCACAGCCGCCACGTCGCCGCCCACCCCGGTATCGATTTCATCAAATACTAACACAGGGACCTGGTCGACATCTGCCAAGACCGTTTTCATCGCGAGCATCAGCCGCGAGAGTTCTCCGCCTGAAGCCACACGCCCTAGAGGTTGCAAAGGTTCTCCAGGGTTGGCACAAAACAAATACTCCACACGATCCATTCCCGTCCCACTCATTGGGCTCTCTACAGAGAATTCCCCAAACTGCACTTGAAATCGGGTGTGCTCCATTTTCAAGTCGGCTAATTCTTTCATCACTCGCTGTTGAAGATTCTGAGCAACTTTCTTGCGAGCCACCGATAGGGCGTTGGCCTTTTTTAAAGCCTCCTGCAAAGAACACTTGACTCTTTCCTCTAAGGCCTCAAGGTGATGATCCAAATCAGAGAGCTGAGATAATTCGGTCATGATCGTGTCCCGCTTCTCAATCAATCCATCTAGAGTTTCGTGATATTTTTTCTTGAGACGTTGGAGAAGGGCCAATCGTTCATCAATTGCCCCCAAACGTTGGGGATCATGCTCGATTCCCTCGCGATAATCGCGACAGGTATGGGCCAGTTCCTCCATTTGCGCACTGGCTCCCTCGACCATATCGCTCCAGGGTTTGGCTGCATGGTCAATATTTTTCAGTTCTTGTATGACACGGGTCAGGTTTTGAAGATGGGATAAAATGGAAGATTCTTGCTCATACAATAGAGCATAGGCTTGATTGGAAAGATCTGATAACGTCTCGCTATTTTGAAGCCGACGATACTCTTGCAATAATACATCTTCTTCACCGGCGATTAATTGCGCATTGGTCAATTCCGCAGATTCAAATTGTAAAAATTCTTCACGGCTGGCTCGATTCTTCGAATGCTCCCGAAGTCCATCCAATTCTTCCTGCTGGGTTTTCCAAAGGCGAAAGGCCGTTTCATAGTCACCTCTTATGGGAACAAGGCCACCAAATGCATCAACTAAGTCCAGCTGTACCCGAGGAACCAGTAATGATTGTTGATCATGCTGACCATGGATATCCAACAAGAGTTGCCCCAGCTCTTGGAGTTGATGCAACGGAGTCGCGGTCCCATTAATATAGGCACGATTTCTCCCAGATCGAGAAAGCACCCGACGAATCAGCAATTCATCACGATCAGAAGTAGCCAGGTCGAGAGACGTCAACCAATTCTGCACGACCAAAGTTGTCGATGCTGAAAACACGGCTTCAAGGCTTGCCTCTTCAGCATCACGACGAATTTGCTCACCGACGGCCCGACCTCCCAGTAACAGGGCCAAGGCATCAACCACCAAAGACTTCCCGGCACCGGTTTCGCCCGTAAACACGATAAAGCCTGGTGCGAATTCAAGCTGAAGTTGATCAAAGAGAGCGAAGTTGGAAATGCGCAGCTCACGGAGCATGACACATCACTTACGTGAGGACAGCACTCTAGGCCGTGGCCGAGTGTTGTGAAATAAGGGTATCAATCATTTGTTTAAACTGGGGTTTGGGTCGAGCTCCAACCAACTTTTCCACAGGCTCACCATTTTTGAAAAAGAGAATCGTCGGGATGCTCATAATTTGATACTTACCAGCCACTTCGGGGGCTTCGTCCGTATTCAATTTCATGACTTTCAATTTACCTTCATATTCTTTGGCCAACTCCTCCACTATTGGAGCCACCATCTGGCAAGGACCACACCACACGGCCCAAAAATCCACCATAATTAATTCAGAAGATTTAAGAACTTCACTCTCCCAGTTTCCATCAGTAGCTTGCACAACATGATCTGACACAACAACCTCCTTACATCACTACTTTATTCTTTGGACAATTTAAGGAAAGAAAACCTGGATCAGAATCGTACATTCCCCGCTACAGGGTGTCAACTTAAGCCCAATAGGATAAATGAACAAGAACAACACCAAATCTCTTCTAAGCCTTCTTCGCAATAACCCTTCACTTCTCTTTTTTCCGCTTTCTGACAATTTAGACTCAAGTCTCCCCATGAATGCCGAAAGAATAAAGAAGAGAGATGTTTTTCAAAATAATTCCACGTGACCTTAATTCATAATCAATTCCATAGAAATTTATGCAACACATTATTTCATTTTTTTTCAGACACCTATTGCTGGGACTTTGCCTTGTGTGTATTTCATCACTTTACAGCGAAGCTCAAACCTTATTTCCGAGAACTCAATTGTCCGTTTTTGATTCACATGATAAGAAGGTGGGCAGTATCCTGGGAATGTTCAATGATAAAGCCAGCCCCTTATGGGTGGCCTTTACCATCGAAGGACAGCTGGTCGCCCTGAAAGTGACAAGGGATCAATTAAAAGGTCCAGATGGAGTGGAGGCGTATTACTTGTCTCAAGAATGTGCTGGCGAACCACATTTTAAATATTCACAAATTCAAGGAGGTAAGGGGATGCTGCCCACTGCACTCATTGGGTCTCCTGGAGAAACCGTCTATGTGGTTGATAAAAATGACCTTTCCTTAATTTTTTATCCTCAATCTCGCCGTAATGCGTCGGGTGCCTGCGAAGGCGTCAATCTGCCCAATCCCATCAAGCTTCGGCCAGGAAAGGGTATTGTCAATTTACAAGAAGTATTCACGCCTCCTTTCCATATTCGATAGACCACCACCCATTATTACCAGTTCCAGGACTCGGGCACCCCAGACCACCAGTTTGTAGGATGAGCCTCTTCCCAAGCCTTTCGCTCTAACCACAATTCGTCCGCTCGAGATTTATTCAGACGATTCGCCATACCGGCCGCAACATCAAATTGTTGTCGCAACCCTTCTTTGAGAATTTCCTTAGCCATCCGAGATAACATATTCGGCGGATCCACTAAATCCATCGTCCCGCGATTCACCATGGAAAGCGACAACCGTCCAACCTCGCCCCAATTGTCTTGCTTGGCCAGCCATTCCACATATCCATCAATCGCATGGTACACATAAATGAGATAGACATAGCTTTCCACTGAAGGGCTACGATCAATTTGAAGTTGGCACGCTTCTACCGCCCGACGATAGTCCCCAGCCATTAAATAGATTTTGGCCCGATGTAACGGCCGATCCGCCTGCCCAGATTCATCAGAAGCACCAGCCACGCCTAACCCAAGGAACATCCAGGTCATGATAAATACGAGCCCAACCGCATAACCCCTAAAATTTCGTATGTGTTTACACCATCTCATTGGTCCTCCCTCCAATTGGCAATTCATCATGTCGGAGATTTTCACTGTGCAGATTCCATTATTAATTTTAAAGAAGTAAACAAGAAACAGCCAAATACGTAACAAGCAGTCACCGGCCCCTTTATTCCTTGGAAAAATTTCATCACGGTGTCGGATTTGTTTACGGATTCGTTTTTGCGTGTCAACCCTTTGAATTCTTTGAACAAGTATAGAAACTCGGTGGAAAGGGTATTTCTTACTGTCAAAAAATTTTCCACTTCTGATCAAAGCCTATGGGGATCGCGCCATTAAATGTTTACGAAACCTTACAGGGGCATATTGGAAAAACTTTTTATAAACAATGGGTTCGATCGATTCCCATATATTTTTTTCAATGTACCCAACAATGGCACAGTCAATGCATAGGAATAAATATGAGTATCGATCCCACAAGGACAAAACACCAAATTCAGCCGAATGACACAAAAGAGTGACAACGTCAAGGACAAATCTGTATAGTGGGGAAGGATTCAAATGAGCACATTCAAATTCACATATCAGACCAGGACGTTCATGGCCACCGCAGCCTTTGGTATATTGTTATTTGGTGTGGCTCCCTCCGCAGTGGCTCCTGCCATGAAAGCCAAAGGACTCTTAGCCGATTCCAGCCCCCAAACTTCACTGAATTCGTTTGTAGAAAATGAAGATGTACGGCAAACCTACCCTACCCCAGAGGACCTTGCCGCCTTGACCATTTATTTGGAGGCTCGTGGGGAAAGTTTTGCAGGCAAGATGGCAGTAGCAGCGGTGATTAGAAATCGAATGAAGTTGAAATATCACAGTGACGGCACGGTAAAAGGTACAGTCCTCAAACGTAAGCAGTTTCAACCGTGGAATCGACAACAACCCCACCAGGTATTAGCGAATTTTAACAAGCGGAGAATGCAGGATAGTCTTTTAGCCTGGCGACTCGTTCAGGATGGGCGAAATGTGGTTGATGGTGCCGTACTCTTCTATAATCCTCAAATCGCTCAAACTCCACAGTGGGCCAAAGTTGGGCACCGAGTGGCCACGATAGGTGGACATGAATTCTATGTCCCCTCTCGCCAAGAAACCTAACTCCTAGCTTTTTCAGCAATTCTCCATACATTCAGTCTCAAAAATTTCAGTTGTGCCAGAAATTCAATTTTTCTGGGCACACGCCTTCTTTTTCCTAGAAGGAACACCTGAGGCCAGATGTCTAAGAAGAATGGATAAACCTTCGGGGTTCGGTGAAAAGGGAACAGAGAGTCGCATTGAAGAGGGGCTTTAAAGGAATGAGGTGAGGGTGTTTACAGGAAGGACATAAGCAATGTGAAACTGATCCACCAGGAGCAATTCTTCCAATGGATTTCACGATAGAAACCACTCCTGCGAGGACGCCACAATCTGGAAATCCAACAAAACCACAGTTGGGACACACGCACCGAATTTCTTGATCCCAACCCATATTCACCAAGATACTTAGAAGATTAGACCGTACTAGCGCCACGGAATCAGAATGCCCACATTCCCACCCGTACTCTCAAGAGCTTGAGCTATGTGGTTTCGGCATCCTGAAGATCTGTTCCAAGTGTCAACAAGGCTTCGCGCAATCGAATTAATGCATCACCATGGACTCGGCAAATTCCTGATTCGGTGAGCCCATGGGTTTCGCCAATGGCTTTCATCGTCATCCCTGAAAAGTAGTACTGCGTAATAATGGCTTGTTGGCGCTCGGGCAGTAGAGCAATGGCAGACTGGAGCACATCCCCCACCTGATTCGAAATACAGGCAGCCAGTGGATCCACTTGATCTTTGGCGGGCAGCATATCTTTGAGTGTGCCCCCTTCGTCCTCTTCTCCAACCCATTCGTCGAGACTCAATACCGTGGCTTCCTTCATGAGGGACGCCCCCATATCTTCGGGCGCAATACCTAACATTTCGGCGATTTCATCTTGTGTCGGAGGCCGGCCAACCGTCCGCACAAATTCCGCCGAGGCCTGTTGATATTTTTCAATTCTGGCGCGAACAGATCGAGGCACCCAATCCATGGCTCGGATTTCATCAAGCATTGCGCCTCGAATACGGTATTCAGCAAAGGTACGAAATTTGATATCACGTGACGGATCATAACGGGACATCGCCGATAGGAGCCCCATGACCCCTGCACTCGTGAGGTCTTCCACATCAAGGGCCGCTGGATTACGAAGAACGAGTTCTGTTGCTATGCGACGAACGATAGGAAGAAAGTCTCGAACAAGTTGATCCGGGTCCTTGCCTGCAAAGGCGGGATCAATTGTTCTCTCCTGCCCAGGAGAAGGGCTGCTTTCAGCCATAGTTGGCATGGCTGGCTTGGCTCGTAATCCCTTTAGTTTTAACCCACCCACTCGATGTCGATACATCTTGGTTTGTCCTTGTGAAATCGATAAAAAAATGCCCACTTCTCAAACGAGAATGGGCACACATCAAAACCAATTCGAGACTGTTCCAGTTCAGCAACCAGACGAACCCTTGGATGTTAAGCACCCAAACTCAGGTCTCTCGGCTTTGCGCCCTACCCTCTCGAGCAGTTTGCTATTGTCACCTGTGCTCTCAATGATTGTTGTCGATGTCCTCCTTACGGCTGAATACGAACACCTCTGGATTCGTCACCCTTGATCCGTGGTGGCTTCGTTCTCATGAGATTCAAATTTCAGACAAAACCTTTTACGCCTGATTGTTGCCTTGTCGGGAAAATTTAAAAAATCATAAGTTAATTTTCGGTTCACCCCAGGCATTTTTTTTGAGACAGGAGAAAGAAGCAGGCAAGACAACATCGAACAAGGAAAAATGAGAAAAACACACACGAATTTGCATGTTATTTGCGGGGTAATTTATTTGGGGTCCAGAATGTATCTCCTGACACTTCCCTGTATTTCCAGGCACCTGATCAATAACTACATTAGATTGAATTACTTTGGATTGATCGTGGTATCTGTTACAATTTCACCACTGAATCAAATCCGTTATTTTTTGGAACACGATGACTTCCAAACTGTGCTAGTTGCCGTGGACTCAATCACTCGTTGAATTTAAACAATGCAGCGTTCATTCACATGTATATTTGGTTTCTTGCTGATGGTCGGTGTTCATGCTGTTGCCGTAGCAGAAACTGAGAGTTGGGAAACTCTTAATACGGCGGGGATGCTGGCCTACCAAGAAAAAAATTTCATCACGGCCAAAAAACTTTTTGAACGCGCCTTAGATCCCCTTGAACAGGGAGAGCATCCAGACCCTCGCACGGCGATGACCTTTAATAACCTCGGAGCCGTATATGAAAAGCTTGGAGAGTTTGAACAAGCAGAATTGCGGTATCGCAATTCGTTGGCCATCATAGAAATTATCCAAGGCCCAAACCATCCGGATATCGCTATGAGTTTGAACAACCTCGCCTCGTTGTATTTCTCACAAAAAGAATTCGGAAAAGCCGAACCCTTGTGGCAAAGGTCCTTGGGGATTAGCGAAAGCATCTTAGGCGACAGCCATCCACATTTAGTTCAACCACTAGTGACCTTAGGAATCGTCACGCAGGCCCAACATAAATTTGATCAGGCTGAAACCTTCTATCTCCGCGCCATTCACATCACGGAACATTCCCTCACCCCTCACCATCCAGGACTTCTCCCCTTGTATGAACGGTATGCCACGTTACTTCACCAAGCTGACCGCAAGGGAGAAGCGGAAATCGTTCAACAAAAAATTGAATCAATTCGATCTGAGAATAGGATGGCACCCATCACGCCTTGAATTCTTCATACTGAGATAAACCTTGGGATTCCCGATTCGACGAGTTATAGCCCCGACGCCCTGGATTATCTGTGTTTACGCGTCGCCGTCACCTGAGGGCGACTGACCCTTCTGGCTTTTGATAACGATCTGATCAATGCCAAGCACCGAAAGCGTATCATCCCCACGAGTCTCGCTCCCATTACTGTATTTCCACGAAATGATGCTGAATGGCTGCTCGCGTTAACTCGCCAAAGCCCCAAAGTCGTCCAAGCCCTGCTGCCAGATAGGCTCAGTGCTGTTGCCCACAATGTGTATTCGTATCTCAGTCAACGAAGGGCAAGTTTTTTTACCGATAGCACGCGAGGAACAGGACAACTCCAAGCCGAAGTGGAACAGGGTTTGTGGGAAGTGGTCAGTGTGGGATTGGTCACAGCAGATGGGTTCGATAATCTTCGGTCTCTGCTCGACCCCAAGCGCCGACGAGGAATTGGCCGCCACCAAAAGCAACGACCGCGCCATGCCATCGGACGATGGTCCTTACTCACATCTCATCCCAATGAAGATGATAATTCTGGGACTTCAACTACCGACCCAACCGAAGCCTGGGCACGGCAATTACTCAAACGCTATGGCATCGTGTTTCGAGATTTATTAAAACGCGAGTCTCTTTCCCTACCATGGCGAGATTTGTTGATGATCTATCGTCGATTAGAACTACGCGGAGAAATTCGTGGCGGACGCTTTGTGTCCGGTTTCACCGGTGAACAATTTGGATTACCTGAAGCGGTAGAAGCCCTGCGTGCGGTCCGGAAAGATCCTCAGGCTGGAGCACAAGAAATACGACTATCCGGGTCTGATCCGCTCAACCTCGTCGGCATCATTCTCCCCGGCGACCGAATACCTGCACACCCCTCCCAACAGGTGATTTACCAAAACGGAGTTCCAATGGCTTCCCCCTAACAAAACACCAAATCAGCATAATCCCCATCACTGTTTCTGGATTTTTCGTTATCACTTATTAAAGACGGCATTTTTACAGCTGAGAATGAACTTCTCAGTCTAACAATCTTACGATCGCCCTGAGAGAAGTTGCCCAAGTTTCGTTGACAAGGTTCACTGAATATTGATAGATACGCGGGTCGCGTTATTACATCATTATTAGCTTTTCAGGGAGGGTCTCACATGGCTGAAGGGAAAGAGCCAGCCAAACGGCAATTCGTCAACTTTAGCTACCATAAGGTTGATCCAGCCTGGAGGCGACTCCCTCAAGATGAGCGAGAAGCTGGCAAGCAGGAATTTGTTAAGGCTATCGAAGAGTATACAGGGAAAATCATTATCGTCCCCTATTCAACCGTGGGAATTCGAGGTGATTGCGATTTTCTGTTGTGGCGCATCTCTTATGAACTCGAACTCTTTCAGGAACAAATGTCGAAAGCCTTATCCACGGGACTTGGACAATACCTCACAACACCCTACTCCTATCTGTCCATGACCAAACGATCGGTTTATGTTGATAGCCATGTGCATGAAGACCAAGAAGGCCGCCGATTAAAAATCACTCCAGGACGAAGCAAGTATATTTTTGTCTACCCCTTTGAAAAAACGCGGGAATGGTACTTGCTGACCAAGGCCGCTCGACAGGGGATGATGGATGAACATATTGAGATTGGACATAAATATCCTTCGGTGAAACTCAACACCACCTATTCCTTTGGTCTTGATGATCAAGAGTTTGTCGTGGCGTTCGAGACCGACCATCCAGAAGATTTCCTTGACCTTGTGATGAATCTTCGTGAAGCTGAGGGAAGTCGCTACACAAAACGCGACATTCCAATCTTTACCTGTATCATGAAGAGTTTAAAGGAAATGGTGGATACCCTCGGCGGTTAAATCAAGCCATTTATCCGGCCTGGACAACCAAGCGGTTGCTTAGCTTTGCAACCTCCACGAATCAAATGAAGTTTGCGCGATGACCTTAAGGAACGAATTTGTCACGTTCCAGGACCTCCCCTCTCTTTCCTGCAACCCATGGCTTCCTAATGCCGGCCTAACTCGTTGGATTCGGCGGGATCCGCACGGCATTCGTCATTTCACTTAGAGTTTTTATGGCATACGTCATTTGGCGCAGAGGCTATTTTATCGAAAAAGCCTAATGATTCCGGCAAACCTCCTGGTCAAAAACAGGGATTTTTTTGACAGTCTCGCCTCCAGTATGCTATCCACAAAGTGGTCGTAATAAGGGTTAGGTTGCATGTCATGGAACACACTCCGGAACAAGAAAAAGATATTTTATTTGCCACCCGAGACAAAGATGGTGCCGTCACCCTATATGCTGACGAAGAATGGGCTGTGGAGCGTGGGGCAGATCCGTCCCAACTTCATATGGTCGAGATCCCACGAGAATTATATTCCAAGGGAACGATTCAAGAAGTCCGAGAATTCGTGGCCTCGTACCTAGAAGACCGGCAAGGACAATCACCTCAATAAAAAAGAGAATAGTTTCCTATGAGCACCACGACCACATACATCGTCCCTAAAGAGCTTATTGATTCGGCGATTGAATCCCTCTCAGTACAAAATCGAACCATGATTCGATTGTTGCTCCTTCAATACCAAGATCCTGTACTAGAAGACATTGAGTATATGGCGGCAGACCAACCAGACTCTCGATTTATGGCAGGAGGACAGCCAGCCATTAAACCCTCGATTGGCGAAGCCGTCATGGAAATCACTGCTCGTATAGGTCAATACCGGCTACTATTTCGCCAGAAACGTGAGCGCCCCTCCCTGCAAATTGACTGCATAAAA
Source organism: Nitrospirota bacterium (assembly GCA_027623995.1). Classification (GTDB taxonomy): domain Bacteria; phylum Nitrospirota; class Nitrospiria; order Nitrospirales; family UBA8639; genus Nitronereus. The sequence goes on from JAQBUF010000035.1 coordinate 17,866, forward strand.
AAACACATGGCCATTACGGATTTAGCGATCAGTGCCGCGGAAGGTTTGCTCAATGATCGCTTCCACGTTGATCCAGTCACACTGAAAGATCGAAAAAAAGCAGGAATTTCAGCCTTACCCAAGCCTGAGATTCGGCGACTCAATAAAGCCTGGGATCAAGATGAGATTTCAGAGAAAGATTATCAGACGACTCGCCTACTGATTGAGTATCAAACCCTGATTCGTCGACAAGAACGGAACCGACGTCGACTGGCCACGGCTCAAAATGAATTCTTACATTCAGGGATGAGCCCGCTTCAAGATCATGAGATCGCACATATTTGGGGGATTCCCTTAGGAAGTTTGTCTGGGCGAAAAGTTAAAGCCCTGAATAATTTCCTTATTTCTCTTCAAAATAAAATAGAAGCAGATAATACACTCCCAGACGTGAAAGAGGCTCGGCCAGATCTCTGGCGCGAAACCCTTCAGGCCTTGACAAAACAACCTGTTGAACGATCTGTCGTAAGCTTTATTGCCGGAATTGAACGGACTGAAGAAATGTTACTGGAGAAGCTGACAACACTGGCAGAAGGCACAATACCCGAGGAGTTGGAATCGGGTTTTTGGCAACTTATCTCCCGCATTCATGATACTGAACATTGCGGGCCATGGAGTAATCACGCTCGAGCCGTTTTTGCGCTTCAGCGCTTGTCCGCGATCCTTTCGGATATTGACCCAACCATAGAAGACCTTGAAGATGATCTCTTGAAAATCATTACCCCTCAAGCCAAGGGCGAAGCGCTCCCTGCCCCAGAAGACCAAGGGAAAGAAATTGAACTCGGGGAAGAGGCTCTGGGGGTTCTCAACGCATTCATTGGAGAAATTGACGACAAGCGATCTAGATAACCTTCGCTTCACACCGCGCGTTTTTTAGGCTCTCAAAACTCGACTTCTTGAGAGAGGCGAGCGCGCACAGATCCTACAAGGGAAAACAAGAGGGATGATTTAACTCTTGAGGAGAGGGACAAGATTGGAAGTCCAGGAAATGGCTTCCAAGTAGGCCGCTTTGGCGGTTTCAACTTCCACGCCGTGACACAACACCGAATCCCAGTCACCTCGCTCGTAGGCCAGCACACAATCTAACGTCATACCAAGAGAGCCTTTTTTATGAACCAAGCCCTCCTGAATATCTAATCCAAGGGGGAGCGTGGGAATGATGTCTTCCAGTGGTTGATCGAGCAACCCATCCAAGATCGAAAACAGCCCAACAGTGAAGTACTGATCAACGTCCCGAACATGATGGACCAAGGCCAATTGTTCACACATCCTCGCTCGCACAATGGCTGTCACGAACAATTCAACTGGCTTGTCTTCGATCCGAGCCAACATCAGTAAACTGGCCCAGGTCCGAAGCCGATCCGTCCCAACCATATAGACCGCTTGATCTATTGAATCAATTTGTTTCGGCATTTCAAAGAACGCGGAATTGATATACCGGAGCACCTGTGCCCCAAGAGAAAAATCTTCTTGAATAATCCGTTCTAATTGTGAAATTTCAATGGTTGGGTTTTGAAGCTGGGTGAGCAGTGCAAGAATCGCCATCCGATTCACTGGCATAGGTTTTGCTGAGATCACATTCGGCTTACAAAAAAAGTATCCCTGAAAATAATCAAATCCCAAATCTCGACAAAATTCAAATTCTTCGTGGGTTTCCACTTTCTCCGCGAGTAACTTTACGGGATATTGGCGAAGGATTTTCACGTGTTCAGCCACAGTCTCACGATCAAGCTCCAAGACATCCACCTTAATAATATCCGCAATCTCAACCAAGGGCTTCAGGCTTTCATGATAGACAAAATCATCCAATGCGATCCGATATCCGAGCTTGGACAAGCGCTGCAGGGCGTCCATCAATTCTTGATCGACACCCATATTTTCCAAGACTTCGAGTACCACCCGATCTTTAGGAAGGGCCACACAGTAATTTCCAAGCACGAAATCCCGCGTTAAATTAATAAACGCCAAATGATGATCGACAATATGATCGAGCCCAATCTCTACAAAGGTATTGAGCATGACTTGGGCAGTGGCCGCATCTCCATCGGTAAAAGAAGCGCGATTCACTTCATTATTTCTAAACAATAATTCATACGCAAACACATCGATGGAACGCCCATAGATCGGCTGACGCCCCACAAATGCCACATTTGAATCAACGGCTTTACTTGACGCCGGAACCTCAATCATTCATTTGCTCCCATATCATCCCTTAAACTCATGACAAAATTATCACCGGCTTGCAACCACGACCAGGGTTCTTTCGACCTTCCCTACAATCTAAGCTGAACACATTATACGACATTCTTAAGGCCTTGGCGGTACGCAATTTACCCCAACAGATGGCATTGACAACTAACACCCACCAGACTTTTCCACTATCTTAATGATTAGATTCCTAGGGCTTCTTGAGAATTGTTCGGAAGAATTTGTCCCAACCCCTTGGCCTATGGTATAGAACAAAACACTCTACGGACAGAGTGACCTCAGCAGAGATCTTTTGGTAGGCGGTGTAGCTCAGGTGGTAGAGCAGCGGACTCATAAGCCGCGGGCCGGGGGTTCGAGACCCTCCACCGCCACCATCCCATTCCCTTCTTCAATTTCCATGAACAATGAAATGCATTGTCAGTAAGGTGGTTCCACCTTACAAATCTTTTGGCATACAAAGACGAACCAAGAAAACAGAAAAAATCATCCTGTAGAGGGTATTATGACCGACCGGCCAACAAATAGTGTTGAACGTGCTTAGGCAGGTGTTGGGGGCGTATACTATGGACAATAGCAATTTCATCTTTGGCTAAATCAACAACTCTGGCTTCTTGTCGTGGGACATTGGGGGTACAGATCATAACGCAGGGCTTGGTTCGTTCTTCAGTACTCACCCCAGTGACTAACCCTACAGCTCCATTCGTCAGCTCCACAAAACTTCCCGGCGGGTATACACCCAAAGCCCGAACCATATAGACCACCACTTCTTCCGATAACTCGGCATTCTCACTCACTTGCTCAGCCGCCACCGCTTCTTCCTTTGCAGAAGAATCCTCAACGGATTTCGACTCAACCAGACCCTCATTCATCAAATTATTGATGGTATCGCTTACGGCCATTAATTTATCCACGATATAATGATCGTACAGATAGGACAGAGCCTCCGCTGGCGTTAAGTTTTTAGAATGATCAGCTTGGTGACACAAATGATCGTATTCATCAGCCGCCATGAGGATTTTGGCGAAAAATGAAATGTCATCGCCTTGTAATCCCAAGGGAAATCCTGAACCATCTAATCGCTCATGATGCTGGTGGACCGCGAGAACCGCCGCTTCCGGAATGGAAGGAAATCGTTCGAGCACTCCATGTCCTAGAGTCGGATGCTTGACCCATTCCTGGTGTTCCATTTTGGTGAGACCAAAATGCTTGTCCCGAAGCATAGTGGGAAAATTTTGTTTCCCAACGTCATGCAACAGTCCCGCCAAACCCAAGGCATATAAATCAGTCTCATCCAATTGATACTCTTTCCCAACCAGGACGGAAACGATACATACATTTAAGGCATGCGCTAAAAATGGGTCCCCAGCCTCGGAAGACGTCATGATATCTATGATAGCCATGGATGTCCCGGGACTGTTTAGTGAATGGATAAGGGTGGAGACTACTTGATCTGCTGACTTGATGCCAGCGGCATGGCCATCACTAATTCGTTTTATGGCAATTTTTGTTTGAGCGATCGCCTGCTGATAGAGATAGGAAGCTTTTTGCAATTCAGCGGTATGGTCCTCGCAGGCTTGAATCTGCTCCTTGCGGAGTTCTTCTTCCTGACGTTCCAGTTCTTCTTGGTTTGGCCCCCCGTTAATTGATTCTGGAATTTCTGCAACTGTCTCAACCGTGACCACTTCCTCGGGATCAGACAACTCGGGGTCATAAAACAGCGTGACCTTTCGCATGCCTTTAATCGTGGCAATTTCCTTCTTGGATGTAACCTTAAATTTATTTTTCGCAAACGGATGGTTCCACCAGGAACATTCCAGTTTAATGTATAATCCAATTCGCAAATCGCCAATTTTAAGTGGAATAAATGCCATAGATCAGAATCCCGTATTCGCTTCGATTTTTTTCACTTTTCAAATCAACTTCAAGCCTGCATTCAACAATTTGTCCCTAACCCTTTTCTTTCTCTGGCTTCATTGCTATGACTTCCTGCCTGTCATTGCACGCTGTAAGGGTTTATTCGGATATAATTTTCAAAACTTCAGCGTTTTCATTCCTTCTTTCCACTTGCACCTTTCATTTTCAAGAGACGGCTTGGACCACGACTTAGAAGAATAACCCCTCCGATTTCGATGAATTCCAGGCAAGACGCTCCACCTCCAAAAAAACTCACACGGCCCAGCATTTAAGGTCATGCACTAACACCAAAGTTATTCAATGGAATAAAACCACAAATAAATAAAAGGAACCTGGCACGGATATTCAAACAAGAACCCGATTCTCCTTCAACATCACAGGGTTTAGATCCCTAGGGGATAACCGAAAGGAATGAATAAGACTGCATGTGTATTTTCATCCATTCCATTTTGGAGTCCTAACCATCGTGTCGTATCAACGACTTGAAAATCTCGACGAACTCCGAGTGGGGTTACATGTCAAACTGGAATGCTCCTGGTGGGCGCATCCCTTTGCGACCAGCCAATTTAAAATCGCCTCACAAAAAGATATTGAGATTATCCGAGGCATCAGGAAGCTCAAGCTCTACTATGACCCAAGGCTTTCTGATCCTTTAACCAAACCTCTAGAGGAACCCGAAGAACCTGAAATACTTGAGTTAGAAGAGACAATCTCGGAGGAAGGGTTCTCCGATGATGATTCCCTTTTACTACTTCAAGATGAAGAAGAAGTCCTTGACGAAGAGCCCATCCAACTGATTGATGCCCCTGATCCAGAGGAAATTAAAAAAAATCGAAAACGGGTCTATCAAGATCGAAAAACACATTTGAAAAAAGTTGAAGATGCCTATTGGAAGGTGCTGGGGAAAAGTAAGGATATCTTTAAACGAATCGGAACCGGCAACCATGCCGCAGTGAAAAATGCCGCTCAATTGGTTAACAATGTGACATCCGTCCTCAAGCATGAACAAGCCACCATGACCCTGATGGATATTGTCAGTTCCACAGGCATGGCGGAAGGACTCTCCTCCCATGCCCTCAACGTCTGCATTATGTCATCGATTATTGGCCGGGAAATGGGATTGAGCCCAGAAGAACTGCACATGCTAGGCCTTGGGGCATTATTTCATGACATGGGCAAACGCCTGCTGCCCATGAAAGTCAAATTTCATTCAACCGGCATTACCATGGAACCTGACCCTGAATCCATTAAGCTCCACCCTGAAAAAGGGAAAGAATTGATGGCCAAATTTAAAGACTTTCCACGACAAAGCCTTGAGGCCATCATTCAACATCATGAACGGCTCGATGGGTCTGTATATCCCGAAGGATTATCCAATGAGCAAATTTCACTATTTGCTCAAATTGTGATGGTCGCGGATGAATACGATGAGCTATGTAACGCAGCGGAGATGGACAAGAGCCTGACTCCCCACGAAGCCCTAGCTCAACTGTATCGACATATTAATGCCAAACACCAGAGATTCTCTAAACAAGTCATCCTGACCCTCATACAAACAATGACCGTGTTTCCACCAGGCACGTTGGTTGAATTGTCTGATGGAACCATCGGACAAGTGATTAGCGTGAATTTACAAAATCCAACCCGCCCCCTCTTACTCTCTTCTCATTTTGAAGGATCGAGACAAGAAGCCCTGATGGTGGACCTGGTAGAAGAAGTACATCTCAGCATTGCCAGAAGTCTCCGCCCGAGTGAAGTGCCGCCTAAAATCTTAGAATTTTTGAGTCCTCGTCGAATGAGCATTTTCGTCCATCAAGAGGAAAATGTCCCTCGCTTTGCAGGAAAGATGTCGACGTAACTTTCACTGGATTCAACAGTATTTTTACTCAATCGCCGTCCACGCCTGATTCTGAAAAATATTCTTCCAAAATATGTTGGCGCTCCACTTCCATAATGACAAGCTGACGTTGATCAAACGTATTAGCCCAATATAAATACGCCAATTGTCCCGCACAGTGCCCAAGCTCTACATGATACTGCTGCCCCCCCAATCCCTCTTGAGTGGTTTCACGCTGAACGGCTCGCTCGATAAGCCCTCGCCAGACTTCCTCAGCACTCGCTGAGTGATTCTCATATAACGGAATCCATTGCGTTTCGAAAGACTCTTCGATGGTCCAGGTTTCACGCACCATCTCTTGAGGAGTCTTCCCTGAACGACCTGCTTTAAGGACATCGTCAAACAGGCTCTTTATGAATTCTTCATCTTCATAAAATCCCACAAGCACCCCGGCAAACACATTCGGGACAAGAAACCGTCCGCACAATACCCCTGCCGCCGTCCGACACAGTTGCCACTGAATTTCATAGTCACCCCAACGAGCTTCTTCCGGTTGATCCAGAGAACCATGTTCAGAAATTTTTGCCCATACCCAATCAGCATTCCTCCCTTGGCTGCGATACACCCGCTCAATGGGATTCACAAGAGGCTTTTCGTCAAAGGCTATCGTCGTAGGGTTGACTGTCAATGAATACAACGGCCCATCTAGTTCGTATTCATCAAGAGAGGCATAGCGGAGAAACACATGCTCTTGGTCACAAGACAACCCACGCGCAGCAAAGGCCCGTTGCAACAGCACTCGGCGCCCGAGATGGTAGGCTTTTTCGAAAGCCAGCAGACGACCAAGAGGATTCAGCCGTGCCAACAACCAATCCAACCGCTCACCAATGCCTGTAGGAGTTTCATAGCCTCGTTGATGTTCGGGATCATCCTCCCGTTGAAAACTTTCCCAAGACTGACTCGGAATGCCCGGATCACTCTCTGATTGAAACAGAGCCTGGGAGGAAATAATCACATCAAATGTTTCTGAGGGTTGATCCTGAGGCACCACACAGGAATAAAAGGACACATTCTGCAAATTCATGGCCTTGGCCCGTTGCCGAGCAACCTCAATAGATTGCCTGGACCGATCAACACCGATAAATACAGAACCTGGAAACATGGAAGCGTACCAAGTAGTGAGAATCCCGACCCCACAGCCAAAATCTAACACTGACGTTCCTGGTTCAAGACGCTGACTGATGGCAGCCCCCACCGTTCGATAATAACCAAAGCGTTGGCTGTACAAAACAGGAAGAACCATCGAAGAGGAAGCGAGATCATAAAACTCACGATCGGACTCTGAATCCAAGCCTCCCTGACGTTGTTCAGCTAGTTCATTCAGATGCTGAAGTACCTCAGGAGAAAGGGATTGCTTTTGCCATGCGTAGTAGTCCCGTTCCTGAAAAAATTCACGAAGACCCCACTGGGCTAAATGTTGTGCAAGACGGGCATCAACGGATAATGGAGAATGATCGTTGTCAAAACTCTGAAGATCAGACATGAAAGCGGCAACGTATTAGGATGAAAAATTAGAAGAGAACGACATCGTTTCACTGAGAAACGGCTGGAGAAAGCTCTTCCCCGTTTCCCAAAGATCATGATCAAGACAACCGATGGGTGCGACACCCTTACCAAATAATTACATCGAAAGAAGCCGTATCAATCTCATGATTGCCCTCTCCTAGAACTTAGAGGAAAGCATCATGGCATCTTGATATTCTGTGGGAACAGGATGAGGATGTCGAAGCTGACCTGTTCCAAGACCAATCAGCTTTTCAACGGTCAACGATTGAAGCGTTAATGGGCCACGAACATGGAAATGTGTCGTATTGGTCCCAATGTCAGGCCCAAATCCCATTTGGGATCCAGCATGAAACCGAGTCGAGGCATTGACAAACACCGCACTGGAATCAATTTCACGAACGAACCGCATGGCAGTAGGATAATGCCTGGTCACAATCGTATCCGTATGCCCTGGAGCATAGGCACTAATATGGTCAATGGCCTCATCAAGGCTCGCGACGACCTTAATGCCCAACGTACTGGTTTGAGACTTTTGCCCCCAATCTTCTTCGGTCGCTTTCGCAATACCCCGATGACCCGTCATTTCCATAATTCCCATCAAGGAAGTCGTTTTCACGCACCCGACCAAATCAACCTTGAATTCGCTCAGCAACCGACGGAGAAGGCCTGGCAAGAGCTGGCGAGAAATACTTTGATGAACCAACACGGTATCGCAAGAATTCGATGCCAGAGGATCTTGAATTTTTGAATTGACCACCACGCCTTGGGCCAAAGGAAGATCCGCATCGCCATCAATATAGACATGGCACAACCCACCATCATATCCGAGTACTGGCACTCGAGACTGCTCCAACACGGCCTTTCGCAATCCAGCTTTTCCCCGAGGAATAATGCCATTGATCAATTTGGGAAGGCGTGTCAATTCCAGCACACCATCTTTGTCAGGTCGATCAATAAATGTCACCGCACCAGCAGGAAGGCCCTGCCCTTCTGCGGCCTCCTGGAGCACCTTCATTACGGCGGTATTGGTCAGAAACCATTCCTTGCCGCCTCTGATGATGCAGACATTCCCGGATCGGATACACATCGCCATCGACTCGACTGACACTTCAGGGCCAAATTCTGAAATGATCCCTATGACTCCGATAGGGACTCGCACACGGCTCATTTGCAACCCGTCCACAGACATCCACCCCTGAATTTCCTCTCCAGTGGGATCAGGTTCAGCCCCAATCCGTCGAATGGTGTCAACCATCAAAAGCACATCATCTTGGGTGACAGTGACGGTATCGCGAAGTTTTCGATAATCGTCAGTCCCAATATCTTTCGGGATGGCATCAAGGTCTTGGCGATTGGCGGCCAGGATATCATCTGCCCGCACTTCAAGCTGACTGGCCATAGCCTCCAGGACTAAGGTGCGCTGATGACTTGAAAAAAGCGCCAAGGGACGTGTCGACTGACTGGCAATCCGTGCCAAATTCTGAATGTGCATTTTTATCGGAACTTCAACCATAGCCACCCCGTTTCCATACCCATTAAAATGATCACTGCCAAATACTACCGAATATTTCTATATTTTTATCTTTTTAGCAAGAGTATCTACACAAACGTGACTTTACCTACATTAATTTTTTGAAGTCAAAAAAGGCCTATTTCCGAAAACCACGTCTTCACAGAAAACCGCTGGCAAAGGTACTGTTATTAAGACATTTCATTTAAAAAACCGAAAAATCAATACTTTTGCTTGCAATAAAAACAATGCGTATGCTAATTTTTTAAGGTTTCAGGCGACAACCAACTACTTTTACAATTATTAGACTGATGTCGCGTTTGTAGGGCTCGGTAGGCCAAAGTTCTAGTCCTGTCGAACACTTGGCTGGGCAAGCCCTCACCAAATTCGTGGCGTCACAGAAGGGAATGGCTAAGCACGTATGGTCAGTATTAAAGACATGTTGGAAGCGGGCGTTCACTTTGGGCATCAAACCAATCGGTGGAACCCCAAAATGAAGCCCTATATTTTCGGTGAGAAAAACGGAATTTACATCATCGATCTACAGCAATCGGCACAATTGTTTCACGCCGCCTACAATTTTGTTCGCGATACAGTCGCCGCCGGGGAAACTGTGCTCTTTGTTGGCACAAAACGTCAAGCCGTGAACATTGTCGAGGAAGAAGCCACGCGTTGTAACATGTACTATGTGACCCAACGCTGGTTGGGCGGCATGCTCACGAACTTCCAGACGATTCGTAAAAGCATTAATCAGTTAAAAAAGCTTGATGCCGCTCAGACCGATGGAACGTACGACCGCCTCAAGAAAAAAGAAATTTTGCTGATGGATAAAGAGCGAGGAAAATTAGAAAAATACTTGAGCGGCATTAAAAACATGGAAAGCCTCCCAGGGTGCATCTATGTCCTCGACACCAGAATTCAGCACATCACCATCAAAGAAGCCAATCGTCTTGGAATACCCGTCATCGCCATTGTGGATACCAACTGTGATCCTGAAGGCATCGACTTCCCCATCCCGGGCAATGATGACGCCAATCGAGCATTGAAACTTTTTACGGCTCAAATTGCCGATGCCTGCCTTGAGGGGCAAGGGATGAGAGATAAACAAGATGGTCCTGCCCATAAGGAAGAAGACAGCATCATGGCTGAGATGATTTCTGCCAGAACCCCAGAAAGTGGTTCGGAAAGCATGCCGACTCCTGCCTAGCATGATCCGGTTATTTATTTTCTATTACAGTTTTTTTTGCATGACACGACCAAGGGAGAACTTACGATTATGTCCAGCATGAGTGCGTTGGTGAAGGAACTTCGATCACAAACAGGAGCAGGCATTCTTGATTGCCAGAATGCTCTGAAAGAGACCAATAGCGATATTGAAAAAGCTATTGATCTCCTTCGCCAAAAAGGCCTAGCGGCCGCACAGAAAAAAGCTGGCCGCGAGACTAAAGAGGGTGTCGTCTCTTCCTATATTCATGCTGGAAGCAAAATTGGAGTCCTGGTGGAGATTAACTGCGAAACGGATTTCGTCGCTCGCAATGATGAATTTCAATCGCTGGTCAAGGATGTCGCCTTGCAAGTGGCTGCGGCCAATCCCTCCTACGTCAAACGTGAAGACGTCCCTGCCGATCTCATTGAACGAGAAAAAGCGGTGTATCTTGGACAGGCCAAGGAAATGGGAAAACCTGAACCCGCCTGGGAGAAAATTGTCATTGGTAAGTTAGAAAAGTTCTATCAAGAACAATGCTTACTAGAGCAAAGTTTCATCAAGGATCCCAATATCACCATCAAAGAAATCTTGACTCAAAAAATTGCCAAACTTGGAGAAAATATCTCCATTGCCAGATTTACCAGGTATCAACTAGGCCAGGGATGACACCACTTCCCTACCGTCGAATCCTGTTAAAAATTAGTGGTGAAATGTTGGCTGGCTCACAGGAGTACGGCATTCACCCTGAGATTCTGACCAATCTCGCGGAGGAGATTGCCGAAGTCGTCGGTATGGATGTTGAAGTCGCCTTGGTCATCGGCGGTGGAAATATCTTTCGCGGGATTGCGGCCAGTGCATCTGGCATGGAACGAGCATCAGCCGACTATATGGGCATGTTGGCCACCATGCTCAATGCCTTAGCACTTCAAAATGCTCTTGAGCGAATCGATATTACCACCCGAGTCCTGTCAGCCATTGAAATGCGTCAATTGGCTGAAGGCTATATCCGACGACGTGCCATTCGCCACCTTGAAAAAAAGCGTGTGGTCATCTTTGCGGCAGGAACCGGAAATCCCTATTTTACCACTGATACTGCTGCAGCCCTCAGAGCCATGGAAATTGGAGCCGACGTCATTTTAAAAGGCACGAAGGTGAATGGCATTTATGATTCCGATCCTGTCACAAATCCCAATGCCACGATGTTTAAAGAAGTCACATTTTTGGAAGTCCTGAATAAAAACTTAAAAGTCATGGATGCCACAGCCATTACGTTGTGCATGGATAACAAATTGCCATTGATCGTTTTTAATTTAACCGCGACGGGTAACCTCAAACGAGTCGTGAACGGCGAAAAATTAGGCACCCTCGTGGTTCAAACTCCGACCCAACCCTCATAGAGGCAATTGCAAATGGCCTATCAACCAACCCTTGAAAAAGTCAAAGAAAAAATGGCAAGCGCGCTTGAGCACCTAAAAAGTGAACTAACCGGTCTTCGAGGGGGCCGAGCTTCGCTCGCGATTCTCGATCATATCAGAGTCAACTACTATGGGACCCCCACCCCACTGCACCAAGTAGCAAACCTATCCATGCCTGACGGACGATTGATCACGATTCAACCCTGGGAGGCTTCCATCATCAAGGAAATTGAAAAAGCCATTGCAATGTCTGACCTTGGGATTACGCCTTCAAATGACGGCAAATTGATCCGCCTGCCAATCCCACCATTAAGCGAAGATCGCCGAAAAGATCTTGTCAAGGTCAGTAAAAAGTATGGCGAGGAAAGCAAAATCCACATTCGTGGCATTCGCCGCGAAGGTAATGAGGAACTGAAAAAGCTACAAAAAGATTCGACAATTACCGAAGACGACCTGCGTCGCGGTGAGGCTGAAATCCAGAAGATCACAGACGCCGATATCAAAAAAATCGATGATTTGCTGAAGAAAAAGGAGGAGGAAATACTCGAGATTTAGCTGCATTATGACCGCCCATCTCTCTTCTCCAACGTCATTGATTTCTTCTCAACTTTCTCCCACGATCGCGACCATTCACCTTTCTGCCTTAGCTCATAACCTTGCCGAACTCCGACGAGTGCTTGCACCCAGTTGTGAGATTTTGGCTATTGTCAAAGCTGATGGATATGGGCATGGCAGTATTGCCATGGCCGAGACCCTCTCTCAATTGGGCATCACGAAATTCGGAGTGGCCTCCATTCAAGAAGGGGTCACTCTACGTGAAGCCGGGCTAACCGAAACCATCATAGTCCTTGGTGGTATATTTTCTTGGCAACTAGGCGATTTGATTCACTATAGCCTTACACCAGTCATCTCCGACGCCTCCATTGGGAGGCAATTGGGAGAAAAACTCTCGCCGAGTCAAATGCCATTTCCCGTCCATGTCAAAATTGATACCGGGATGAGGCGACTGGGGTTCACACCAGAAAGCGTGCTGGATTTTCTCGACTCCCCTCTCTTTCGAGGGCCTTTACTTCTGGAAAGTCTCATGACACATTTGGCTGATGCCGACAACACAAATCCTGACTTCACCCTCAAACAACTTGACGAGTTTCAAACAATAGTCACACAACTCCGAAGCCAAGGCACCCTCATTCCATCACTGCATGCAGCTAACACTGCAGGGATTGTGTCCTACCCTCAATCGCACTGTGATATGGTGAGGCCAGGACTTTTGCTGTATGGCTATCAGCCCACTTCGTCTTCCACCATCACATTGGATCTTCAACCGGCTCTCACCCTGTCGACCAAAGTGGTACAAACCAGAGACGTCCCTGCGGGTGAGGGACTCAGCTATAATGGGTTGTATCGGACGACACGAGCATCTCGGATCGGCATTCTCCCCATTGGCTATGCACATGGCTACAACCGACTTCTCTCTAACAGAGGGGAGGCACTCATCGGCAAAACACGTGTCCCTATCGTCGGGAGAATTTGCATGGACATGACGCTCATCGACATCACCGATGTGCCTCATGCGCAAGTTGGCGATGATGTCGTGTTGTTAGGAAGGCAAGGAGCAGAGGAGATCTCTGCCATAGATATCGCGAACTGGCAGGAATCGATCCCTTATGAGGTCTTGTGCAGTATCGGTCCCAGAGTGAATCGGGTGTATGAACCGATGACGTGAAGCGTAAAAAAATACCCTCTTTTACGCTTCACGGATGACGCATCACGATTTAGGTCTTCAATTTCCGCTTGAGTCGCTTCTCAATACTGGCGACTTTCCCACTCAATCGGTCTTTCTTCCCCTTTCGATAATCGACCTTCATCGTACAAGAAATTCGATTGCAATCTTTTTTCATTCGTTCATAGCATTGCTGCACCACACCCATGACTTCCTCCCACTCACCCTCTAAGACCGTTCCCATAGGATTGAGGCGATACTCGACACCACTTTGATCAATGATTTCCAAGGAGCGGGAAACATATTTCCCGACGCTCTCACTTTTCCCCAACGGAGACATGCTAAATTCTAGCAATACCATATACTCACCATTCCTATTCGAATTAAGAAGACGCCACCGGTTCTTTTTGAGCCACCCACGATGAGGGATATGTGATCTGGCCAGTCAAAGCAAATCCCTCGACCGCGGTCATCAACTGTTCTCGGCGTCGCGAATCATTGGGCTCATTGTTCTTTAGGTCCTCCCGCATGGCTCCTAACCAGTCGAGAAACTTACCAAAATCTTCATCAAACAGACCTTCGCAATTTTGACGCAAAAGACTGGCTAATGCTGGGGAGGCCCCACTCGTACTGATCGCCACCCTAAGCCTTCCACGTTCGACTACCGCAGGCATGAAAAAATTTGATCGGTCAGGTTGATCCATGGACCAAATAAGAAACCGCTCTTTTTTTGAAAGTTCAAAAAGCGACTTGGACAGGTCGAGGTCATCTTGCAAAAGGTTCAAGATTAAAAAGGCATCCTGGGTGTCGGTGGATCGAAAATGCCGACCTCGATGAATAATTTTTGCGGAAGCCGCAAATTTCCTCAGCGAGGTATTGAGAGTAGGATGCACGACAACCACTTTAGCGCCAGCTTCCAATAAACGAGAGGCTCGTTCGGAAGCCTCATCGTCTCCCCCAATCACCACACACAATCTGCCTCCAACATCAAGGGTAATTGGAAAAACTGCATGTTCACTCATAACGACTCCTTCTCCTCACTCAAAACTATTGCTGAAACTTTCGACAAACACCGCCAATCAAGTACGACACAACCACAACTGCTCAATGGGAAAATCGGAACATATCATATGATGGCAGGATCGCGACGAGGGGCACACACGAATCACTTTTCAGACTACAACAACGAAGGAAGGCCACGACACGTTACTCATCAGAATCTAACTCCATATGCCAGTAAAGATAATCTCGCCAACTATCTGGAGCATTTCTGATCCCAATCATTATGGTTAACGTCGGATTCCAGCGTGGCTTTTCCGGCTTTTTCACAAGGCGCATCCTTGCCTCGTCAGGAGTCCTCCCGCTTTTTCTGTTATTGCACCGCCAACAGGCGGTCGCAATATTCTCCCAGGTTTTCTTGCCACCTTTGGCGATAGGGACGACATGATCAAAGGTCAACTCTTCAGTCCCGAATTTTTTACAACAGTACTGACAGGTATATTTATCGCGAGTGAAAATATTAATTCTGGAAAACTTTACAGCTCGATGCGTGGACTTTAATTTCACCACATTCAGGAGACGCATCACCGAAGGAAGCTTGAAGGTGATCGCCACACCTCGAATATCCCGTTCGTAGAATTCAAGGACTTCGACCTTTTCCTGGAATAATAACGTGATAGCCTTTTTCCAATCGACGACCCGTAACGGCTCATAGGTCGCATTCAGAAGCAGGGTCATTTCCATCAGCTACACGAACCTCCAGATTTGTTCCAACATCGCGATAGAGTTGTGTGTGTATAACATCAGCCTCTACGGTGAATCAACAATGTCGACTTGGACATTCCCTTGCAGGCACTGACCAACCTTGCTAAAATTTCCCCTTTATTTTTGATCGGGACATATCCGGAGGCAGAGCTTGAAGTATATTGATGCAGCAAAATTATCCGATCTTCCTCCAGGATCATGCCTATCTGTTGAACTGGATAAAGATGGCCGTGGCGTGGCCTTATTCAATGTCGATGGCGAGGTATTTGCCCTCGATAATACTTGTCCTCATGCTGGTGGACCCTTGGGTGAAGGGATTCTTCACGGAGATACCGTGCGCTGTCCCTGGCATGGCTGGAAGTTCAATGTCCGGACAGGGCAATGCCTAAAAAATCCCGTGGACGATTGGGCCGTCTCCTGTTTCCCCCTGCGGATAGAAGACGGAACTATCCAAGTTGCGCTTGAAGGCCAAGAGCCTTCTCCTTAAGAGAGATTTGGTCTTGATGCGGTAAAGGTGGCAACTCATGAAACGGCATAAAATGAATAGCCGCCAATGAGATCACGCGAATGGTTTTATCCTTCAGCGTCACCCGCCAGGCGAACTCTCGCTGAAGCCATTCATTAAACCCTTGCTCACGAATCAGAATCCTGACGGCAAAGACTCCCGGTTGCTCTTCTCCAACCTGCCATTCCCCCTTATGATGTGGCGTACCCTTGGCTTCTAAATCTCGAACATATTGATTCACAGCCTCCTCAAGGGTTGAGGTATTTCGGCCGGGATGCGTACGCACAAGCTCCAAAGCCTCAAGGGCCTTCGGATCATCTGGAATGTCTGGAGTTACACCCTTAGGCTGGGAATAGAAAAACCCGGCAAGCACAAGGAGGACAAGCACACTCAAGCCTAAGATGCTTCGGAAGCTGATCGATCCCATAAAAATTCTGATTCTCCTTTGTGGTGGGCCATCCAACGAGCAAAGACAAACAACGCATCACTCAATCGATTCAAATACGGAACAATCTGAGGGTTAATAGTTTCCTCTCGCGACAGACGAACACAAAGACGTTCAGCACGCCGGCACACGGTTCGTGCTTGGTGCAGAAAACCAGGCACCTTCCCGCCCCCTGGCAATAAAAATTCTTTGAGCGGTGCTAACTCTTCTTGGCACGTATCAATCCAAGTCTCCAACCGCTCAACATGCTGAGTGGTCACTTGCGGCATATTCTTAAATTCTTGCCCAGATGTGGTCGCGAGCAACCCCCCGATATCAAATAATTTATGCTGAACTTTGTTCATCCACTCGTCCAACTGGAGAGACGCGTGACTCGACTCACAGTCCCCTTGATTAAACACGCGGACCAATCCGATGATGGAGTTTAACTCATCAACCGTTCCATAGGTCTCAACGCGAAGAGAATCTTTCTCAATTTCTTGTCCTCCGGCGAGCCTCGTGCGACCACCGTCCCCAGTCTTGGTATAAACTTTAGAAATTCTCACGTTTCAACCTCATTGTGTTTTCACAAAGGAAGGGCCTCAACTCAAAGAGTCTGGCTCAATTCATCCAAGCATACATGGCAAACACAATCGGCGAATTGGTCTTCAAGAGACATTCGTTGAGCATCAGTGAGAATCATCTCAAAACACCAACAGGCATAGAGTGGTCCACAGGAAAAGGCTTCCCCACAGCGCTCGCACGTTTTCGCCACAGCATTTCCATTTTGAGTTAACGGTATCACTTTCGCAACCTCCAGGTAGACAAACAATGAGAGAGAAAAAACGACTTCGCCGAGATGCCTCTTCTGGATCAATCGCAATTTTAGTCGCGAGAGACTCGCCCTCGTTAATTATTCACATGATGGGGTTCGCGCCGGGCAAGACCCTATCTTCCCCTTCGAGCTTCAAGTCTTTCCTGTAGCTGCAGCATCTCATGCTGCCTCCGCCTGGCGTCCTTGGCCATGGTTGCGCGGAAGAGAGCACGATGAGATCGTGCAGCTACAAGGAAGCCCATAGGAAGCACCCCAACAGAGATGATGATGTAACACTGAGTGGACAAGCTTAGTCATACAATAGCCTACGACTCCACCAGAATGGCGATTGACCTAGAAACACCGTGAATCAGCACGCCGCCGCCCTCTGTGTCAATAATGATGAGACACCTCCCCTATGTTAAATTAGTGTAGAGGGCGGGGAGGAGAAG
>JAQBUF010000036.1 GCA_027623995.1 Nitrospirota bacterium
TCGCTATCTCTTGGCTTTGACACGGTATATTCACCGCAATCCGCTGGGAGGTGACTTGGGCCGCAAACCCTTAGCCAGCTTTCCCTGGTCGAGTTATCCCGCCTATATTGCCAAAGCCCCGTCTCCACCTTGGAATTGGGGGTCAGGTCTTGACTTCATACCTTAAAATCTTTAGCGTTGTCCGATGGCCCGTCCGCTTCGTATCCACTTTCAGAATGCCTATTACCATGTCATGAATCGCGGTCGGGGGCGGCAACGGATCTTTGAGTCTCCTGCCGACTACCAGGCCTTTCTCGACACCCTCGCCGAAGCTGATGAACGCTTTGGTCTGCGCATCCATGCCTATTGCCTGATGGGCAATCATTATCATTTGCTCGTGCAGACGCCACGCGGGAATCTTGCGCGGTGCATGCGGCATGTCAATGGGCTGTATACTCAACGCTACAATCGCTTGCATGACACGGATGGGCCGCTCTTCCGCGGACGATATAAAGCCATTGTGGTCCAAGCGGATCGCTATCTCTTGGCTTTGACACGGTATATTCACCGCAATCCGCTGGGAGGTGACTTGGGCCGCAAACCTTTAGCCAGTTTTCCCTGGTCGAGTTATCCCGCCTATATTGCCCAAGCTCCGTCTCCACCCTGGTTAGTGCGAACCTTCACGTATGAGTTATTAGGCCATCGACGGAAGTATCAGGAGTATCAGCACTATGTCGAAGGCGAGGCGGAAGATCTTCTTGCGGACTTTTATGGGGAGACGTTTCTCAAACCGGTGTTAGGGAGTGAGGCGTTTGTGGCCGGGTTGGTGGGCAAGGAGCAAAAGGCTTCTCCACGACTGGTGAAAGCTCAGGGGCTGGTCCCCAGCCTTGCGACGATTACCCAAGCGGTGGGGACTCAATTGAATGTTCCGGTGAAGCAGCTTAGGCGAGCCGTTCGCGGGCGGGGACCGAAGAACGAAGCGAGATGGTTAGCGGTGTGCCTGTGTCGGGATCTTGGTGGGTATCCCTTAGCCGAGATTGCCGCCTACTTTGGGATGGGCCATATCAGTGGTGTCAATCGGTGTGTGGGAAAGTTGCGCCAGTTGTTGGCGAGCCATCCTCGGCTTGCCCAAGCCAAAAAGGTATTAAGGCAAGACTTGACTTCATAGCCCATAGCCTTACTACTAGAATTCAAAAGTATTCGCGGCATGGTGAGAATCAACCCTCCCCTCTGACCAGGCACATGTCCTGAGGAGGAAAAGGGGAGAGTTACGGTTCAGGCATCCTGGCGAATGCTTTCATTTTCACTCACCCAGGGTTCAGTACCGGGTCCTTTAACCCAAACTCATAACCCTGATAATTCCCACTGATATGCGAATAGCGGCGATTCGCCCATGTACTGACCGTTTCTTTGTCCGCACTGTAACGCCGGTCTAAGACATCTTGATATTTTAACATATCTCCATCAACTTGAAGGACATCCTCGTCGGTGATTTTGTCCCATTTGGCTTTCAGCGGGTCTTGCAGGTGTTTCCAAAATCCTGTGAACTGTTGTTGATTCATCATGTTCTCCTCGTCTTATTGGTTGAGTTCCGATCTTGCCCTTAGTGGGGCAGAATCGACTTGTGAGTAAATATCATGTGTTATTCGGTCATCATGGATATGCAGGTTCCTACAACCATCAAATATCCCTCCAGAAATGATCTTACGGGGAGGGACTTTTTACCTCAGCACCGTACTTGTTCAAGAATGATTGTCTGGGAAATCGTCCACTCCTGCCTTCGAGTGGATTGGGCCTAAAGGAAGGCTGCATGGCTGGACGGCAACACAGAGCAGTCCTAAAGGGATTTTGGAGAGACAGGTGGTCTTCACGACTCCGTTCTTTGACCGTGACGGTCCAGAAAGACCTCTTCAGAAACCTGACCTGATGGTCAGCGTTACCGTTACCGTTGAAATACGACAGCAATAGTTGAAAAGAGGTGCGGCGTAGAAGCGACGGGGACGAGGAAGTCAGACGCGCAGGAGAAGAAAAACGAAGCGCGAGAGATGAGGATGTCAGCGGGGCTCAATACGTCATGGGTTCACGCTAGACCCTATCATGAGGTGAAGTCAAGGAACCCACAGGCATTCCCGTGCTTAAGGGGTAGGTCTTCACTGCATACATTCCCATTCTACTGAGCACGACATTCTGAAACGAACCGCTCTGCCAATAATTTCGTTCTGACTTGCTTGGGCTACTTACCCGTTTTTAGGGTGATGTCGATCATCATGTCGTTGGCTAACTGTTCAAGAGCTGTGCGGATTTGTTCGAACCCGACACTGGCGGGTGGAACCAGCTCAGCCTCGGCACGAAAGAGCCGTTCTCCTGACATGGGCGCACTCTCGATGACCGTCCGGAGTTCTTGCATGCTGACCCCGAGGGCCGCCAAGGTCCGGGAAATCTCCTGGACGATCCCGGGCCGGTCCTGTCCGACCAACTCGAGTCGCAACGATTCCCGATGGTCTATCACCGCAAGCGACCAGTCGCTATCGACGACATTCACCGAAAGGCCTCGGTCGGCTAGGGAGGGAAGCGCAGCGATCAGCCCCTCTGCGAGGTCCTCGTGGATGTGGATTTGGACGACCCCTGCAAAGTGGCCGGCTAATCGGGTCATCCGACTTTCGTCCCAACTTCCCTCGTGCTGGGCAATTAAATTTGCGAGCGCTTCAACCAGGCCTGGTTGATCTGTCCCGATGACCGTGAGAACCAATGCACGCGCCATATGTTTTCGTCCTCCCCATCAGAATTGTCTCTTGGAATAGTGGCAAGATGCTGTGTTGTGCCATACCCCCTGTGGAGCATTTGATTGGCAGAATAAGGCTATCAGGGTTTATCCCATAAAGGAAGGAATTTGGTACAAAGGGAGTAGGTTGAGGTGGCCAGGAATTTACAGGCATGGGGAATGTTCAAAAAAGTTCGTCCAGCAAGGCCGCAGCCCTTTTGGCGCGCGGAGCGTACTCACAGTACGTGAGCACGGCAAAAGGGCGACAACAAGTCTGTGCGAGCCGCTCCGGCAAGTCCAGAGAACGCCGCTGGCGGCTTTTTTCAACATTCCCTTGGTTGAGAGTTTCGGCTTGTAAGGAGTTGACCTGTTGAATGGCCCCACCTCTCCGAATTGAATATCCTGGCGCGGTCTATTATGTGATGAACCGTGGCCTGGCAAGCCGTGTTCCTGGATCCATCAATGATGAAACCTTTCTTTAAAGGTTCATCGCTTGAAAAGAAACTTGTGGGTGATCTGCTATTTTTCCACTTTTCTAGAATTCCTTATTCTTCGGTCCTCAAATATTTCTCCTACCTTTGGGGTGGAATGCCCTTCCCTTTTCTTGACTAACCCCCAGGGTGAAAGCTAATGTATGCTTCCTTGGGCCTATTGGACCTAGGCGTATGGGTCCTATGGGATTTTTTGTGTCTTAACCCCTGAATTTTTTTGGAATTTATTGTGACGCCTTTGTCAGATAAAATTGCTTCTTGGATCCAGGAAGCCGGTACCCCCATCACCTTTGCACGGTTTATGGACATGGCGCTGTATGATCCCGACCACGGGTATTATACGACGGGTGGTAACCGTGCTCGAACAGGCGATTCTTCTTCGCCTATAGGTATGGAAGGCGGGGATTTTTACACGGCTCCCTGTGTTTCTCCTTTTCTCGCCAAATCTCTTGTTCGTCAATTGCAAGAAGTGGATGCGTTGCTCGAAAACCCTCCTGAATTTACTCTGCTTGAAATGGGACCAGGAGAGGGTCGGTTGATTCATGATGTGATCGATGAAATGGCAACGCAAGATCTTGGGCTGCTTTCTCGGCTCACTGTGATCTTAGTTGAGCGAAGCCCCTATCTTCGTACTTTTCAGGAACAAGCATTATCGGCATACTCCTCACGCATGAAAATTCACTGGATCGCTGACCTCGACTCACTCGATGCCGAATCATTCGTGGGAGTGGTGGTGTCCAATGAATTGGTCGATGCCTTCCCCGTGCATCGAGTGCGGATGGAATCCGAATGCTTGAAAGAAATCTATGTGAATTATGTAGATGGCCAATTTGTTGAGCATCTCGATGAGCCTTCTACTGATGAGTTGCTGAATACCCTTAAGGCCTTAGATGTGGAGTTGCCGGACGGGATGACGACGGAAATCAATGTGAATGCCGTGGGCTGGATGCAGCAGGTCGCTCGAGTGTTGCGTCGCGGGGTTGTGCTCACCATTGATTATGGGCATACGAGTCAAGATTATTTTTCTCCCACGAGAAAAGACGGAACCTTAATGTGTTATTACCGTCATACAGTGACGACCAATCCTTATGAGCGTATTGGCGAACAAGACATGACGGCGCATGTGAACTTTTCACGTTTGGCTCAAGTTGGTGACACCGCTGGGCTCACGCTGACTGGCTTTACGAATCTGATGCATTTTTTCATGGGTTTGGGGATTGATGAAATGGTGGCCGGCTATGCGCAAGAGTCTGAAGAGGTGAAAGCGGCTATTGAATTATTGCGCCATCAAGGCATGGGCACCACGTTTAAGGTGCTGGTTCAACATAAAGGCTTGGAAGCTCCCAACCTTCAAGCGCTCAAGCATCGAGCATTTTTTGATGGCGCGCTAATGCCAGTAAGGTGTCAAGCGTAAGACCTGTTATTTTTCTGGTTCCAAAGGTGGCTGCCAATGGGTAGTGAAGCGGTTCCATTAAATTATATTCCGATTGCTATTTTTGCCTTGCTTGCCACGGCCTTTGGCGTGGTCTCTCTTGTGGCAGGATATTTTGTACGGCCCAGTCGTCCTTACCGCGCGAAGCTCCTTCCTTATGAAAGCGGCAGTCCGTTGTTCTCTGATGCCCGCATTCAATTTCCCATGCGCTATTACATCATCGCGATGCTGTTCGTTATTTTCGATATTGAAATTGTCTTCATGTTCCCATGGGCCGTGGCGTTTAAGAAGCTAGGGCTATTGGGGCTCATTGAAATGGGATTGTTTATTGCCATTCTTGTGGTGGGCTATTGGTACGCTTGGAAAAAAGGCGCATTGGAATGGGACTGAATGCGTATCTCGTATTTCGTGACGCGTATCTTGTAAAAACAAGAATAATGAAACACAAGCGACGAAATCCGAACGACGAGATACTAGATACGAGATACGAACGACGAGGTTTTCTATATGGGAATGCTTGAACGACAGTTTGATGCGAATGTTCTGACGACCAATCTTGATTATTTGGTGAGTTGGTGTCGGAAGTCGGCTATGTGGCCAATGACCTTTGGCTTGGCCTGTTGTGCGATCGAAATGATCGCGTCAGTGTCATCTCGATACGACATCGACCGGTTTGGGGCAGGAGTGTTTCGGGCATCGCCGAGACAATCGGATGTCATGATTGTGGCCGGAACCGTGTGCCGAAAAATGGCGCCGGTGATTCGGCGTATTTATGATCAAATGGCTGAACCTCGCTATGTGATTTCGATGGGATCCTGTGCGACGTCCGGCAATCATTACAATAGCTATAGTGTGGTCCAGGGCGTGGATCAGATTGTGCCAGTTGATGTGTATATAGCCGGCTGTCCTCCACGGCCAGAGGCCTTAATTGATGGACTGCTTAAGCTCCAAGAAAAGATTCAAAAAGAAAAAGTGTTTGTGAAATAACTGGAGACGTGATTCGTGAGGCGTAATGCGTGATCCGTACAAAGAAAAACGGTTTAGCATTTTGAGCATGATACTTCGTGGATAACGGTTTGAGACTCATAGTATGAATTGGCAGGATGAACTAGAATTTAAACGCATGACGCTTCACGCATAACGGGTTACAATTTTATGCATCGAGTTCTTGAAACATTACAGGCAAAATTTCCTTCCGCAGTGTTGTCCGTGACTGAGGATAAAAAGCGAGGGGACCTCTCCGCCAAGGTGCGTGCGAAGGACATTCTAGAGGTTGCACGGTACCTGCATGATGACCCAGGGATGGCCTTCGACCATATCACGGATATTTGTTCCGCCGATTACCCCGATGATGTTGAACGCTTTGAAGTGATTTATCATTTTTTGTCTTTGCCCCATAGTACCCGCATTCGGCTCAAAGCGCGTGTGACCGAAGATGAGCCGACGATTGGAACTGTGACCCCCATTTGGAAAGGTGCAGAATTCCTTGAGCGTGAAGTGTACGACCTCATGGGTATCAAATTTGAAGGACACCCTGATCTTCGGCGAATCCTTTTGCCGGAAGACTATGATGAGGGGCATCCCTTACGAAAAGATTTTCCAGCCGAGGGTAAGGGCTGGCGAAGTCGGTTTGAATTCCTGCCACGTTTAGATGAACCAGAAAGCGAATGGTCTGAAGAGGAAATTCCTGATGATCAGCGTCATATGTTCATGGCCGGTGATACACCAGGAAGTTCGAAACGCAAAACTGAAATGCTGTTGAATATGGGGCCTCAACATCCTAGTACTCATGGAGTGTTGCGGGTGGTGCTGGAACTCGATGGCGAGCGAGTTTCCAAAGCCATTCCCGATATGGGCTATCTGCATCGTGGAGTGGAGAAACTCGCCGAGGGTTTACACTACATGCAGGTGATTCCCCATACCGATCGGCTGGACTATACCTGTGCCATGACCAATAACTACGCCTACGTACGGGCCGTGGAAAAATTGGTTGGTGTCGAAATCCCCGAGCGTGCCGAATATGTGCGAACGGTTGTTGCCGAAATGCAGCGCATCATCGGCCATTTGTTTTGGTTGGGGACTCAGGCTCTTGATATTGGGGCGATGACGGTGTTCTTTTGGACGTTTCGGGAACGAGAAGTGTTGCTCGATATGTTCGAGAAACTCTGTGGTGCCCGCTTAACGCTAAATTATTATCGTATCGGTGGTGTTGATAGTGACTTGACGCCGGAAATCATTGAGTCGCTCAAAGAGTTTTTGAAAACATTTCCTGAGCATATGAAAGAATACGATACTCTTCTTCAAACGAACCGTATTTGGATTTCACGTACCAAAGATGTTGCGGTGATTTCAGGAGAAGACGCTATTAACTTTGGGCTGACGGGGCCATCTCTTCGTGGGTCAGGTGTTTCCTATGATATCCGGAAGATGGAACCCTATGGTGTCTACGATCGAGTTGAATGGGATGTGCCGGTTGGCAAGAATGGCGATACCTACGATCGGTATTGGATTCGGGTTGAGGAAATGCGGCAAAGCGCACGAATCATTGAGCAATGTCTCGAACAAATGCCAGAGGGCCCAATTATCGCTGACCTTCCGCAAGTGATTCCACCACCGAAGCAGAAGGTCATGCGAGATATGGAGAGCTTGATTCACCATTTCATTATTTTCACCCAAGGCTTCAAGCCGCCCAAAGGGGAAACCTATTGCGCCACGGAAGTGCCCAAAGGAGAATTAGGATTCTTCTTGATTAGTGATGGCGGACCAAGGCCCTATCGAATGAAAATTCGCTCTCCATCGTTTGTGCACATGGGTGCGTTTGATTTTATGGCACGCGGATATTTAATCTCAGACATCATTACCATCTTCGGTACCTACGATATCGTGATGGGGGAATGCGATCGATGAAGAACGTGAAGCGTGAAGCGAAAGGCGTGAAGCGAATGAAGGAATCCCTACGCATTACGCATCACTCATTACGCATCACGACTGAGGCATCATGCTTTTAGAAAAACATAAAGACCACATCGACGATCTTCTTAGCCGATACCCGATCAAGCGGTCGGCGTTGCTGCCGTTGTTGAATTTGGCTCAAAAGGAAGAGGGGTACGTGAGTCAATCAGCGATGAGGGAAATCGCCAAGATCTTGGACCTGACACCTCCGCAGGTGTTTGAGACGGCGACGTTTTATACGATGCTGAGTCTTAAACCCCTTGGGAGGTTTCACATTCAGGTCTGTCGCTCGTTAATGTGCGCGTTGGTTCGAGCAGATAATTTGATCGAGTGGCTGCAAAAGCATCTTGGTGTCGCCGTTGGGCAAACGACGTCAGATAAAATGTTCACGCTCAGCGCTGTGGAATGCTTAGGCTCCTGTGGTACTGGGCCTATGATGCAAATCAACGATGATTACTTTGAGCGCTTAACCGAAGAAAAAGTTGGTCAGATCTTAGAGGATCTAAAACAGACCGGCGATTGTGCGTTAAAAACCGGACCGTTCATGGTACCGGAACCGCGATGATCTGAAACGAGTGATTTGATATGAAACCGTTTGAAAAGATTTTAACTAAAAATATGAGCAACCCTCAGTATACGGGGTCGCTTCAAGATTACGAGGCTACTGGTGGGTATCAAGCGCTGAAGAAGGTCCTTGCCGGGGTGCCGCAAAACGATATTATTGAGATGGTGAAAAAATCTGGACTTCGTGGTCGGGGAGGCGCGGGGTTCCCTACGGGTGTGAAGTGGAGTTTTCTCCCAAAAGATTACCAAGGTCCAAAATACTTGTGCTGTAATGCGGATGAAAGCGAGCCTGGGACCTTCAAGGACCGGCAGCTCATGGAACGTGATCCGCATCAGATGTTGGAGGGGATGGCGATTACGTGTTACACCATCGGAGCAGAAATCGGCTACATCTATATACGCGGCGAATTCCGCTTCGGCGCCAAGGTCTTAGAACGGGCGATTGAAGAAGCCAAACAGGCTGGGCATTTGGGTGTGAATGTGCATGGCAGTGGCGTCACCATTAATCTGTATGTCCACGCTGGAGCAGGAGCCTATATTTGTGGTGAGGAAACTGCATTGCTGGAATCTTTGGAAGGCAAGCGAGGGAAGCCGCGTGTGAAGCCTCCGTTTCCGGCGACGCATGGTCTCTACCAAAAGCCGACCGTCGTCAATAATGTCGAAACCTTGGCGAACATTCCGCACATTGTGAGTCGCGGACCAGAATGGTTTGCCGCCATTGGCGCGCCTCCGAAGAGCACAGGGACTCGTGTGTTTTGCCTCAGTGGGCATGTCAAAAATCCTGGGAATTACGAATTGCCGGTGAATGCCACGTTTCGAGATTTAATCGAGGAACTCGGCGGAGGAATGCGGTCCGATAAACCCATGAAAGCCTTTATTCCTGGAGGAGCCTCCGCGCCATTTTTGACTCCAAAACATATTGATGTGGCTATGGATTTTGAATCTGTGGCGATGGCTGGATCGATGTCGGGTTCCGGTGGCGTGACGGTGATGGAAGAAGGTACGAGTATGGTGTGGGCGGCTCTTCGCCTGATGGAGTTTTTCTACCATGAGTCCTGCGGTAAGTGTACGCCCTGTCGTGAAGGCAGTTCGTGGATCGTGCAAATTCTCCAGAGAATCCAGAATAAGCAGGGCAGACAGGGAGACCTCGACACGCTTTCAGAAATTTGCAAAAACATTGGTGGCCGAACGGTCTGTGCCTTTGGTGATGCGGAAATTGCTCCGGTCCAGAGCACACTGCAGTACTGGCGTCATGAATATGAGGCGTTGATT
Source organism: Nitrospirota bacterium (assembly GCA_027623995.1). Classification (GTDB taxonomy): domain Bacteria; phylum Nitrospirota; class Nitrospiria; order Nitrospirales; family UBA8639; genus Nitronereus. Next base: position 9,452 of record JAQBUF010000036.1, read on the forward strand.
CAAGAAGCCGAAGCGCTTCGTGCCACCAGAAAAGAAAAAGAAATTCCTGTTCTTAGTCTTTAGGTCACAATTATATGGCAACAACGAAAACAAAAAAAATGGTGACGGTTTCAATTGATGGTAAGTCCATTGAGGTTCCCGAGGGGACTCTCGTCATTGAAGCGGCTCGGCAAGTTGGCGTGATGGTTCCACATTTTTGTTATCACCCCAAGCTTGAGCCCGATGCCAATTGCCGTATGTGCCTGGTTGAGATTGAGAAAATCCCTAAATTGCAAACCTCATGTAGTACCCGAGTGGCTGATGGAATGGTCGTACGCTCGTCTGTTCCTCATGTCGAAACTGCGCGGAAGTCCGTTCTTGAGCTGTTGCTGGGGAACCATCCACTTGACTGCCCGGTCTGCGATCAAGGGGGCCGATGCGATTTACAAGATTTCTCCCATGAATACACCATGGGGAGCCGTTTTACCGAACTCAAGCGCGTGTTTCCCAAAGAGCATCTCAGTCCTTTGATCGAAACGCAGATGAATCGATGCGTGTCGTGTATGCGGTGCGTGCGTTACTGCGATGAAGTGATGGATGCCAAGGCCTTGGCGCCAGTGGGTCGTGGGACCATGACCAAGATTTCGCATTGGGCTGGAAACGAACTCGAGTGTGATTTCTGTGGCGGGTGCATTCAAATTTGTCCGGTTGGGGCCATCACGAGCCGGTTATCGATGTATGATTTCCGACCCTGGATGTTGAAACGCGCAGAAACCATTTGTAACTTTTGCGGCGATGGTTGCCAGATGACCGTGCAACGAAAAGATGAAGATTTGATCGAAGTCAATTCTACCTTGGGTGCGGGACGCAATGATGGCGATCTGTGTGCTCGAGGGTACTTTGGCTATCACGCGAATGTGCATGCCGATCGGTTGATGCATCCGCTAATTCGTCAGGCTGATGGTTCGTTTGAGGAAGTGACGTGGGAAGAAGCTCTTGAACGAGCGGCTGATCAATTTGCTCAGATCAAGGCGGCTCATGGGGCCGATGCCATCGGTGGGTTAATCACCGCACGATGCACGAATGAAGAACTCTACGCCTTTCAGAAATTCATGCGGGGTGTGATTGGGACGAATAACGTCGATAGCAGTGCACGCTATGGCTATATCAACGGGGTGAAAGCCCTTCAACGTGTCCAAGGTATCCATCGGTGGGCGGTCACGTTCGATGATATTGTGGAGGCGGATGTCGTGGTGTTGGTGGGCACGAGCATCACCGAAACGAATCCCATCACTGGGTTGAAAATCAAACAAGGCATCAAGAAGAATGGGGCCAAACTGATTACGCTTGAAACCGCCATTCCCGCTTTTTCAACCATCAGTAATATTACGACGTTGGCGACCCATCATTTGACGGTGTTGCCTGGGTGTTTTGGTGCCGCTGTTCTTGGGGTCATCAAAGGTCTGGTCGAACAGAATTTAGTGAATGAGCGGGTGTCCTCACAGGCTTCTGATTTTGCGACAACCATCATTGCTGCGGTCGAGAAAATTTCATGGCAAGAGATTCAACAATCCGTTGGGCTCTCATTAGAACAATGTCACGCGGCTGCCCAAACGATTAGCCAGGCGGAACGTGTGGTGGTGCTTGCTGGCCAGGGCGTGCTCCGTGCTACTGGTGGCGAGGGTATTGTCACGAATTTGCTGGACCTGTTGATTCTTGCTGGACACCACGGAAACGAAGGGTCGGGTGTCGGTGTCTTAGCTGAAGAAAATAATGAGCAGGGTGCGATCGAAATGGGAGTAGTGACCGAGTATCTTCCTGGCCCGACCAAGGCAGACGATCAAACGACCCAAACGATGTTGGCCAAAGTCTGGGGACGTGATGTGCCGTCCACGCCCGGTGCCACCATGGTGGAGATGCTCGATCGCGCGCGGCAGGGCACCATGAAAGCGATGTTTATTGTTGGGGAAAATCCTCTCGAATCCTTGCCCCCTGATGCCAAGGTGTCCGAGGCATTGGACGCTCTGGAATGCTTAGTGTGCCAAGAACTCTACCTGACAGAAACCGCGAAGAAAGCACATGTCGTGTTTCCCGCATCTTCGGCAGTTGAAAAGGATGGAACCTTTACGAACACCGAAGGCTTCGTCCAATCCGTGCGTAAATCACTTGACCCGCTTGGCGAAAGTCTTCCTGATTGGGAAATTTTCTCAGCCTTATCCGTGCTGATGAATTCACCCATGGAATATGGGGAAGTCAAAGAGATCTTCAAAGAGATTCGAGGTGTCATTCCACAATATGGATTGCTGGGACCGACGTCTACGCCCCACGTGGTCAATGCCGAAATCTTGGCACAGTATCTTCGTGAAGGTTTCAAGGAGGACGTGGAGGTTCGATATACCATTCCTCAAAAGGCTGCTAAAAGTGAAGGCGCTTTGACGCTCGTGCTCGGACAATCGATTTATCATTCTGGAAAGTTTACTACACGATCCAAAGGCCTCTCACAGATTCAAGAGAGCGGTGTGCTCAATGTGAACCCTGATGATGCCACTCGAATTGGGGTAGAGGATGGTGCCAGCCTGCGTCTTTCCAATGGCCATGGTGAAGTGACCGTTCCTGTGAAGTTGGTTGATCGGATCCCACTGGGCGTGGCATGGTTTCCTGAGCATTTTGACCAAGAATTGCGAGCCTTATTTAGTCTGACTGTGGATAAACGGAATCACGTACCCTGTTGGAAAACTACTGAAGTGCAAGCCACGCGAGTGAGTTAAATCTCGAGATTGGTGCATAGGAAAGACATGTTGTTGATGACTCAAATGTTGACAAGCCTACTGAAGGAGAAGACCCGTGAATGAAGTCGCTATAAGATTGGCGCTCACGTTGTCGCAAATCGGTGTGGTCATGGGGTTGGTGTTACTCACCGTGGCCGTGCTCACGCTATTGGAACGTAAGGTGCTGAGCTGGATGCAAGATCGCATGGGCCCCATGGAAGTTGGCCCCTATGGAATTCTGCAACCAGTCGCCGACGGTCTCAAACTGTTTTTCAAGGAAGACATCATTCCGGCGGGTGCCAATAAGTTTATGTTTTGCATGGCCCCGGTGTTGGTGTTGGTGCCGGCGTTGATTGGGTTTGCGGTCATTCCCTTCGGTCCGAATTGGACAGTTGAGGTCATGGGGGTGCAATTCAAACCCTTTGTCATCAGCGATATCAATATTGGCGTGCTCTATATTTTGGCCTTTGCTTCCATTGGAGCGTACGGAATTATTCTTGGGGGCTGGTCCTCCAATAGTAAGTATTCCTTGTTGGGTGGATTACGATCTGCCGCGCAGTTGATTAGCTATGAACTCAATGTGGGCTTATCCATTGTCGGCGTCTTGTTGCTCTCTGGCAGCTTGAGTTTGGTGCACATTACGGAATCACAGGTCGGTGGGTTTTGGAATTGGTATGCCTTTGCGTTTCCGTTTCCTCAATTCATTGCCTTTGTGGTGTTTTTAATTTCCGCAGTCGCTGAGACGAACCGGACACCGTTTGATCTTCCAGAGGCCGAGAGTGAATTAGTGGCGGGGTTCTTTACAGAATACAGTGGAATGCGCTTTGCCTTTTTCTTCTTGGGGGAATACGCCAACATGATCTTGGTGTCTTGTATGGCCACTGTCCTGTTTTTTGGCGGATGGGATGCCCCATTGCCGTTTCTGCAAGCGCCTGGAGATTATGCCTGGATCACTGGAATTATCTGGTTTGCGATCAAAGTCTATTCCTTTCTCTTTTTCTTTTTCTGGATCCGCGCAACGCTCCCACGACTTCGCTATGATCAACTCATGCGATTTGGATGGAAAGTGCTTCTGCCAATCGCCCTTGGCAATATCGTGATTACCTCAATCATGGCGTATATTTTTCCTGGTTGAGGCCAGTTGAGAATTGAACTGAGAACTCTATGAACATCAAAGCATGGATCAAGACGCTCATCTTTTATGAAATCCTGCTTGGGATGAAGCAGACGATGATGCATTTGTTGAAGTACAAACCCATCACGCTGGAATATCCTCACGTGAAAAAGCAGTTGCCACAAAATTATCGGGGGATGCTTGCCCTTCTCAAGTACGACGATGAAACCGAAAAATGTGTCGGGTGTGATTTGTGTGAGGCGGCCTGTCCTTCTCGTGTCATTCGGGTGGTGAGCGCGGAAGTGCCTGGTGAACCGACGAAGCGGTATGCCAAAGAATATCATATGGATATGACCCGATGTCTGTTTTGTGGGATGTGCGTGCAAGCCTGTCCAGTTGATGCGTTGGGTATGACGCAGGAATTTGAATGGGCTGTCTATGATAAACGCCATTTACAACTCAATAAAGAACAGTTGTTGGCGATCGGGGATCGGTCCTTTCCAGTCAAAGAAAAACGCTTGGAATTTCAGCATCCGAACGTTGCGTATTTCAACGTGTCGTTCAAAGATATTCCCGAGAAAGAATTCTAGTTAACCTCCTCCTGATTTCCGTTTCCAATGGGCCTGGCATTGGAGGGGAATTGAATGTGTGAAAAGGTAAAAGGATGATCCGTTGGGAACTGTAATTTTTTTCTATTTTGCTGGAGTGATTGTGTTGACGGCGACGTTGGTCGTCGCACTTCGAAATCCCATCCATAGTGCGTTGTCCCTCCTGGTCATGTTTTTTCATGTCGCGGGTTTGTACGTCACGCTGCATGCCGAGTTCTTGGCCGCTATTCAAATTATTGTGTATGCCGGGGCGATTCTCGTGCTGTACCTCTTTGTCGTGATGCTCCTCAATATTAAACGTGAAGAGCAGTTCAATAAGCAGGGTGTGGTCGCCATGTTTTTGGGTTTCGTTCTCTTGGCCGAAACGGTGTTATTGGGCATCAGCCGAGGTTTTTTGATTGCTTCTCCACATGCACCGTTACCTGTCCAGGCTGGAGCCTCAGTAGGGAACACGGAGTCGATCGGTGAACTATTATATTCTACCTATCTCTTTCCCTTTGAAATCGCCTCGTTGATTTTGTTGGTGGCAATGGTCGGGGCGGTGATCCTCACGAAAAAGGGAATTATGGAGCCGAAGTCCTGATGGATGTTCCTGTTGAATATTACCTGGCGTTGAGCGGATTGGTGTTTCTCATCGGGCTGGTTGGCGTGCTCGTCCGTCGGAACATTATCATCATTCTCTTATCAATTGAGCTGATGCTCAATGCCACCAATATCAACTTCGTGGCGTTTTCCTCGTATTTGGGAAACCTCGCGGGGCAAGTGTTTGTCTTTTTTGCGTTGACTGTGGCTGCTGCTGAAGTGGCCGTAGGGTTGGCGATTATCATTGCGTTGTATCGGCACCATGAGAGTATCAATGTCGATGATTTCAGTTTGTTGAAATGGTAGGTTGATGCTCTACGCCCTCATTCCACTCCTTCCACTCGTGGCCTTTATCGTCATTGGACTGTTCGGGCACCGCATTAAGGATCGTGCGCATCTCATTGCCGTGCCGGCGGTATGGGGCTCGTTTGCCTTGTCGTTGATGGCCTTGTCCGAAGTGGCCAGTGGCCAGGTGTTGGAAATTCCCCTCTATACCTGGGCGTCCTCAGGCGATCTGACTATTCGAATTGGGTTGTACATCGATCAACTCACGGCCGCAATGTTAATGCTCGTGACCATCGTCAGTGGACTTGTCCATATTTATACGATGGGCTACATGCGTGGCGAACCAGGCTATGCTCGGTTCTTTAGCAACATCGCGCTCTTCACGTTTTCGATGCTCATGCTTGTGATGTCCGATAACTTCCTGCAGCTGTTTGTGTTTTGGGAAGCGGTGGGTCTGTGCTCCTATCTCCTCATCGGTCATTGGTATGAACGAGCCTCCGCGCGTGCGGCAGCCACGAAAGCATTTCTCGTAAATCGTGTTGGTGACTTTGGATTCATGCTCGGTATCTTGTTGGTGTTTGTCGTATTCGGCACGCTTCAATATCAACCGGTGTTGTCCGGGGCCGTGGCACAGGCCGGGGCCACGGTTGATCTGTTGGGTGCAATGGGCGGCGGTTGGGAAGTGTCGGCGATGACCTTGATCTGCTTACTGCTGTTTGTTGGAGCCGTTGGAAAGTCCGCGCAAGTTCCGCTGCACGTGTGGTTGCCGGATGCCATGGAAGGTCCGACACCGATTTCCGCACTCATTCATGCAGCGACGATGGTGACGGCTGGGGTGTTTATGGTGGCCAGGTTTGCGCCGCTGTACAACTTGTCTCCTGTGGCCATGGATGTGGTTGCCGTGGTCGGTGGGTTAACCATGATTGTTGGAGCCACGATTGCCTTAACGCAAACAGACATTAAGCGGGTCGTTGCCTATTCCACATTGAGTCAACTTGGGTACATGATGATGGCCTGCGGGTTAGGCGGCTATGTCTCAGGCATTTATCACTTGCTCACGCATGGCGCGTTCAAAGCCTTGTTGTTCTTGGGCTGTGGTTCAGTGATTTTGGCCGTGCATCATGAGCAAGATATGCGCCGCATGGGAGGCCTCAAAGATAAATTGCCGATCACCTATTGGACCTTTATGATTGGCTCATTGGCCTTAGCTGGATTCCCGCTTACGGCGGGATTTTTCAGCAAAGATGCCTTGCTCTTGTCAGCGTGGAACGCGGGACTCTTGGGCCAAGTGCTCACGGTATTAGGAGTTCTGACTGCGGGAATGACGGCTTTTTACAGCTTCCGTTTGGTCTTTGTCACGTTCTGGGGCGAGTCGCGTGTCGATCCGGCTCATGCGGATCACGTGCATGAACCAAGCAAAGTCGTGACGGTGCCCTTGTTGGTGTTGGCGGTGTTGAGCATCGTCACGGGGTACATTGGCATTCCTGAATTTCTTCAACATGCGTTTCCTGGAAGCGAAGAGGCCGGACATCATGGCCCAGCCGCCATGGGCATCATGCTCATGGCCACGCTGGCTGGATTGATCGGCATTGGCCTGGCGTATCTCTTCTATGTGAAGTCGCCTGGTATTCCTGATCGGCTGATGATGCAGTGGCAAACCCTGTATCAATGTTCACTCAACAAATGGTACGTGGACGAGGCCTACGATAAAATTTTTGTGAATCCGACGTTTAGAATTTCTGACCTCATGTGGAAGAAGATTGATATCGCCATCATCGATAACGCGGTGAATGGAGTGGCGCGTGGATTTGCGTGGTGGGGATGGATGGCGAAGTTCATCCAAACGGGCGAGACGCAAAATTACGCATTGGGCATGACGGTCGGGGCGGTGCTGATCCTTACGGCCTATGTGTTCTTTTAGATGTGCTTGTGGCGTAAGAGCTGTTTCCTCTTGCCCCAATTGTGAAAAAGTTACGATGAAGAAATTATCTGTGGAGTGTTATCACTGACATGACTGTTTCGTCCGGCGGATTTCCCTGGATCACTTTAGTCGTCTTTCTTCCACTCTTAGGAGTGGCAGCTATTCTATTGGCCAAAGAAGAAATGGCGAAGTGGATTGGCTTGGCGGCTTCGTGTGTGGTGCTTCTGGCCTCGCTGCCGTTGTGGGTGATGTTCAATGAAACGACGGCGGCTATGCAGTTTGTCGAGAAGCATCAATGGATTGCTTCGCCCTCCATTCATTATGCGGTAGGCATAGACGGTATAAGTTTACCGCTTGTCCTGCTGACCACCTTTCTGACACCACTCTGCGTTCTCGTGTCCTGGACATCGATTGACACGCGTGTGCGTGAATTCATGATCAGCCTGCTCGTGATGGAGACCGCCACGGTTGGGGTGTTTGTATCTCTCGATTTTGTGCTGTTTTACATCTTCTGGGAAACCATGCTCATTCCCATGTACCTGTTGATTGGCATTTGGGGTGGGGCAAATCGTGTCTATGCCGCGATCAAGTTTTTTCTCTATACGTTGGCCGGGAGCGTGTTGCTCTTGGTGGCCATCATCGTGCTCTATTTTAGCTCAGGAGAAAATACCTTTGATATTTTGACTCTCAGCCAATCGGCTTATTCACCCACATTGCAGTCCTGGTTGTTTTGGGCGTTCTTTGCCGCGTTTGCCGTCAAGGTGCCGATGTTTCCGTTCCATACATGGTTGCCGGATGCCCACGTGGAAGCGCCGACCGCTGGCAGTGTTATTCTGGCGAGTGTTTTGCTCAAAATGGGAACGTATGGGTTTCTTCGGTTTTCCTTGCCCATGCTCCCGGATGCCTCGCTCTCCTTTACCCCGATCATTATGACCTTGTCGGTGATTGCGATTATCTATGGGGCGTACATGGCCTTTGCGCAGTCTGATCTAAAAAAACTCATTGCGTATTCTAGTGTGAGTCATATGGGTTTTGTGACACTCGGGATCTTTGCCATGAATGCACAAGGGATCGAGGGCGCGATTTTGCAAATGGTCAATCATGGCATTACCACCGGCGGACTATTTTTATGTGTCGGAATCATTTATGAACGAACGCATAGTCGGGAGATTGATGATAACTCTGGCCTCGCCAAACCTATGCCGTGCTACGCGACATTTTTAGTGATCTTCGCGCTGTCTTCTGTCGGCTTGCCGGGAATGAATAGTTTCGTCGGCGAATTTTTTGTGCTGGTCGGAACCTTCATGTGGAGCAAGTTGGCGGCAACCCTAGCGGCACTTGGCGTGATCCTTGCGGCGGCGTACATCCTGTGGATGTTGCAACGTGTGGTGTATGGTGTGCCATCTCAAAGCATGGCCTCGAAGCTCTCTGACTTAAATCCTCGTGAATGGGCCATGCTGGTCCCACTCGTATTTTTCGTGTTTTGGATTGGGTTGTATCCCAAGCCGTTGTTAGATGTCATGCATGCCAGCGTGGATAATTTGATCCAACACGAAGTGAAAGTCATGACCGTGGACAATCCTGAACCTATTCTTCCAGCGACATTGGCCCTGAGTGATTCTTTGTCCCAGGATCGTAAGGCGATGCTGCAATGAGTATTCCTTTAGCCGATCTCGTAACGATTTTGCCAGAATGCCTTGTGGTGTTGGCGGCATGCGTGTTGTTCGTTCTGGATCCTGTCATGCCTGCATCCAAAAAAGATTTCCTGGCCTGGATGTGTGTGGGGACGTTGGTGGTCTGCTTTTTTATCACCGCAGCGGGCATGGGCGAGAAGACCTTTGCGTTTAGCAATTTAGTCGTGGTCGATTCCTATGCATCATTTTGGAAGTTGCTTCTGTATGTGGTGAGCGGCATGACTATTCTCTTATCGATTGGGTATCTCAAAGAAGAGCGGATCGATCTGGCAGAATTTTACGGCTTCATCATGCTGTCCCTCACGGGCATGATGATTATGGTCTCGGGTTCGGATCTCTTGGTCATCTATTTGGGCATCGAACTGATGTCCATTTCCCTCTACATCATGTGCGGCTTTAAACGGTTTGAAGCCAAGTCCATTGAGGCGTCGGCCAAGTATTTTATTTTGGGAGCATTTTCTTCGGGGCTGTTGTTGTACGGCATCTCACTTATTTTTGGAGCCGCTGGTAGCACGCAACTTGTAGAAATCGCCGCAGCTGTAAATGCACGTGGTCTTGACGATCCATTGGTACTCATCGCCATGATGCTGATCATTGTCGGGTTTGCCTTTAAGGTCGCGGCCGTACCCTTTCATATGTGGACACCAGACGTATATCAAGGCGCGCCAACCACCGTCACCGCGTTTATGGCTGTAGCGTCCAAAGCCGCAAGCTTTGCCGCATTCCTTCGCGTGTTACTTGAAGGCTTTGGTGGCGTCAAACCAAACTGGAGTGGGCTGATTTTAGGCATGTGTATCCTCACACTTATCCTGGGAAATATTGTGGCGATTGTGCAGACCAATATTAAGCGGATGTTGGCTTATTCGAGTATCGCCCATGCTGGCTATGCCTTAATCGGTGTGGTCGTGGCAGGCTGGATGGGTACCGGAGCTGGCGTCGCTTCTGCTGGTGTGTCCAGTATCATGCTGTATCTTGCCATCTACTCATTCATGACCATGGGCGCATTTGCCATGGTGGCTATTTTAAGGCGTGGTGGTTTAGAAGGCGAAGAGCTAGACGACTTTACCGGTCTTGCTAAACGCCACAAAGGCGCAGCCTTTCTCATGATGCTGTTTATGATCTCCCTCGCAGGTATTCCACCCACCGCAGGATTCATCGGGAAATTTTATCTCTTCATGGCCGCCGTCAATGCCGGCCTCACTTGGCTTGCTGTCGTAGGGTTAGTCTTCGCCGCCGTCTCCGCGTTTTACTATCTCCGCGTGGTCATGGTCATGTACATGCGCGAACCCTCATCCGAACAAGAACTCGAAACCCGCCTCGCGCTTTCCCCAACCGCTATGGTCGTTCTCGCCTTTGCCGTCGCTGGTGTCGTGTTCCTGGGTGTGTATCCTGGGCCACTAGTTTCAATCGCTACTTCGTCAGCCTTGCCTCTCCCATAGTTGTTGCCTAGCCAAAGAAATTTCTGTTTCCCATTTTTCCCATGCATCGGAAGGAGACATGGTTAGGGCCTTCCACCGTTCATAGATCCAAGGATAAGGCTCAAATTGGTATGCGAGATTCGTACATAAGAATACAATCCCAAAACCTACAGCTAGACTCTTATTGACAGGTCTGGCAAGTTTTTTTAAGCTAGGGATGAAAACCAAAATGGAACCATTTTGACATCATGAAAGGAATTCCCCATGGCGTCTCTTACTCTGAAGAACGTTCCGCAACCATTATTGCGACAATTAAAAGCTCAGGCCGCGCGGCATCGGCGAAGTCTCAATCATGAGGTTATCGTCTGTCTTGAATCGCTCACTCAATGTGTGCCAATTGATGCAGATAGTCTACTTGCTAAGGTTCGACAGATTCGGAAAGCTCCAAAGAAAACGCGACTCACTGATCGAATGTTGACCTCCTTGAAGGCTGCGGGTCGTCCATGATTGTGTCCGACACCAATCTGATTGTCTATCTCTATGTGAAAGGGCAGCGAACCAATCAAGCCGAAGCCGTACTTTTGAAAGATCCTACCTGGGTCGCTCCGATGTTGTGGAGATCAGAATTTCGGAATACGCTCCTGGGGTTGGTGCGGCGCAAAGACTTAACTCTTGATGAGGTATTGGAAATCATGAACGATGCGGAACAATGGATGATGGGACGGGAATATACCGTTGTCTCTATTAAGGTGCTTCAATTAGCGGAGCAGTCAGGGTGTTCAGCCTATGATTGTGAATTTGCCAGTCTTGCTATGGACTTGGAAGTTCCCTTAGTGACGAGTGATCGTCAACTGCTTCGAGCCTTTCCAGGGGTCGCGGTGTCGCCAGAAGGTTTTGTTAAGTAAAGCGAACCTAAGCCTATCTTGAGATACACTCCAATAATATTTGGAAAAAATATCAGCACATGTCGAGTACGTATTGAATTTGGCTCTGCAAGACTTTCCCCTAAATTTTCTTCCTGATTCAAAAAAATAACTAATACGACCAGCCGTGTTGCTATGAGCGCTTTCGGAAGAGGCCTGTTGAATATTTCATGCCAAGGAGCCATAAATGCTCTAGAATTTATGGTCCGTATCAGTGAGAGGGAATAGTTCAAAAAATCCGTCCAGCAAGGCCGCAGCCCTTCCCGGCCTTCGTAGCTCACTTCGGCGGAGTAGGCTTGGCGCGCGGAGCGTACTCTTAGTACGTGAGCACGGCAAAATGGGGACGATGTCTGTGCGAGCCGCTTCGGCAAAGCCAGGGAACGCCGCTGGCCTGCCTGCCGTAGCCTCGGCAAAGGCTGGCGGCTTTTTTCAACATTCCCAAATTGAGAGACAACGTTTCGTTGTCAGGTTCAATATGGCTATGATAAAGTCGTTTTTTTGCGGGCGATTAGCTCAGTGGGAGAGCGCTTCCCTCACACGGAAGAGGTCACTGGTTCGATACCAGTATCGCCCACCACTTCATCTATTTCACGCATCGACGTGGCTTTCCCTTGCGGTTCAATTTATTTTCATGTGATGTTCTGGCCAAGGTCCACCATGGTCTTACAGGACCGTGTCTCTTGAAATATTCACGAGGGGCATTAGTCTTTGTGACCCTTATTGTCTGGACGGCCTGTAGTACTTCTCCTCAACCCGAACCCGGACTTCCCCCATCAGCGAGCGATCTGGTCCTCTTGGGCTCGACCAAGCTGTGCGATGACAAAACCCTTATTCTCAATACCTGGAAAGGGACCACTTTTTCCAAGGAACCCTGGGGTTCTGGGGAGCGACTTCAACGATTGTCTCAAGGCAGTCAACCAGATCACGATCGGTTCTATTTTTTTAATGAGGAGGACATTCTGGTTGGGGCGATTTTTCGATTTGTTTCTGGATTGAACCTGAAACCTTATCCAGTGTTGCGTCAAACCCTGTCTGAATTGCCTCCCTCTTCGGCCTTCTTTCTGGACCCCACCCAACTACTACAGAGCACAAAGGCGAAGTCAGCGATTCTCTTTCGGACCGGCGATAAATTGAGCACCACTCATTATCTCGTGCTCGATGACGAAGATCGTCCTAAATTACTGGTCGCTTCCATGGCCATTGACCCATACGAACAATTGTTGTCCACGTACCAAGAATCCTATTTGCCAGGATTGGTCCGGACGATCTCAGAAGAGAAAGCCAAGGAATCTGCCCTGAGTAAGGACAACAAGTTTCTTGCCCTCCAACAATTTGCTCGGGGAGAAGCTGCGTTGTTTTTGTCATGTGGCCAGCGACAACCCGATGTAGCTGTCGATGCCTATCGCCGAGCTCTTGAATACGGGTTTAAGGATGAAGTGCGATTGGCGGAATCCCATCATCGTCTTGGTTTAGCTCTTCGAGAAACGGGGCAAATGGCTGAGGCTCAACAACACTTGGAAAAAGCTCTTGAAATTAGGCCCAACGTTCCTGAGGTGATCAATAATCTTGGTAGTGTGTTGGTGCAGCAGAAAAAACAAGCACAGGCGGTTGAACTCTTTGAAAAAGCCATTGTGTTGCGTCCCAATTATGCGCGAGCTCGTTTTAATTTGGCCGAGGTGCTGGAGAAGGTGAATGTGCGTCGGGCGATTGAAGAATATGAGACCTACCTGGCTCTAGTGGAGGAAATCCCAGAGGAAGAGCCACGGATCTTGCTCGTTGAAGAACGTTTAAAGCGGCTCAAAGGAAAATAGTACGCGCGATGAAATTCTACGCCGTCCGAGTGGGTCGTTCACCGGGAATTTATACCTCATGGGATGTTTGTGTGTCGCAGGTAAAAGGGTATCCTGGGGCGGTCTTTAAATCCTTCAAATCCAAAGCTGAGGCGCAATCGTTTCTGGATGTTGATGCAGCTGAACCCACGCTTGATATTGGGACGGATGGATCGTCTAAGTCATCCACGGCAGTAGATATCTGGGTGGATGGGTCTTGTATTCATAATGGCGGAGATGACATGCAATTAGGCTGGGGCTATCTCATTCTCAAAGAGGATCGTGAGCTCCATCGTGCCAGTGGAAATGATATTCCCGAAGAAGCCCGGCAACACCGCAACGTGGCCGGAGAAATACAGGCAGTGTTGAAAGCCTTAGATTGGTGTCATGCCCAGGGTATTCCTAGTGCAACGATTTATTACGATTATCAAGGATTAGCAGAATGGGTGAAAGGTTTTTGGAAGGCAAAAACACCGTTCACGCAGGCCTATGTAGCAACAGTGAAGGCCCATGGGATGGATCTCCGTTGGGGAAAGATCTTAGCTCATTCTGGAGAGAAGTACAACGAGATCGTTGATCAATTAGCCCGTGAGGCAGCACGGGCAGGAGCGGGAGTGCGTGAAACTGGAAATGGAAGGGGAGTAAAGTGAATAGGCTATAAAATAAGATTCGTAAGATTGGATTTTTTCTCGGCTTTTCCCGTCTTCCGTTTCTCGCTTCACGCTGCTACAGCTTGCCTTCGCCTTTGAGATATTTTCGAAATCGCCCCATCAATTCTTCGCCCAACACCCCGACGGCAGGTTTTTCCTTTGTCATGAATTCTTTAATTTCAGAAAGGCGTTGTTCGGCTTGATCGTTGCCTTTGAGCCGTTTGACTTTGTGAATGGCATCATCGAAGGCGTCGAAGGTGAGTTCTTGATAGCCAAAAGCGCGAATGCGTTTTACGGCTTTCATCATGGCCTCATTTCGGAATACTGTGAGGTGGTCAGAGTCAATTTCTTTTAACCCTAATTTTCTCGCGCGACGTTCAGCAGCTTTCCGAATGCCGCTACGGACAAAGTCTGGTGACGTATTCAATCGTTTCCAGGCTTCATCGTTCCAGCTGACTTGTTCCTGGGGGGATTCCCAAATTTTTGTGAGTGTGTGTTCATCGATGACGGTGAGCCCAGATTCACGTGCTAAATCTTCCGCATCATGTTTAAGCATGTCGGTCACAAATTCAAGCGCGATGGGAGGAGAGTCTTTGATTTTGTCACGCAACATCTCTTGAGCACCCTCGGTCCATTCGAGAGGCGTGAGGGCTTCACCAGTTTGTTCCCCCATGGATTCAACTTTTTCAAACAGATCGACATTGACTTCCATGTGCCCACCTTCACGTGCGACTTCTTCCGCAATCTGTTGCGTCATGGCACGCATGAATTCAGGAACGGTTTCTAAGCGCTTCTTGGCTTCAGCTGTCCAAGGCAATCGACCTTTGGCCATTTGATCGGCGGCTTCCGCCATGCCGGCTTCACCTCCCATCCCTCCCATCATTTGGGCTTTGAATTGATCAAGCAGTTCACCTGTGATGACTTCTACGCCCAATTCTCCAGCTTTTTTTTCCGCTAATCGTTTCACCATCCCGCGAAGAAAAATAGGAGCCCGCTCTATTCGTTGAAGGGCATCCGGGGTCCAGGTTGGGGTGGAGGCGTTGGATGTAGATTCTGAAGTACTCATGTGTAGGTTCCTAACTATTCTCTATTGAGCAATTCTTTAATTTCTTTTCCTGCCTTAAAAAATGGCATCCGTTTTTCTGGAACGGCAACAGTCTCCCCTGTTTTGGGGTTTCGCCCATCTTTGGTTCGACGAATTCGTAGGCGGAAACTCCCGAATCCGCGGATTTCAGTTTTTTCCCCCTTTTGCAAGGCATCGCGGATAGAGTCAAAAATGCAGTTCACAACTTTTTCTGCATCCCGCCGACTCAACGCCGTGGCTTTTTCCGTGACTTTTTCAATCAAGTGCGCTTTGGTCATTGCCCCTCTCCTTGATCTATCATATGTGAGACTCTTGGCATGCCGGAATTGGGGTGTAACTGCAATAAACAAACAGGTGTTTTATAATGCCATGAAATACATGAGATTTAGGCCGGTTTTGATAGGCAGCCCTACAGCCTCCCCTAAAAATCGATTTCCTAAAAATTCCTGCAAGGAAAATGGCTTTTGGGTTTCAACTACATACGGATGTTCTTTCATCCCACTCATATCAGCGGCAAGTTTGATTGCTTGGTGGAGGTCGCCAAGTTCATCGACCAGTAACACATCTTTTGCTTGTTGTCCTGTGAAGATTCGACCATCAGCCAGAATTTCGACATCCGCAACATCCAACGACCGACCATCGGCCACGGCTTCGATAAATTGACGGTGAGCATCATCCATCACGGTTTGCAAATATTGTCGCTCATCATCACTCATGGTTCGAAAGGGAGAGCCCACATCTTTATATCGCCCACTTTTGATGACGGTATTGCGGACGCCAATTTTTTCCATGAGGTCTTCGAAATTGGCTAATTGCATGATGACCCCAATGCTTCCAGTCAATGTGCCTGGATTGGCCAAAATGCGATCCGAGGCGACAGCGATATAGTAGCCACCGGATGCCGCAACGGTACCCATCGATGTTACGATGGTTTTATGATTGTCTTTTCGAACCCGCTTTACCGCATTATAGATTTCTTGTGAGGGCGCCACTCCCCCGCCAGGACTATCAATGCGAATGACAATGGCTTTGACCAAGGGGTCCTCACCATATTTTTGAAGTTCACTGACCGTGGTGTGGGAATCAAGAATGGGCCCTTGAATTCTGACGAGGGCAATGCGTTCTTGTCCGATCCCTGCTAGGTCAGGCAGCAAACCTTTACCGATCATGGTCAACAACAATGCCCCCGCCAGCATCCAAAAAATGCGACGCCAGCGAGAGGATTTCGGCTTTGTTGCAGTGTCTTCAGACATGGTGTTCCATGACGAGCTGCGGGCTACTCACTTCCTTGTTCGGTCGCAGCTTCTTTGTCTTGTGCGGCTCGTCCGAGGCTTTGATCGAATTCCACTTGCCCACTATTATAGGTTTCGAGGTTCTTGGTATCTGACTCCTGTGAATGTTCGCGTACACTCAAGGCGATTTTTCGTTCTTCACAATCAACTTTGACAACCTTCGCGGTAATGGATTCCCCAATTTTAAAGAGTTCTTCCAATTTACCTTGGCTATCTTGGCCGGTCTCACTAATGTGAATGAGCCCCTCCACATCGCCCTCTAACTCGATGAATACGCCAAAGTCTGCGATTTTTGCAATGGTGCCAGTTGCTGTTCCGCCGACTTGATAGCGGGAAGGAATTTCGGTTTCCCAAGGATCTGACGTCAGCTGTTTGAACCCAAGGGATAAGCGTTCTTTTTCTTTATCGATTCGCAAGATAACTGCTTCCACTCGTTGGGCTTTTTTGAATAATTCAGACGGATGTTTGATGTGCTTGGTCCATGACATATCCGAAATATGAATCAGGCCATCAATGCCTTCATCTAGGCCCACAAATGCGCCAAAGTCGGTGACGCTTTTGACTTTACCTTCAATACGAGTCCCAACAGGATAGCGCGATTGAATAATGTCCCATGGGTTTGGGGCCGTTTGTTTCATGCCAAGAGAAATTTTGCGTCCCTGTTGATCAACATGCAGGACTTGGGCATCAATGGCATCCCCAACCGCGACCACACGCGATGGATGTCGCACTTCATGAGTCCAGGACATTTCCGACACGTGGACAAGCCCTTCGACCCCAGGTTCTAATTCCACGAATGCTCCGTAATCAGTCAAGCTGACAACTTTCCCTGCCACACGCGAGCTTTCGGGGTATTTGGCCGCAATTTCCATCCATGGATCGGCCGTCTTCTGCTTTAAGCCGAGAGAAATTCTGCCGGACTCCTTGTCATATTTCAGAACGAGGACTGCTAAGCGATCTCCGACAGAGAACATGTCAGAAGGATGCCCAACTCGTCCCCAGGAAATATCTGTGATGTGCAAGAGTCCATCAATGCCTCCAAGGTCTAGGAACGCGCCGTAGTCCGTAATATTTTTGACGGCACCTTCGATTAACTGCCCTTCGGCTAAGGTCTCTAAGGTCGTTTTGCGCTTTTTGTCGCGTGTTTCTTCTAGCAAGGCTCGTCGTGAGATGACGACATTTCCACGGCGATGGTTAATCTTAATAATTTTGAAGGGGAAGGTTTTCCCAACGAGGCTATCTAAATCTCTGACTGGCGTTAAATCGATTTGAGAGCCAGGGAGGAAGGCTTTGACCCCGATATCGACCATCATGCCGCCTTTGATTCTGGATACGACTTTTCCTTGCACTTCTTTTTCTTCTGTGTGGGAAACCTCTAGCTCTTCCCATATTTTCATTTTGTCCGCTTTTTCTTTGGACAAAACTAGATTCCCATCAGAATCCTCGCGCTGTTCAATATAGACCTGTAGCTTGTCTCCTATCGCCATGGTGGGAAGTTCGTCAGGAAGGAACTGATTCATCGGAATCACACCTTCTGACTTATAACCAATATCCACAATCACCCGGTCTTTTTGGATAGCCACCACGCGACCTTCGGTAATGGTGCCTTCTTCAAAATTCCGGAAGGTTTCTTCATACAGGGCGGCTAATGTTGCCTGATCAAATTCTTCAACAATGGGGTTAGACATAGTACTCATTCTGTTCCTTAGTCTTCATTCGCAAATAGCGACGGAGGTGATGGGATTTCCAGCTTGGAGCTCACGTGAATGCTAGATTCCCTAGGTTTATAATGCCGGTGTTGTTGATTGTCTCACGCAACGTATATCAGCAATCCGGTCCATAATGGTCTGACTAATATGTGTGTATAGCTCTCTTCCTTGATACTTTTCCATGTCTCGGCGAAAGTCTAAAGGCTTTCCAAAATTTACCGATACCGGATGCATTCGCAACCAGGAGGCACCCATTGGTAGCACCTGAAACGTTCCGTCAATGTAGACAGGAACAACAGGGCATTGAGCCTCTGCTACTATCATTCCAACACCAGGCTTCCCCGCCTGAAGGTTTCCGTTCGACGTTCGAGTGCCTTCAGGAAAAATGACAACGGTCTTACCTGCTTTCAGCATGTCTACGGCATCCTGAAAGGCTTTTCGATCCCAGCGTGTATGGTGCAATGGAATCCAGCCTATGGAGCGTAGCATCCAGCGCAAGACTGGGTTCGTGAACAAATTGGCTCGACCTAAAAAGAAAAGACGTCGCCGTACCGCACACCCGAGCAAGGGAATATCCGTATAGCTGGCATGGTTGGCAGCTATGAGGACCCCACCCAATTGGGGAATATGTTCTACGCCATTCGTTCGATATCGAAGAAAGAGGTGACTCAGGCTTCGACAGAGGACCCACAAGATCCCATAAATGATTGTGCTCACAGGCGAGCCGTAATTGACTCCATCATTGTGGCCACGACTTCATCAACCGTCATTGGTGAGGAATCAATCACGAGGGCATCAGTAGCCGGAACTAAGGGTGCGATATTCCGCGATTGGTCGCGCGTATCACGATCGTGAATTTGGTGTCGGATATCTTCCTGGTTTCCATCATGCCCTGCTTGACGGTGTTCTTGGTATCGTCGCGAAGTACGGGTATTGAGATCGGCATTCAAAAAAAACTTCACTTCAGCATTGGGAAACACGCGAGTTCCCATATCTCGACCTTCCGCAACAATACCGCCAGCTTGGCCAAATTGTTGTTGAATCGGTAGCAACCATTCTCTCACCTCAGGCATCGCAGCAACGGTTGATGCGACTCGAGTGACATCAGGAGCACGGAGAAACGGAGTGACATCCTGGGAGCCGACGATCGTACGAGTAGTATGATCCTCTAATGTTACATGCAGGTCCATGTGTTGCAAGAGATCTTTCAGCGCAACAGGGTTTGAACAATCAATCCCTGTGGTATTGGCCTTCCAGGCTACGGCACGATACAACGCACCGGTATCCAAATAGATGTATCCCAACTGAGCGGCCAAAGCGCGAGCAGTCGTACTTTTTCCTGCCCCGGCTGGACCGTCAATAGTAACGACTAAACGTCGCGTATTGGCTGACGCGTTCACAATTTTCGTCTAAAATATTGATTATTATAGGATTCAATTGGAATTTGTCAATAATTCCAATAGTTTGCCATAGAAGCCTGGGAAGGACGTTTCAATGCAATCCGTGTCATCGATGGTGGTAGAAGATTGGGCTGTGAGGGCGGCAATGGCCATGGCCATGGCGACACGATGATCTCCATAACTTTGACAATGGCCAGCCTGAATGGTTGATCCGCCTTGGACCATAAACCCATCAGGGGTTTCCTCAATCGCGACGTGAAGCTTTTTCAGCTCGGTGGCCATGGCGTGGATACGATCTGTCTCTTTGACCCGTAGTTCTTCTGCGCCCGTGACAATAGTTTGACCTTGAGCCATGGCCGCTGCCACGCAAAAAATTGGAAATTCATCAATAGTTTTAGGTACTTGTGCTGCGCCAATGGAAATCCCTCGAAGCTGGGCGGTTTTGACCCAAAGGTCCCCCACAGGTTCGCCAGACTCTTCTCGCTGATTGAGAATCTGAATATTGGCTCCCATTTCAATGAGAATATCTAAAATTCCCGTTCGAGCGGGGTTCAATCCGATGTTTGGAATGGTCACTTCCGAATTTGGAACAATGGAGGCTCCAACAATGAAAAACGCGGCGGCGGAAAGATCCCCAGGGACAAATAGATCTTTGGCCTGAAAAGACTGCCGTCCCGTTAATCGGATCGAATTTCCCTCTGCTTCAAACGGAATGCCCAAGTAGCGGAACATCCGTTCCGTGTGATCTCGGGATTGTAGGGGCTCGGAAAACCGTGTCTCCCCTTCCGCGAATAACCCGGCCAAAAGGACCGCGGATTTAATTTGGGCACTAGACACAGGCGACACATAGTCTGTGCCTTTCAGCGGAGTCCCCGTAATGGCCAGTGGAGCTAATTCTCCACACCGACGTCCCTGAATGTGAGCACCCATGAGTTGAAGGGGTTTGACAATTCGCCCCATAGGACGACTTCGGAGAGAGGCGTCTCCCGTGAGGACCGTAAAAAACTGTTGTCCGGCCAATACTCCGGCGAGAAGGCGAAGTCCCGTACCGGAATTTCCGCAATCCAAAGGTTCTGCAGGTTCGGTGAGACCCCATAAGCCTTTTCCAGAGACATGAACTTGGTCAGGTTCAACCTTGATGGGTATTCCGAGATGTTGAAGTGATGAGAGTGTATTGAGGCAATCTTCGCCTCGGCAGTACCCGAGGATGGTAGAGGAACCTTCAGCTAGCGCGCTGAGAATAAGTGCTCGATGAGTAATGGACTTATCCCCAGGAACGTGGACCGTTCCCCGGAGCGGGCCTTGAGGTGCGATCGTGAGGGAACTCATTTTAAGCGTTGCCGGGCTTCGCGGGCTTTGGCGATTTCATGTTCGATCCCTGCTTCATCGTGTTGCTGAATGAACGATTTCATTTTTCCCAATTGTTTCTCTAGTGCTTCGATCATTACTATCAGATTGTCTTTGTTCCACAAAAAGATATCTCTCCACATCTCAGGCGAGCTGGCTGCAATCCTGGTGGTATCTCGAAGTCCGCCGCCAGAAAAATTTAATAAGTCCACATCGCCTTTGGTGTGTTGCTGTAATTCACTGAGGGCATTCATGAGTGCGAAGGCGGCCACATGGGGCAAGTGACTCACGGCTCCTAAAATCCAATCGTGGACAAAAGGGTCAATGGATCGAACGGTTGATCCTGCGGCCTCCCACATCTCCTGTACTTTCCGTAATGCCTCGGCATCGGTGTTTTCTGTCGGCGTAAGGAGGCATAAGGCGTTCTGATATAAATCAGGAGATGCCGCACCCGCACCGGATTTTTCTTTTCCTGCAATGGGGTGAGCACCAACAAAATGTACGCCGGGAGGCATCAGAGATTCGGCTTGTTCAACGAGTGGCCCTTTGACACTGCCCACGTCACTGACAATGGCTCCCTCAGTCAGCAGCCCCCCCCATGATTTCAGGTGCCCGGCATAGCTCTCAATCGGCGTGGCTAAAATCACCAAGTCAGTTCCTGGCATGGCGAGTTTCGGCTCTTGCTCGTATCGATCAATGGCCCCGAGCTTGATGGCCAATTCTAAATTCTCAATAGTTCGGCCCACACCAATCACATGATCGGCTAGCTCTTGTTGTTTGAGAATCATCCCCAATGATCCGCCAATAAGGCCGACACCAACTATCGTGACTTGTTTGAAATGGATTGGCATTAGGGATCCGTCGAGCGTATCTCGTCGCTCGTATCTCGTGAAAAAAATGAGATGCCAGAACAAGATACTGGTTATGGATTGTGACTGACAATACCAGACTCGTACCTCATGAAAAGACGAAATACGAGATGCGAGATTCGAAAGACGAATTTGAGGTGGTTACAACTCTCGTCCTACCGCTTCGGCGATTTTTTTAAGATTGCCCATCAATTCAAGAAATCGGCTAGGTTTAATCGATTCTTCGCCGTCGCACAGGGCGTTTTCCGGATTGGAGTGTACCTCAATCAATAGCCCATCGGCGCCAGCAGCAATCGCCGCTAAAGACAATGGGGCCACAAGGTTCCACTTTCCGGAGGCATGGCTAGGATCCACGAATACCGGCAAATGGGACAATTCTTTTAGTGCGGGGACCGCCGAAAGGTCCAACGTGTTGCGATAATGTGTTTCAAAGGTGCGGATGCCACGTTCGCAGAGCATGACATTCCGATTGCCTCTGGACATAATATATTCGGCCGAGAGCAAGAACTCTTTGATGGTGGCGGACAAACCGCGTTTGAGAAGGACCGGTTTGTCATAGGCGCCGACTTCTTTCAGCAATTCAAAGTTTTGCATGTTGCGGGCGCCAATTTGGATGATGTCAGCTTTTTCCAAAAATATATCGGTGTCGCGAGGATCAAGTATCTCGCTGATGACAGGAAGTCCAGTTTGCTTTTTGGCTTCGGCCAGAAAGTCCAGACCTTCTCGACCCAACCCTTGAAAGGAGTAGGGAGAGGTTCGTGGTTTATAGGCACCGCCTCGTAAAATACATGCCCCTGCCGCTTTCACTTCCCTGGCAATTCCCACGGTAATTTCCAGTTTCTCCACGGCACAGGGTCCGGCGATGACCGTGATTCGACTTCCTCCGATTTTGACCCCATCGACATCAACGACCGTGTTGTGTTTTTGAAACTCCCGGCTGACGAGTTTCCACGGGGCCATGATGGGGGTGACACTTTCCACCCCCGGGAACACCGTGAGGGGTTGATTGTCCAACAGTCGCTCATCACCGATCACTCCAATGATGGTGCGTTCTTCCCCTTGAGAGATTTGCGATTTAAGGCCAAGCTCTCGAAGCCGATCGGTGACGTGATCAATGTCTTCTTCAGTCGCGTGAGGTTTGAATACGATGATCATGAGTGGAGTTTCCTTGATCGATGAAGGATCATGTTTAAATGACCTTCTTGAGGGCTCTCAGGAATCGAATATTTTCCTCGGGCTGGCCGATGGTCACGCGAATCATGGAGCCGCGTATGTGGCGAACAATCACGCCTTCTTTTAACAGGCGATTGAACACGTCATGCCCATCCTGGCGTGTATCGAAATAGAGAAAATTCGCTTGGCTTGGAAGTGGATGAAACCCAAGGTCTCTGAGTTCGGATGCGACGACTTCCATCTCTGATTCATTGAGCACGCGGCTGGTGGCCACATGTTCTTTATCATCGAGCGCGGCCAGCGCGGCTTTTTGGGCAAGGGCATTGGTGTTGAAGGGATTGCGGACCCGGTGCAGGTAGTCCACAATTTCAGGTGTGGTGATCCCATAGCCGATGCGTAGTCCGGCTAAGCCATAAATTTTGGAAAAGGTCCGAAGCACCACCACCGGACGATTTTCCCTGACGTACTGAAGAGAGTCCGGAAAATATGGGTGCCGAACATATTCAAAATAGGCTTCATCAAAGACCACGATCACATGATCCGGCACATCAGCCATGAAGGCCGTGACTTCATCCCTAGTGACGATGGTTCCCGTCGGATTATTGGGATTACAAATAAACACTAATCGTGTTCGGTCGGTGATGGCCTTGGCCATGGCGGGTAAATCATGACACCATTCTTTTAAGGGCACTTCTTTGATGGTCCCATGTCCGCCCGTCACCGCAAGTTTGTACATGACAAACGTATGATCAGCCATCACGGCTTCTTCGCCTGGGGCCACAAACGCTTTCACGAGAAGACTAATAATTTCATCCGAACCATTCCCCACGATAACTTGATTGAGTGACACATCGAGGCGATCCGCTAAGGCTCGAGTGAGATGGTGTGCGCCACCATCAGGATACAAATGCAGGGTTTCAGCCCCAGTACTCAGCGCGGCAATAGCTTTAGGGGATGGGCCAAGCGGGTTTTCATTCGAGGCGAGTTTGACCGCTCCTCGAATACCTAATTCTCTCTCCAATTCATCCAGCGGTTTTCCGGGAGAATAGGGTACGAGTTTGGCAATGTCTGGATGAACGTGAAGGGGCATAGAGTATCTCGTATCTTGTATCTCGTATTTCGTGGCGGGCATTCGTTTTTTTTACGAGATACGCTTCACGAAATACGAGATACGTTTTTTACGCCTTTTTAGGTATGCATGGGATAGGAGCCGAGAATTTTTAAAAATAAACATCGGGGTTTAATTTCATCGATGGTTCGGCGAATTCGATCGTCGTCCTTATGCCCTTCGACGTCCACAAAGAAAATATATTCCCAAGCTTTCCGCCGTGATGGACGTGATTCAATCTTGGTCATATTGATGCCGTTTGAGGCGAAGGGTCGAAGTAAATCATACAGCGCACCAGATTTATCTTTCACTGACAGCATGATGGACGTTTTGTCTTTTCCCGTTGGATCAGAGGCATGTTTGCAGAGCACAAGAAAGCGAGTGAAATTATTAATGTTGTCTTCGATGCGAGATTTGAGGATTTGCAATCCATAGAGATTGGCCGCTAGTTCAGCCGCGATGGCCGCGGACGTCGGTTCCTCGGCGCAACGTTCAGCCGCCCGTGAGGTACTGGGCGTCTCAACGGTAGCCACATTCGGCAAGTGGGTATCTAACCAATTCCGGCATTGGGCCAAGGCCTGTGGGTGTGAGTAGACCTTGGTAATCTCATCAATAGAATGAGCCTTAGACATTAAATGGTGGGACACCTCTTGCATCACTTCGCCATAGATCATCAAATTTGAATCGATGAACATATCTAAGGTGTAATTGACCACCCCTTCTGTGGAGTTTTCAATCGGCACGACACCATATATAGCTCGTCCCCGTTCGACTTCATCAAAGACTTCTTTGATCCCACTGACTGGGACGTATTGTGCCGATTCACCAAATTTTCCTAATGCGGCGATATGGGTAAACGTCGCGGGAGGACCAAGGTAGGCAATGGTTTGCATGCCTTCTAATGAAAGCGATGCCGACATGATCTCTCGGTACAAGGGCCGGATCGCGTCGTTGGGAAAAGGTCCAGTATTGGCCTTCGTCAATCGTTCAATGATTGCAGATTCGCGGCCTGGAGTATGGAGCAAAGCCGTAGGGTCGGCCTTGCGCTTGGCTTTGCCAATGGTAATGACATGCTGCGATCGCTCGTTCAAGATCTTCAAGATCTCATCATCAAGACGGTCGATTTCTTTCCGAGAATGATCAATTTGTTGTCGTTCAGACATGACGAAATCTCAGGGTTAGCAACGTAGGGGGTGAGCATACGCAGAAGGCTACATCTTTGCAAGAAATGTGTGGGGAAATACCCAGGCACATTGGTGTTTCGTTCGAACTTCAAAAGTGCTTGGATGGGCAACGACCTGCACCACATAATAAGAACGCAAGAATACACTATTTTTGTGTTGAGGGGATTGGCGTGAAGGTGTTTGGGAAGCGAACAATTGTGTCATCAAAAATGACAAGAGTCTGCATGAAATATTGGATTGAAAATGCCGAGCTGAGGCAACAATATTCAAACTCGAAGACCGAAAGACCCTCCACGATACTAAATGGGTTGTAGTAGAAACCATGACTGTTGGTTGGGGCATTCCCTACATTGAAAATCAGGTGATGCCCTCATTCAATTAACCTCATAAACATGATAGTCTTTCGTAAAGTAAAATTTTTCAGAGTTATCGTCACCATGTGCCTCTACACACACAACAAGCAATACTCCCACGATGGATCCTCGATAGCCACAGAGACTGAGAATCGCATAACGCATGGGATCATTTCAGGAAGTGCTTGGCCTTTGGATGCTCTTTCACCAGAAATCATGGGCAAGTATCCTGAGAAACAGGTTTGACACGTGAAAGAAAAATCTTTCCCGATCAACGTCGTGGCGTTAGATGCGGATCCACTCGTGCACCTTGGTCTCGAATGGTGTTCGCCCCATTTTCTGCAATCCGTTTTGGAGCTTTTGTCAAATGTTGGGGATGCCGTGACTAGGCGGCCTTCCTGGCTTTCTTTTCTCCATCAATGAATTCAATG